>NZ_BAAGRZ010000003.1:0-419976 GCF_054782695.1 Streptomyces deserti
CACCACCCCCCAGGTCATCCCTTCGACAGGGGGCAACAGTCATGCCGGGCCCGGAGGCCAGCGGTCCCCTTGCGGAACCGCGAAGAACATAACGGGGGGGGGATTTCGTGGACCAACCACCTTCGTGTGCACACAAGTTGGCATCTGTCGCCTCCGGTCTTTCGAAAATGGGTACGGGTACCGCCGGTAACTTTTCTGAAATTTCGGCGTTTTGAACTTGGGTCATTCGAACTCCTTGTTTTCCGTGAGTCGCTTGTGCGAAAGTGAGCGGCCCCTGCAGCCGGGTCCCCCCCCATCTGACGCGGCATAGGTATGCACCAATCAGGCACCTGCTTTCCGACGGACGCGCATTTCGCATGCCGTCCTGCGGCTGGAAGGAAATGGTTCAGTGCAATCCCCTCACCCCCCACGCCCGCCGTACCCGCCCCGCCCCGGAGTGGTCCGGGAGGAATCCGACCCCGATCTCCTCGCCCGGGCCGGTGCACCCGGTGAAGGCCCCCGCGCCCTGGCGCTGCTGCTGGGGCGGCACTGGCGGGCCGCCTACGAGTACGCCGTGATCTGCCTGGCCTCCGCCGGGTGGTCGGCGGGGATGGCGGCCACCGCCGCCTTCCACCGCGTACTGGCCCGGCCGGCCGGCGGCGCCCTGCGCCCGCAGCTGCTCGCGGCCGTGCGGGACACGGTCCGGGAGTGGGCCGCCGACGACCGCGTCTGTGCCGTACTGCCGGAACTCCGTAAACCCGTCGGAGCGCGCGGACTGCGGGCCGCACGGCCCGGAACACCCGAAAGGCGACTCCTCGCCGAGCGCGCGTTCCTGGCTCTTCCGGGCGCCTCACAATGCCTGTTGTGGCACACGGAGGTGGAGGCCGAACCGATATCGGTACCGGCTGCTCTGCTGGGAGTGGACTCCCGTACCGCGTCGACCGCGCTGGAGCAGGCCCGCGAACAATTCCGGGCGGGCTGTGTACGCGCCCACCGGGAACTCGCGCCGACGAAGGAATGCCGCTTCTACAACCGTCTCCTCGATGTTCCGATGCGCCGCGGCGGAGCGCTGCTGCCGGATGTCCAACGGCATCTCATGGCCTGCCGGTACTGCCGTCAGGCCGCCGAGCAACTCGGCCATTTCGAGGGCGATCTGGACGTCCTGCTCGCCGAGACGGTGCTCGGCTGGGGCGTCCGCCGCTATCTCGACTCACGGCCGGGCCGTGGTGGCGCGGCGGAAAGGCGGCTCCCCCCGCCACCTGGGGAGCGCCGAGCGGCCACTCCGTCCGTCCCGGTCCCGCCGCAGCGCACCCGCCCGTCGCCGGATCCCCGTCGGCCGCCTCCGCGGCCGACCGCGCCGAGATCGCGCGCGGGCGCCTGCGCAGCCTCGACGCCGGCCGGTGCCTCGACGCCCGTGGTGGCCGGGCCGAGGCCGGTGCCCGGATCGTGCTGGCGGCGTGCTCGTCCGCCGGGTCCCAGCAGTGGTCGTACCAGGACGACGGCCTGGTGCGCAGCGCCGCCGACCCGACCCTGTGCCTGGCCTCCGACACCGACGCGAGGGCCGTCCTCCTGACCGGCTGCCTGGTGCACGCCGGGGTGGTGCGCTACGACCTGACCGTGCGCGGGGAACTCCTGCTCCGCGACGGCAAGGGACGGGTCGTCGCCCCCGGGGAGGGGCGCATGGCGGTCGTCGCCGGACGGGACGGATCCGCGGCGCAGCGCTGGGCGCTGGAAGCGGGACTCTCGCCCGGCGGCGACGCGGGGGAGAAACACGAGAGCCGGGGGCAGGGCGGACCACGGGGGAGCGGCGGCCCCGAGCAGGCTCAGCCGTACGACGGAGCCCCGCACGTGCCCGCGCCCGAGGAGCCCGCGGCGCCGACGGAACCCGCTGAGCGGCCGCAGCGGTTCGAGAAGCGGTTCGCGCCGGTCGGCTGCTGCGGCGACGCCGGGCCCGGGGCGGCCGACGGGGACGGCGACACGGCCGGTCGTGACGCGCCCGGTGGCGACGTGCCCGCGAGCGACGTGCTGCAGGCCGCGGCCTCCGCTGCGAACACCGCCGTGACGACGGTCGGCGCCGTCCTGCGCCCGTAGTCCGGGCCGTCCCGGACCGCCCGCCGTCGCCGGTCGGCGGGCGGGCGGTTTCGGTACGCGGTCACCCGGTGGTGGGCCCGCCGGGCTGGTGCCCGGATTGCGCCACATGCCGCTGTCGGGCCGCATACGGGCATCGGCCGGGAAGAAACTGGTTACTCCTCGTCGACGACCACGACGACCCACGGAGTCACCCATGCCCGAGGCACAGCACCAGGACAGCCGGACGGCACTGACCGACGAGGAGCTGCGCACCCTGGACGCGCACTGGCGGGCCGCCAACTACCTGTCGGCCGGCCAGATCTACCTGCTGGCGAACCCGCTGCTGACCGAGCCCCTGCGGCCCGAGCACATCAAGCCGCGGCTGCTGGGCCACTGGGGGACCTCGCCCGGGCTGAACCTCGTCCACACCCACCTCAACCGCGTGATCGGGGCACGGGGACTGGACGCGCTGTGCGTCTGGGGGCCGGGCCACGGCGGTCCGTCCGTACTGGCCAACTCCTGGCTGGAGGGCAGCTACAGCGAGACGTATCCGGACGTGACACGGGACGCGGCGGGTATGGCGCGGCTGTTCAAGCAGTTCTCGTTCCCCGGCGGCGTGCCCAGCCACGTCGCGCCGGAGGTGCCCGGCTCGATCCACGAGGGCGGAGAGCTCGGCTACTCGCTCGCCCACGCCTACGGAGCCGCCTTCGACAACCCCGATCTGCTGGTCGCCTGCGTGATCGGTGACGGCGAGGCGGAGACCGGCCCGCTGGCCGCCTCCTGGCACTCCACCAAGTTCCTCGACCCGGTGCACGACGGCGCCGTCCTGCCGATCCTCCACCTCAACGGCTACAAGATCGCCAACCCGGCCGTGCTGTCCCGCCTCCCGGAGGCCGAGCTCGACGCGCTGCTGCGCGGCTACGGCCACGAGCCGATCCACGTGAGCGGCGACGACCCGGCCCAGGTGCACCGGGCGCTGGCCGAGGCCTTCGACCGGGCGCTGGACCGCATCGCCTTCGTGCAGCGCGCGGCCCGCGAGGACGGTGTGACCGAGCGCGTGCACTGGCCGGTGATCGTGTTGCGTACGCCCAAGGGCTGGACGGGCCCGGACCAGGTGGACGGCGAGCCCGTCGAGAACACCTGGCGCTCCCACCAGGTGCCGCTGGCCGGCGTGCGCGACAACCCGGAGCACCTGCGGCAGCTGGAGGACTGGCTGAGGTCGTACCGGCCGGAGGAGCTGTTCGACGCCGAGGGCCGGCCGGTCGCCGACGTCCTCGCCTGCGTTCCCGAGGGCAGCAGGCGGCTGGGCTCCACCCCGTACGCCAACGGCGGGCTGCTCGTCCGTGACCTGCCGATCCCGCCCCTCGACGACTTCGCCGTACCCGTCGACAAGCCGGGCAGGACCGTGCACGAGCCCACCCGGGTCCTCGGCGACCTGCTCGCCCAGGTCATGAAGGACACCGCCGGCCGGCGGGACTTCCGCTTGGTCGGCCCGGACGAGACCGCCTCGAACCGGCTGCAGGCCGTCTTCGACGCCAGCGGCAAGGCCTGGCACGCCGGGACCCTCGACGTCGACGAGCACCTCGACCCGCACGGCCGGGTCATGGAGATCCTGTCGGAGCACCTGTGCCAGGGCTGGCTGGAGGGCTACCTGCTCACCGGCCGGCACGGGCTGTTCTCCTGCTACGAGGCGTTCGTGCACATCGTCGACTCGATGGTCAACCAGCACATCAAATGGCTGCGGACCTCCCGGCAACTGCCCTGGCGCGCCCCCATCGCCTCCCTCAACTACCTGCTCACCTCACACGTGTGGCGGCAGGACCACAACGGCTTCTCCCACCAGGACCCCGGCTTCGTCGACCACGTCCTCAACAAGAGCCCCGAGGTCGTCCGGGTCTACCTCCCGCCGGACGCCAACACCCTGCTGTCCGTGGCGGACCACGTCCTGCGCAGCCGCGACCACGTCAACGTCGTCGTGGCCGGCAAGCAGCCCTGCTTCGACTGGCTGTCGATGGACGAGGCCCGCGTCCACTGCGCCCGCGGCGCCGGCATCTGGGAGTGGGCGGGCACCGAGAACGGCGGTGAGCCGGACGTGGTGCTGGCCTGCGCCGGGGACGTGCCCACCCAGGAGGTGCTGGCCACCGCCCAGCTGCTGCGCCGCCACCTGCCGGACCTCGCCGTGCGCGTCGTGAACGTCGTCGACCTCGCCCGGCTGCTGCCCCGCGAGGAGCACCCGCACGGGATGAACGACTTCGCGTATGACGGCCTGTTCACCGCCGACAAGCCGGTGATCTTCGCCTACCACGGCTACCCGTGGCTGATCCACCGCCTCGCCTACCGCCGCACCGGCCACCAGAACCTGCATGTGCGCGGCTACAAGGAGTCCGGCACCACGACCACGCCCTTCGACATGGTCGTCCGCAACGACCTCGACCGCTACCGGCTCGTCATGGACGTCATCGACCGTGTGCCCGGCCTCGCGGTGCGCGCCGCGGCCGTACGGCAGCGGATGGCCGACGCGCGCACCCGCCACCACGCCTGGATCCGTGAGCACGGCACCGACCTGCCCGAGGTGGCGGAGTGGAGCTGGAACGCCTGAGGCGCGGGAACCGTCTTGTGACCCGGTAGGCTCCCGTCCGTGCGCCGGAGCACGGCGCGTGAACGGGAATGCAGGGGCGCGAATCGGAGGAACCGGCGTTGCACGTCCAGGAGTGGCTCGAGACCGTACCGGCGGTCGCCGTCTACGCGCTGGTGGGAGTGGTCATCGGCCTGGAGAGCCTGGGAATCCCGCTGCCGGGCGAGATCATCCTGGTCTCCTCCGCGCTGCTCGCCTCCCAGCACGGCGACATCGACCCCGTCGTCCTCGGCGCCTGTGCCACCGCCGGCGCGATCATCGGCGACTCCATCGGCTACGCCATCGGCCGCAGGGGCGGACGCCCGCTGCTCGCCTGGCTCGGCGGGAAGTTCCCCAGGCACTTCAGCGAAGGGCACATCGCCACCGCCGAGCGGTCCTTCGAGAAGTGGGGCATGTGGGCGGTCTTCTTCGGTCGTTTCGTCGCCCTGCTGCGCATCTTCGCGGGCCCGCTCGCGGGCGTGCTGCGGATGCCGTACTGGAAGTTCGCCATCGCCAACGTCCTCGGCGGCATCCTGTGGGCGGGCGGCACGACGGCGGTCATCTACTACGTCGGCATCGTCGCCGAGTCCTGGCTGAAGCGGTTCTCGTGGCTGGGGCTGGTGGCGGCGGTGCTCGTCGGCCTCACCTCGATGCTGATCCTCAAGCGCAAGGCAAAGAAGGCGCAGACGGCACCCCGGCAGGCAGAAGCTGTTCCCGCCGGGGAGTAGAACGCCCTGCAAGGGGCGCGGGGAACCGCGCGAGCAGCCACACACCACGCGCAGACCGCCTACTGCCCCCGCACCCCATGCGCTTCCCGGTGAGCCTTCGCCAGCTCGGCGTACATGGTGCCGTTCACAGTGATGCCCTCCCGCTCCTCCTCCGTCAGCTCCCGCTTGACCTTGGCAGGAACCCCCGCCACCAAGACCCCCGGAGGAACCCGCATCCCCTGCGGCACCAACGCCTGAGCGGCCACCAGCGAACCCGCGCCGATCACGGCGCCGTTCAGCACCGTCGCCCCCATACCGATCAGGCAGTCGTCCTCGACGGTCGCTCCGTGCACCACCGCGTTGTGCCCGATGCTGACGCGCTCCCCGACCGTCACGGGAAACCCCGGGTCGGCATGGAGCGTGCAGTTGTCCTGCACATTGCTGCCGGCGCCCACGGAAATCCGCTCGACATCCCCGCGCAGCACCGCCCCGTACCAGACACTCGCCCCCGCGCCGACCGTCACATCCCCGATCACCGAGGCCGTGGGGGCCACGAACGCCCCGTCGTCCACCTTCGGTTCCCTGCCGCCGATACCCGTGATCAACGCCCGCTGTGCCATGTCTGTCCGCCTCCCGACGTCGTGGACAACCGCACCGTACGCCACCCGGTGGGGCGAAGATCACAGACCTCCCGCCTCATGCCCGCGGCCCGGGCTGAGTACGGTGAGCGGGTGCCCAAGCGCAAGAACACGTTCTCATCCTGGCGACGCCGAGTGGCGCAGCGCGCGGTCCACGCGGGCTGGGCCTGGGTGCAGCGCACGGGTTCGGTGACGGCGGAGAACCCCGGCCGCCTCCGCTTCGGCTCGATCGGCGAAGCCACCCGGCTCGCCTTCCCGCTCGGCACGGTCTTCGGTGAACCGTGGATCCATCTGGGCGCCCACTGCATCATCGGCGAACAGGTCACGCTCACCGCCGGGCTGATGCCCGGCCTCGACCTCGGCCCGGAGCCGATCCTGCGCATCGGCGACGGGGTGGTCCTGGGCCGCGGCAGCCATGTCATCGCCGACACGACGGTCACCATCGGCAGTGACTGCTACTTCGGGCCGTACGTCTATGTGACGTCGACGAACCACTCCTACGACGACCCGCACGAGCCGATCGGCAAGCAGTGGCCGCGCATGGAGCCGGTGGAGATCGGCCCCGGCTGCTGGATCGGCACCGGGGCGGTGATCCTGCCGGGCGCGCGCATCGGGCGGAACGTGGTGGTGGCCGCCGGTGCGGTGGTCCGGGGCACGGTGCCCGACCGCGCCGTGGTGGCGGGCGCGCCCGCGCGGGTCGTACGGCGCTGGACACCCGCCGACGGCTGGCAGCCGCCGCTGCGCACCCCGGCGCCCGTGCCGATACCCGAGGGCGTCACCCCCGAGCAGCTGCGTGCGCTGTCGGAGCTGGACGAGGAGACGGCGGCCAGGCTCGCCGAACTGGATGGCAGTGCCACGGCCGGACGGCCCGGCACCCTCGCCGAGTTGGAGCGCGAGTCCTGAGATCCTGGCCTAGGGCGGTCTTGTCGAACGTCGGCCGCCGTCCGCCTCGGGACAGTGGTTCCTGCCCCTGCTCGACAGCGCACCGGTCCGGGTCCGCTACCGTATGCCTACTATCAGTTGCCGCCGCGTCCACACCGGCGGACGGCCCGGCTTGATGCCCTGCGGCACAACGGCTCGAGCCAGGCCCACTGGCCATTCGTCAGATCACCACGCCCCACAGTGCCTGATCATCCACGATCGAGATCCACTGCCACGACAGGCCCTGGACCTGGACCATTCACATGCCCGCGGGGTGCTTGGAGAAGAGGAACACGAGGGTCCCACCTCACGGCTGCGCCTGCTTCGGCAAGGTGAGAATTTCGGCTCCGTCGTGAGTGATGGCGATCGTGTGCTCACTGTGTGCTGTCCGGCAGCCTGTCGCACTTCGGAGCGTCCACCCGTCGGCATCAGTGACGAGTTGAGCGGTGTCCGCCATGACCCACGGCTCCAGTGCCAGCAGCAGCCCGGGGCGCAGTTTGTACCCACGGCCCGGCCGTCCGGTGTTCGAAACGTGCGGGTCCTGGTGCATCGTCGATCCGATGCCGTGACCTCCGAACTCGGTGTTGATCGGGTACCCCGCCTCGCTGAGGACTGTGCCGATGGCATGGGAGATGTCGCCGATGCGAGCCCCGGGCCCGGCAGCGGCGATCCCTGCGGCTAGCGCGCGTTCGGTCGCATTGATCATCGCGACGCTTTCCGGGGGCCTTGCGTCACCCACGATGAAGCTGATGGCGGCGTCTGCAGCGACTCCGCCTCTGGAGACGGCGAGGTCGAGGGTCAGCAGATCGCCGTCAGCGAGCATGTAGTCGTATGGCCGCCCGTGGAGCACGGCGTCGTTGACGGCCGTGCAGATGTAGTGGCCGAACGGGCCGCGTCCGAAGGATGGCTCGTAGTCGACGTAACAGGACGTAGCTCCGGCGCCGACGATCATGGCCTTGGCCCACCGGTCGATGTCCAGAAGGTTCGTGCCGACCGTGCTGCGGCTCTTCAGCGTCTGCAGGATGTCAGCGACCAGGGCGCCTGTGTCTCTTGCTCGGGCCAGCAAGGTGGGGTTCAGGATCTCGATCATGCAGCGCCCTTCCCGCGCAACCAATAATTATACCGGCCATACTGTACCGGTATTAGAATCGGGGTCATGGTCAGATTGCCGCTCACTCCCGCAGAAGTCGAACGCGGACAGCGCCTCGGTGCCCTCCTGCGACGGGCCAGGGGGGAGCGCTCGATGCTCGATACCGCGCTTGCCGCACGTGTCTCACCGGAAACCCTCCGGAAGATCGAGACAGGCCGCGTGGCCACCCCCGCCTTCCCGACCATCGCGGCGATCGCTGACGTCCTCGGCCTCTCCCTCGACGCGGTGTGGGCCGAGATCAGCCAGCCCGAACGTGGCATGAGAGCGACCGACCCTGGTCACCACGCAGAGGAGCAGTTGGCCTCGTAAGTCCCATCCCGCAGGGTGTCGCGGCCGCGGGAGGGGGTTGCGAACGGGCCCGGTGCAACAGTGCACTTCAGCCGTACCCGCGACCGTGCTGGTCGCAGTCCTCAACGAATGGCTGTGAGCGGCACTTTCGCAACTGACCCCAGCGGTCCAGCGCAATCGTGGAAGATGGAACCCATGACAGGGGACGCGAGCGAGATCGTTCTGAGCAGGCAGGACCTTCGTGAGATCGCCGCGTTCGCCGCGGCCTGTGCTGAGGCGGCGCTTGAGGTATTCGAGGCCGATCAGCCGGACGACTCGCGGCCTCGAGACGCTGTCAATGCCGCGTGGGAGTTCGCTCGGGGCGGCGAACGCGGGAAGTCTCTGCGCGACACAGCAGCAGCGGCCCTCAAAGCGGCCAAGGACGCGGACACTGCGGCTGCCCGAGAGGCAGCGTGGGCTGCGATGTCTGCGGCAGGCGCCGCCTACCTGCATCCGTTGGCCAAGGCCACCCAGGTCAAGCACATCCTCGGAGCCGGCGCTTACGCGGCCAGAGCGGCCGAACTCGTCGCCGGCGACGATCGGAGCGTTGGTGCCGAAAGCATCGAGCAGACGGTGCATCGTGCCACACCAGTCGTCATTGACGTGCTCAAACGCTTCCCGGCGGCGCCGAGTGGCGGCGGACGGGTTGGTGAGTTGATCCGCATGCTGGACGCTGACCTTCGTTCGCTCACCACCGCTGAGTGACTTTCAGCGTCCAAGCGGAGCGGCCTCACATCCGTCAGCGGTATGCGTGGCTACGGCCGTGGGCAGCGCCGCCGCCGTCCCAGTGGTCGGGCCCGTCCAACGCTTAGCGGCCAGTGGCGGTGGCCCGGTCCGGTTACCGTCTCGGTCCCGCGACGGCGTAGGCAGCGGTGCCGGTGACCGCGAGGACCAGGGCCGTCCAGGTGCCCGCCGCCGTGCCGGGCGGCAGCAGCATCCAGGTCGCCACCTGTGTCGGCGCACTCGTCGGGGGCGGGGCGAAGAACGAGAACGAGAGCCAGGCGAACGGCAGCGTCCATGCGTACTGGCCGCCCGAGAGCGCTGCGCCCAGGGCGGCCAGTCCCATCAGACCCGCGCTGTCCCGGACGACGAACGCGGTGGTGGCCATGTCCTCGCCCATCGCCTGCACGGTCAGCAGCACCATGCCGACGACCGCGCCGGCGAGCAGCACGTGCGCCGCTCTGCGGGGCACCCAGCGGATCGCGGCCGTCCGGTCCAGCGCGAGGTCCTGCCCGCTGAGCCCGATCGAGGCTGCCATCGCCCCCGTAGCGAGGACGAGCACGGGCAGCCGCGGATCACCGGCCCCCTCGCCCACACCCCGGGCGAGTGCCCACCCCGCCACCGCGCTGATCACCACCGCGGCGAGCGACGCGGGTACCTGACGCGAGCGCGCGTACAGCGTCAGCCATCTCACCGGGACGCACCGCCGGACAGCACGTCGAACGCGTCCCCCTCGCAGGAGAGCGCGGCGGCGCGCATCGCGTTGATCCGCGAGAGCTGCTCGGCCCGCGGGAGTGCCTTGAGTTCCTTCCACACCGGGCGGGTCTCGGCGTCGACCTCGCGGCGCCAACCTGCTGACAAGGTGCCGGGAAGCGGCCTGAGGTCCCCGAGGACCCAGCCCACCGCGACGGTCCGCGCGTAATCATCTCCCCCAAAGCCGCTCCAGCCGACGGGGGAGCACCCTGGCACCATGCCTTTGGCGATCAGGGCCGAGGTCAGCTCCTCGCCCTTCGCGGCGGAGATGATGTCGTCGTCGAAGTCGAAGAGCACGGTCTCGCGGGCCCACTGCGGCGTGGCGCCCTCCGGCAGCACGGCGGTGTTCTCCCGGACCGAGACCGGCGCCTGACCGCCCAGGGCATCGTGCAGCAGGCGCAGCGCCTCCTTACCGGGACCCGCGAGGTCGGCGAGTCGCGCCTGCTGCGTCCTCGTCACGCACACCGGGCCGTCGCACACCAACTCCGCGGCCGCCTCGTCGACGACATACATCCGGCGCGGGTCGGAGGGGAGGACGAGCAGGGCGATCACCGCGCCCGCCAGGACGGGCGTCAGGGCGATCAGCCGGGCGCGCGGGGTCGCGGCGACCAGCAGCGCGAAGCCGGTCGCGGCCATGCCGAGCAGCCAGATCGTCTGCCCTACGTGCACGGAGGCGGAGAGCGTGACGAGCACGTCGCGCACCTCCTGCACCGCCGGTGACAGCAGCGAGATCCGGTTCGGCTCCGTGACCGGGAGCCCCTGCGCCGTGGCCGTCTCCGTCCGGCCCAACGACATGTGCATGAGGGCCGTGAACACGAAGGCGCCCATGGCCAGCGCGGGCGGGGTGAGCACGGACGGCAGGGCCCGCCCGGCCCCCATTCCCAGTACGGCCCCCGCGACGAGAGAGAGTGCCCCCACCAGCGAGATCGGCAGCCACCCGAGGTGCGTGTACTCGGTGTTGGCGAGCACCTGGACCCCGCCCACGAGGACGAGGAGCGCAAAGGCCGAGGCCAGCGTGATCGCCGTCGTGCCCGCCAGCATGGCGGCGCGGTGCCGGGCGGGCCTCGGTGTGCTCGTCAGCAGTTCGGACATCTTCGAGCGGTGGTCGCGCAGGCCCTGCAGCGCCCCGAGCCCCACGGCGAGCGGCCACAGGTAGAACAGCAGGGTGCGGGTCCACAGGGCCATGGACGTCCACTGGGCCGTCCACGCCGTGGTGCTCGTCCGCCACTCTCCGGAGAGCAGGCACAGGAACGTCAGCGCCGGCGCCAGCACCACGGCGCCGGCCCACGGGGCGACGGAGCGCCTCAGCTCGATGCGCAGGACACGGATGTTCACCAAGTGCCCCTTCCCCGCTCGGGGTTGAGCAGCAGCGCCGAGTAGCCGCGCTCCAGCGGGCTGTCCCCCACGTGCTCCGGGCCGCCCACCGAGGCCAGCTCGTCCGGAGGGCCCTGGAAGACCAGTCGTCCCTCGGCGAAGAGCACCACGTCGGTGCAGGCGGCGGCGACGTCCTCCACCAGATGGGTCGAGACGAGCACGCAGGTGTCCGTACCCAACTCCTGCAGCAGCTCGCGGAAGCGCAGCCGCTGCGCCGGGTCCAGGCCGACCGTCGGCTCGTCAAGCAGCAGGATCGCCGGGTCGTTGACGATGGCCTGGGCGATGCCGACCCTGCGCACCATGCCGCCCGACAGGGTCTTCATCTTCTCGTCGGCGCGGTCCGCCAGACCCACCCGCTCGACGGCGCGCTGCACCGCCGCGGGGATGTCCGCCTTGGGCACCTCCTTCAGCCACGCCATGTACTCGACGAACTCGCGCACCGTGAAGCGCTTGTAGTAGCCGAACTCCTGCGGCAGGTAGCCGATCCGGCGGCGCAGCGCACGGTGCTCGCCCATGCCGCCCACGGACTCCCCGAGCAGTTCCAGGGTGCCCTCGGTGGGGCGCAGTACGGTGGCCAGCGTCCGGATGAGGGTGGTCTTGCCCGCCCCGTTGGGGCCGAGGAGGCCGTGTACGCCGGTGCCCAGCGACAGGTCAAGGCCGTCGACGGCCATCCGTTTCCTGCCGACCCTGACCTTCAGCCCGGTGGCCTGGATCTCCCAGGCGTAGGCCGTCGGTGCGATGTCGGCCGCGCTCACCGCGGACGTCATGTGGTGTTCCTTTCCGATGGTCATCGATGGGCTCCCAGCACGGAGTACGCGCCCCTGCGGGCGCTCACGACACCGATGCCGAGCGCGAGGATCAGCCCCCACACGGGCAGAGCGCCCGCCTGCAGGGCGAAGGTCGTACGGCTGGTGGCCAGGGTCGGCGCCACGACCACGGCAGCCCACACGGCGGCCAGCGCGACGGCGGCGCGGGTCACACCGACGACACCGCCGAGCGCCAGGGTCGTCGAGGTGAAGGCCAGACAGGGCAGCAGCCACTGAGCCACCATCACCCCCGTTACCCATCCGCCCAGCAGCAGCGCGGGGATGACCACGCCGAGCACGGACGCGGTGCGCCGCAGCACCAGATAGAGCCCGGCCCTGGGCACCGAGGCCGTCAGCTCGTATGCCGGGTCCAGACCGCGCGACCAGGACGCCGCGACGCCGAGCACGGGCAGGACCGGCGCGAGCAGCAGCACCAGTGACACCTCGCCGGAGCCGGTGTCGACCAGGTCGAGCAGCAGGGCCAGCAGCGTCACGCCCACGACCATGGCCAGCCACGGCACCATCGTGGGCGTCATCCATCTCGACAGCCGCGCCGACCAGCGCCGTCCGCGCGGCATCGTGGCGGTGACCGCCACGTGGGGTTCGAGGCCGGACCACACGGTGTCGACCAGCGACGCCACGGCGGGCACCTCGGCACCGACAGCGGCAGACAGGCGGTCACGGCACACCCGGCACGCCTCCAGGTGGGCCTCCACGGCCCACACCTCGTCGGCGGCGAGGTCCGTGCCGCCGCGCGCGTAACCGTCGATGATCCGCATCGACACATGTTCCACACTCATGCCAGCGCCCTCCGCATCGCGATCCGGGCCCGGCGGGCACGGGTCTTGACCGTGCCTTCGGGCAGCCCGAGCAGGACCGCGGTCTCCCGGACGGACAGCCCGTCGAGCACCATGGCCTGCAGTACCTGTCTCAGCTCCGGCGCGAGGCACCGCAGCGCGTCCCCGACATCACCGCCGACGGTCGCCGCGAGCGCCTCCTCCTCGGCGGCGGGCGCCGCGTCGGGCACAGCGGCGGCCGGCGGCGGCTCCGCGTGGTGAGCCCTGCGCCGGAACGCGTCGACCAGGCGGCGCGCCGCAATCGTCCACAGCCAACCAGTGGCCGTCCCTCCGACCGCGGCCCCGGCGAACGCACCCGCCGCGCGCCACACCGCCAAGTAGGTCTCCTGCATGACCTCGGCGACGACCTGCTCGTCCACACACCGGCGGCGCAGCCGCACCGCCAGCCACGGCGACGTACGCCGGTACAGCTCCTCGAACGCGGCACGGTCGCCTTTTGCCACAAGCCGGACGAGACGCTCCTCGTCCAACTCGTGCAGCGCTGCCCTGACTGATCTCACACCCGCTAGACGCCCGAGCCGGGCCGCAGGTTTTCCCCCCAACGTGATCCCCGCCACATGGGGGACCGCCGTCGGCCTCTCGGAGAACGCAGGGCATCAGGCCGGGCCGTCCGCCGGTGTGGACGCGGCGGCAACTGATCGACGGCATACGGTGGCGGACCCGGACCGGTGCTCCCTGGCGAGATGTGCCGGAACGCTACGGACGGCTCAAGCGCCACCGGGCCGTGGCCGCGAGGTACGACAAGCTCGCCGTCCGCCGCGAGGCGACCGTGCCGGTCGCAGTCCTCGACGAGTGGCTGTGACCAGCACTTTCCCGGCAGACCCTAGCCGGTCGCCAGCAGGACCGTCCCGACGAGCGCGAGGCCCGCGCCCGCGGCCTGCACCGCCCGCAGCCGTTCGCTGAGGAAGCCCCGCGCGGCCAGCGCCGTCACCACCGGGTAGAGCGAGGCGAGCACGGCGGCCACGGTGACCGGGCCGTGCTGCGCGGCGACCACGTACGTGCCGTTGGCCGCGACGTCCGCCAGGCCGACGAAGGCCAGCGTCGGCAGCGCGCGCCACGGGAAGCCCTCCGCGGGCAGGGCGGCACAGCCGCGCCGCACGGAGACGTACAGCGCCAGGCCGCCCGCGGCGACGTTGGTGACCCGCTGCACGAACAGGGCGAGGAACAGGCCGGTGAGCGTGGTCGACGCCGCGGAGATCAGGGCCATCACCGCGCCGAAGCCGAACGCCGCGAGCAGCGTGAGGACGAGGGCCTGCCGCTGCACGGGGGCGCCCCGGAACTGCGGGCCGCCCGCGAGGAGGACGCCGACGACGGCGACCAGGATGCCGACGAACTGCAGCACCCCCGGCCGCTCGCCCAGCACCAGGCCCACCCCGACCGGGACGGCCACGCCGAGCGAGCCGAGCGGCGAGACGACGCCCATCGGACCGAGCGCGAGCGCCTTGTAGAAGGCGAGCATCGCCACCGGGCCGACGAGACCGGCGGCCACCGCGAACCACAGCTGCGGGCCCGCCTCGCTCCAGCCGCCGGTCCCGGCCACGATCGCGCCGAGCACCACGACGGCGATCGACTGCGAGACCACGACCACGGTGAGCGCGGGCGTGCGCCGCGTCAGCAGCCCTCCGCCGAAGTCGGCCAGACCCCACAGCAGGCTGGTGGCCAGGGCGAAGAGTGCTGTCATGGAGTCGTCGCCTCGCAGTACAGTTCAGTGAACGATCAGGTGCACCTCACCATAGTTCATTTCATTGAACTGTGTCATTCATAATATTGGACGGAATGTGTCGGACCTCGACCTGCTGACCCAGTCCCTGGCGCGCAACGTCAAGCACTGGCGCGCGGTGCGCGGCTTCACCCTGGACGTGCTCGCCGCCCGGTCCGGCGTCAGCCGCGGCATGCTCATCCAGATCGAGCAGGCCCGCACCAACCCCAGCCTCGGCACCGTCGTCAAGATCGGTGACGCGCTCGGTGTCAGCATCACCTCCCTCCTCGACTACGAGCAGGGCCCGAAGGTCCGCATCGTCCCCGCCGAGCAGGCCGTACGGCTGTGGCGCACCGACGCCGGCAGCTACAACCTCCTCCTCGCCGGCACCGAGGCGCCCGGCCCGCTGGAGATGTGGCAGTGGCGGCTGATGCCGGGCGAGAACAGCTCCTCCGACCCGCACCCCACCGGCACGGTGGAGCTGCTCCACGTCACCGCGGGCGTACTGACGCTCACCGTCGACGGCGTCGAGTACCGAGTCCCGGCCGGGGCCAGCGCCTCCTTCGAGGCCAACGCCCCGCACACCTACGGCAACGACGGTGACGAACCGATGGAGATGGTCATGGCCGTCTCGGTGCCCCCGGTGCGCTGACACCGGCCCCGGCGGCCGTGGCGCCGGTGTTAGCGTGCGGGCATGCGCGCACCGATCGGAGACTTCCACCACGCCACCCCCGCCCCGGACTGCCTCGACGAGCTCACGCGCCCGGTCGCCGACGCCGTACGCCACTGGCGGGGGAGCGTGCCCGCCAACCAGATCCTCTACGTCGAGACCGACCCGCAGTGGGCGGACACCGCCGTCTTCGTGCAGCACTACGGCCGGGACCTGCTGGAGAAGTCCGCGAACTGCGTGGTGGTGGCGGGCAAGCGCGGTGGTGAGGCCACGCTGGCCGCGTGTGTCGTGCTGTCCACCACCCGGGTCGACGTCAACGGTGTCGTACGCCGCCAACTCGGCGCCCGCAAGGCCTCGTTCGCCCCGATGGACACAGCGACGGGGGAGACCGGCATGGAGTACGGCGGCATCACGCCGATCGGGCTGCCCGAGGGCTGGCCGGTGCTGGTGGACGCGGCCGTCGTCGACCTGCCGTACGTGCTCGTCGGCAGCGGCCGGCGGCGCGGCAAGCTGCTGGTGCCGGGCAAGGCGTTCGCGGAACTGCCCGGCGCGGTGGTCCTCGAGGGACTGGGGATCGCCTGACCTACGCCGCCGCGTGGTGGGCGAGGGCCAGGTGCGGGTCCGCCTCGCCCGGGACCGGTTCCGGGTCGGCGTGGACCAGGGCCGCGGTCAGGCGCGGTACCGCGTGCAGCAGGGCGTGTTCGGCGTCGACGGCGATGCGGTGGGCCTGGCGTACCGTCGCGTCGCCGTCCACGACGACCGCGACCTCCGCGCGCAGCCGGTGACCGATCCAGCGCAGCCGCAGCTCGCCCACTCCGCGCACCCCCGCGACGTCGGCCAGCGCCCGCTCGGCCCGGTCCACCAGCGCCGGGTCGACGGCGTCCAGCACCCGCCGGAACACCTCGCGCGCCGCGTCCCGCAGCACCAGCACGATCGCGGCCGTGATCGCCAGCCCCACGATCGGGTCGGCCAGCTGCCAGCCCAGCGCGGCGCCGCCCGCGCTCAGCAGCACGGCCAGTGACGTGAAACCGTCCGTACGGGCGTGGAGTCCGTCGGCGACCAGCGCGGCCGAGCCGATCGCGCGGCCCACGCGGATCCGGTAGCGGGCCACCCACTCGTTGCCCGCGAACCCGACGAGCGCGGCGACGGCGACCGCCGGGACGTGCTCGACGGGGCGCGGATCGAGGAGCCGGTCGATCGCCGTCCAGCCCGCGAAGACCGCGGACGCGGCGATCGTCAGCACGATCACGATGCCCGCCAGGTCCTCGGCGCGCCCGTAGCCGTAGGTGAAGCGGCGCGTGGCCGCGCGGCGGCCCAGCACGAAGGCGATCCCGAGCGGTACGGCGGTCAGCGCGTCCGCGGTGTTGTGCACCGTGTCGCCGAGCAGCGCCACCGAGCCGGAGACGGCCACCACGACCGCCTGCGCCAGGGCCGTCACGCCGAGGACCGCCAGGGAGACCCACAGCGCCCGCATCCCGCGGGCCGAGGACTCCAGCGCGGAGTCGAGCTTGTCGGCGGTCTCGTGGGAGTGGGGCGTGAACAGGTGGGTCAGGCGGTGGCGGAAGCCGGTGGGGGAGTGGTGGTGATGGTGCCCGTCCCGGCGCCTTTCCCGGTGCCCGTCCGGGTGCTCGTGCCGGTGCCCGTCCGGGTGCTCGTGCTGGTGCCGGTCGCTCACGTGACTCCCCTTCCGGTGTGCGGAGGTGGACGTGCGATGCCCACGACGCCATTATGTGCGTATGAGCGCACGCATGCACCTGTCACCTGCGCACGATGCGCACCCGCGCACCCCGGGCGAGGAGCAGTTCGCGCTCGCCGCCGAACTCCTCGCCCTGCTCGGCGACCGCACCCGGCTGGCCCTGCTGCATGCCCTGACCGGGGGCGAGGCCGACGTCACGACGCTCACGGAGGTGTGCGGGGCGGCGCGGCCCGCCGTCAGCCAGCACCTGGCGCGGCTGCGGCTGGCGGGGCTGGTGGACACCCGCAAGGAGGGCCGCCGGGTGATCTACTCACTGCGCGACGGCCATCTGCGCCGGTTGGTGGACGAGGCGCTGAACGTGGCGGACCACCGGCTCACCGACCGGCCCCCGCACGACTGAGTCAGTAGTGCGCCGCGGTGCCCAGGTACTGCTCGGCGAAGGCGGCAGCGGCTGCGGGCGAGGCGAACAGGCGGCGCAGCCGGGCCAGCGTGGTGCCCGCGCGGAACGGATCGCCCGACGCGGTCCCGTGGTACAGCTCGGACAGCCAGTGCGAGAACTCCTGGTAGTCCCACACCCGCCGCAGACACGCCTCCGAATAGCCGTCCAGCCCGCTCGCGTCGCCGCCGTGGAGGTGCGCGACGAGCGCGTCGCCGAGCAGGAACGCGTCGTGCAGGGCGAGATTCATGCCCTTGGCGCCGATGGGCGCGACGAGGTGGGCCGCGTCACCGGCCAGGAAGAGCCGCCCGAACGCCATCGGTTCGACCACGTAGTCGTGCATGTCCAGCACGCGCTTCTCGATCAGCGGCCCCTCCGTCAGGGGCGGGACACCGGCCGCCCCGAGCCGCTGCTGGAGCTCCGCCCAGACGCGCTCGTGCGGCCAGTTCTCCGGGTCGTCGCCCGGTGGGCACTGGAGGTAGTAGCGGGTCACCTCGGCGCTGCGGGGCATGTGCCCGGCGAATCCGCTGGGGTGGCAGCCGAACAGCACGGAGTCGGAGGACTGCGGCGCCTGAGCGAGCAGCGCCAGCCAGCCGATGCCGTAGTCGTGCCGCGCGATGCGCGCCCGCCCCGGCGGCAGCGAGGCCCGCGTCACGCCGCGCGCCCCGTCGCAGCCCGCGACGAAGTCACAGGTGACGACCTGCCGCAGCCCCGTCTCGGGGCAGGTGTACGACACCGACGGACGGTCGGTGTCCAGGTCGTGGACCCGCACGTCCCGTATGCCGAACCGTATCTCCCCGCCCCGTACGTCCGCGTACTCGCGTACCAGGTCCGTCACCAGGAACTGCTGCGGATAGACGAAGTGATGGCATCCCGTCAGCTCCCCGTAGGGGAACCGGTACGTCTCCCCGCCGAAGCGGAACTCGCACGCGCTGTGCAGCTGCGCCCGGTCCAGCAGGTTCCGCGCGAGGCCGCGCTTTTCTAGGCCGCGCACGGCCCACTCCTCGATCACCCCGGCGCGGGGCCGCTGTTCGATGAACTCCCGGGTCTCGGTCTCCAGGACCAGGCAGTCGACGCCGGCGGCCCGCAGGGTGTTGCCGACGGTGAGCCCGGCGGGGCCGGCGCCCACGACGA
The DNA here is from genome assembly GCF_054782695.1 of Streptomyces deserti. Lineage (NCBI taxonomy): Bacteria > Bacillati > Actinomycetota > Actinomycetes > Kitasatosporales > Streptomycetaceae > Streptomyces > Streptomyces deserti. The sequence goes on from NZ_BAAGRZ010000003.1 coordinate 18,552, forward strand.
CGACCGGAAAGCGTTGCGGGGCGGCCGAGTCGGGGTGGGGAGTGATGTCAGTCACCGGCTCATTATGCGGCGGGTGTCAGTGCGCGGGCAGGTCCGCGACGACGACTTCCTCGATGCTCCGCTCGATCTCCCGGGGCCGGGGCGCGGAGGCCTTCGCCCAGTGGTAGACGGCCAGGGAGAAGACGGCGACGACCAGGATGTCCCACCACAGGCCGATGTGGCCCTGGCCGCCGAAGCCGCCCTGCCAGGAGATGACGCCCATGCCCAGCAGGTAGGCGGGCAGCCACTGGGCGGCCTTGAAGTCGAGCCGGGGCGCGTTCGGCAGGCGGCGGCGGACGGCGTACCAGGCGTATCCGCCGAGCAGTACGTAGCCGAGGACGATCGCCACGCCCAGCCGCCACAGGGTGTCCCAGCCGGACCAGTAGATGATGAGGTTGGCGACCACGAACGACAGGGGCGCGATCACCGTGCCGCCGGGCAGGCGGTAGGGGCGCTCGTGGTGCGGCAGCCGGTCGGCGAAGACGCCGTACGCCAGCGGGGCGCCCGCGTACATCAGGACGCTCGCCGAGGTGATGAAGCCGACCAGCTGCTGCCAGCTCGGGAAGGGCAGGAAGCAGACCACGCCGGTCACGAAGGCGACGATCAGCCCGAACCAGGGCACTCCGCGCGCGTCGGTGCGGGTGAAGACCTTCGGCGCGTAGCCGTTCCTGGCCAGGCCGTAGGAGACGCGGGAGGTGGCGGTGGTGTAGATCAGGCCGGTGCCGCCGGGGGAGACCACCGCGTCCAGGTACAGCACCACGCCCAGCCAGCCGAGGCCGAGCAGCGTCGCCAGGCCCGCCCAGGGACCGCTGCTCCCGGGGTACTCCAGCTTCGCCCAGCCGTGCGCGAAGGAGCTCAGCGGGAGCGCGGCGATGAACACGATCTGGAGCAGGACGTAGACGACCGCGCCGATGGCGACCGAGCCGAGGGTCGCGCGCGGCAGGTCCCGCCTCGGGTCGCGGCTCTCGCCCGCCAGCTGGATGGCCTGCTCGAAGCCCAGCAGGGCGAAGATGATGCCGCTGGAACTGATGGCGGTCAGCACGCCCTTGGCGCCGAACGGAGCGAATCCGTGCTCGGTGAAGTTGCCCGGGTGGAAGTTGCCCGCCGCGATGATGAAGATCGCCGCGAGGGGCACGGCCACCTTCCACCAGGTGGCCGCGCTGTTGGTGTGCGCCAGCACCCGCACGCCGAGGAAGTTGATCACGACGAACACGGCCATCAGGACGACGGCCACGACGAACCCGCTCATCGTCAGCGTGCCGTCCTCGGCGTGCTGGAAGCCCTGCGCCCAGTGCCAGTGCCCGGCGTAGCCGATCATCGCCTCGACCTCGATCGGCGCCACGGTCGCCGCCTGCAGCCAGGAGAACCAGCCGAAGGACATGCCGGCCAGGCCGCCGAACGCGTAGTGCGGATAGCGGGCCGTGCCGCCCGCGACCGGGAACATGCCGCCGAGTTCCGCGTGCACCAGCGCCAGCAGCACGATCGCCACCGCGCCGATCACCCACGACAGGATCGCCGCCGGACCGGCCGCCACGACCGCCTTCTCGGCGCCGTACAACCAGCCCGACCCGATGATGGAACCGACCGAGGCCCACATGAGCCCGATCAGCCCGACGTCCCGTCGCAGCCCGCCCGGCCTCCCTTTCGCCCCCGCCACTGCCTGGTCGACGCTTACCATTTCCACAGGGGCCCCTCATGAAATGAACAAAAGCGTTCAGTGAGCAAGAGGCCGTCAGATTAGGAATGAATTGCCGGCAGGCAGAAGGCCGTTGCCGTGCATTTGACCGGATGCGGGGATTTCCTGGAAAGGGCTTCAGGATTCCTGTACACGGCAATGAGGGAGTCGTTAAGTCCCAGGCCTCAGCCCAGCCGCGGGATCTCGATCGCCGGGCAGCGGTCCATCACCATCTCCAGTCCTGCCGCGCGCGTCCGTTCGTACGCGGCCTCGTCGATGACACCGAGCTGGAACCACACCGCCTTGGCGCCCTTCGCGACCGCCTCGTCCGCGACCTTCCCGGCCAGGTCGCTGTTCACGAACACGTCGACCACGTCCACCTCGAAGGGAATGTCCGCGAGCGAGGCGTATCCCCGCTCGCCGTGCACCGTCTCCGCCCTGGGGTGCACGGGCACGATGCGCTTGCCGTAGCGCTGCAGCACATCGGCGACGCCGTACGCCGCGCGCCGCTGGTTCGACGACAGGCCCACCACGGCCCAGGTGTCGCCGAGCCCGGTGAGGATCTTGCGGACCGTTGCCTCGTCGCCGTACACCGTCGGCCTCCTCGGGATGGGACATGGGGAAGAGCTGTCGTCCGGACAACGACGCACGGGGCCCGGTGATTCCCCGCGCCCGCCGTGATAGCTTGCCGAGGCCAGTCGAACCCATGTACGTGGGTCAGGGAATCCGGTGTGAATCCGGAACTGACGCGCAGCGGTGAGGGGGACGGGCGGGGCCTCGGCCACTGGAGGACGACAGTCCTCCGGGAAGGCGCCCCCTCCGGAGGAACCCGAGTCCGAAGACCTGCTGGCAGCCCCCGCGGCCGACGCACGGCGGGGGAGCACCGTACGACCGGGCTCCGCGTTCGAGCCCTCGACGACCTAGGACGATTCCGTGCCCCTCGCGCGACCCGCCCGCGCCGCCGCCCTGCTCGCGGCCGGCTCCCTGCTCCTGACCGGCTGCGGCGACACCACCGCCGCCGGTACGAAGGCCGCCGTCACCCTCGACAACTGCGGCCGCACCGTACGCGTCGACGCGCCCCCGGAACGCGCCGTCTCCCTCAACCAGGGCACCACCGAGATCCTGCTCTCCCTCGGCCTCGCCGACCGCCTGGCGGGGACGGCCACCTGGACCGACCCCGTGCTGAAGGGACTTCAGAAGGCGAACGCGCGCGTGCCGCGCCTCGCCGACGACAACCCCTCCTTCGAACGGGTCCTGGACGCCGACCCCGACTTCGTCGCCGCGTCGTTCGTCTCCACCCTGGGCAAGGGCGGTGTGGCCACGCGGGAGCAGTTCGAGAAGCTGGGCGTGCCGACGTACGTCTCGCCGTCCGACTGCGCGGGCAAGGACAACACCGGTGACGGCGACGGGGCGCGTGACGAAGCCCTGGACATCGACACCGTGTACGGCGAAGTCCGCGACCTCGCCGCCGTGTTCGGGGTGGAGGAGCGCGGCGAGAAGCTCGTCGCCTCCCTGGAGCGGCGCATGGCGAAGGCCACGGCGGGCATCGACGCCTCGGACGTGACCCTCCTGTACTGGTTCGCCAACTCCGAGTCGCCCTACATGGCCGGCTGCTGCGGGGCGCCCGGCGTCATCACCCGCGCCCTGGGCGCGAAGAACGTCTTCGACGACACCCGCGAGGAATGGCCGCAGATCAACTGGGAGACGGTCGCCGACCGCAACCCCGACGTGCTCGTGATCGGTGACCTGACCCGCAAGTCGCAGACCGCCGAGTCGGCGGCGAAGAAGATCGCCTTCCTGGAGTCCGACCCCGTGACGAGGAACATGGACGCCGTCCGGCACAAGCGGTACGTGCTGCTGAGCGGGCAGGCCATGAACCCGACGATCCGCACGGTCCAGGGCGTGGAGCACGTGGCCGCGGGACTACGTGAGTTCGGGCTCGTGAAGTGACCGTGCGCGGGGTGGCGCTCGGTGCGGCCGGGGCTCTGCTCCTGGCCACCTCCCTCGCCGTCGCCATCACCATCGGTCCGGCGGACATCGGGGTCGGGGAGGTGTGGTCGACCGTCGTCGCCCATCTCGGCCTGGGCGCTTCGGAGTTGACGCCGATCAGGGACGGCATCGTATGGCAGCTGCGGCTGCCGCGCACCCTCCTCGCGGCCGTGTGCGGGGCCGGGCTCGCCGTGTGCGGCGTGGTGCTGCAGTCGCTGCTGCGCAACCCGCTCGCCGACCCGTTCGTGCTGGGTGTGTCGTCGGGCGCGTCGACGGGTGCGGTCGTCGTGGTCGTGCTGGGCGTGGGCGGCGGGGCCGTCTCGGTGCCCGCGGGGGCGTTCCTGGGCGCGCTGGTCTCCTTCGCGCTGGTCCTGCTGCTCAGCCACACCCTCGGCGGCACCACCGACCGGGTGGTGCTGGCGGGTGTCGCCGCCATGCAGCTGTTCTCCGCGCTCACCTCCTTCGTCGTGATGACCGCCGCCGACGCCGAGACCACCCGGGGCGTGCTGTTCTGGCTGCTCGGCTCGCTCGGCGGCGCCGGCTGGACGGACGTGTGGCTGTGCCTGGGCGTGCTGGCCGTGGCGCTGGTGGTGTGCCTGTCGTACGCCCGCACCCTCGACGCCTTCGCCTTCGGCCAGGAGGCGGCGGCCGCCCTGGGAGTGTCCGTCGCCCGTACCCGGCTGGTGCTGCTGTGCGCCACGGCCCTGCTCACGGCCGCGCTGGTCAGCTCGGCCGGGGCGATCGGGTTCGTCGGGCTCGTCCTGCCGCACGCCGCCCGTGCCCTGGTCGGGCCCGGTCACGTCCGGCTGCTGCCGGTCGCCGCGCTGGCGGGTGCTGTGTTCCTGGTGTGGGTGGACACCCTGGCCCGCACCGTCCTCGATCCGCAGGAGGTGCCGGTGGGGGTCGTGACGTCGCTCATCGGGGTGCCGGCGTTCGTGCTGGTGCTGTATCGGACGCGGAGGGTGCGATGACCGGCGTATGGCCGGCCGCAATCCGTGCCGTGCGCCGGACGGAGAGGCTGCGATGACCGACGTCCTCCCGGTGGAGGCCGAGGCGTCACCTGCCGGGCTCCGCGCCGACCGGGTCGGCCGCCGCGCCGACGGCCGCCTCATCCTCGACGGTGTGTCCCTCGCGCCCGGCCCGGGCTCCACCGTCGGGCTCCTCGGACCCAACGGCTCCGGCAAGTCCACGCTCCTGCGGCTGCTGGCCGGGCTGCTCGCGCCGACGGCCGGCGTCGTCACGCTCGACGGCACCCCGCTGGCGGATGTGCCCCGCCGCGCCGTCGCCCGCCGCCTGGCCGTGGTCGAGCAACAGGTCGACGCCCAGGTCGAGTTGACGGTCCTGGACGTCGTGCGCCTGGGCCGCGTCCCGCACCGCCGCGCCTGGACGCCCGCCTCGGCGCGCGACGAGCGGGCCGTACGCGACGCCCTGGAGCGCACCGGACTCGCCGACCGCGCCGACCAGCCCTGGGACACCCTGTCGGGCGGTGAACGCCAGCGGGTGCAGATCGCCCGCGCGCTCGCCCAGGAACCCCGCGAGCTCCTCCTGGATGAACCCACCAACCACCTCGACATCCACCACCAGCTCGACCTGCTGACCCTGGTCACCGGGCTCCCCGTCACCACCGTCGTCGCCCTGCACGACCTCAACCTCGCCGCGATGTACTGCGACCAGCTCGTCGTGCTGCACGAGGGACGTGTCGTGGCGGGCGGCACTCCGGGCGACGTCCTCACTGAGCGGCTCATCGCCGAGGTGTACGGGGTGCGGGCGGCCGTCACCCGGGAGGGGGCGGAGGGGCGGCCGCACGTGCGGTTCCTGGGAACCGTGGCGGACCCCGGGGCATAGCGTCGCCGCACGCCCGTTCACGGCCGGCACCCGCCACGGCGGCCGCAAAACACCCGACATGCCCGCGTGGGCCCACCCACCCGCCTACGCTCACCTCGTGCTGCGCATCACCGACGCCCGAACCGGCGAGCTCGTCGACGCCGCCCCCGCCCGCCGGGGCCTGACCCGCGTCGAGGTGCACACGCCGGGCTTCGACACCACGAACCTGCGTGTGCTGCTCGTCGCCGACCTGCTCGTGCGGGCCCTGGAACTCGGCGGCACACCGGTGTGGGCCCTGCTGACCGGTGAGCGGGAGGAGGCCGAGCTGCGGGCGAACGCCGCGGCCCTGGGCATCCGGCCCTTCCAGGACAGCCGGGACGTCAGCGCCGGGCCGGGCGGGGCACAGGTCCTCCACGTCGTGGCCGAGGGCGGTGCGCAGCCCGACGGTGTCCGGATCGCGGTCGCGCCCGTCGACCCGGCGGCACCGGGCCCGCCGGGTGTGCCCGACGGTGTCGACCCGACCGCCCTGCGCCTGGCCCTGCTCTCCCGGCGCCGGGACACACCGGTGCGGCTCGACGCGGCCGCCCTGGGGGACGCCGACGCCACCCTGGTCCGCTGGCGCCGCGCGGTAGCGGCCTGGGCGCACCAACCCTCGCGGCCGGTCCCCGAGGAGGTGCGCGGACAGCTCCGCACCGCCTGGGAGAACGACCTGGACGCACCCGGAGTGCTGCGCGTCCTGGGCCGGGTGGAGACCGAGCCGGACCTGCCGGACGGCGCCCGCTTCGAGACGTACGCCTACGCCGACCGGCTCCTCGGCCTCGACCTCACCCGCGACCTGGGAGCCCGGGCGTGATCGAGCGGGCGGGAGCGGGCCCGCTGCGCCGCCTGGTCGTGCTGCGGCACGCCAAGTCCGCCTGGCCGGAGGGCGTGGCCGACCACGAGCGCCCGCTCGCCCCGCGCGGGCTGCGGGACGCCCCGGCGGCCGGACGCGCGCTCGCCGAGACCGACTGCCTGCCCGACCTCGCCCTGTGCTCCACCGCCGTGCGCGCCCGCCAGACCTGGGAACTCGTCGCCGCCCAGTGGGGCACGCCCCCGCCGGTCCGCTACGACCCGCGGCTGTACGCCGCCGACGCCGCCGACCTGCTGGCCGTCGTGCACGAGGTGCCCGCCGAGGTCGACACACTGCTGCTGATCGGGCACAACCCGGGCCTGGAGGACCTGGTCCTGGAGCTGGCCGGGGACGGCCTGGACGACACGCTGGAGCGGGTCCGGACGAAGTTCCCGACCTCGGCGATCGCCGTGCTGTCCTGGCGCGGTGCCGACTGGCGGGACCTCGCCCCCGGCGCGGCCCTGCTGACGTCGGTGGCCGTGCCCCGGGGGAAGAAGCGGTAGCCGGACCGGCCCGTCCCGTGGGCTGCGCATAGGCTGGTCGGATGCAGGACGAGTACCGCACGGTCGCCCGCGCGGGCGTGCACGAAACCGAGGTCAACCGCTCCCGGTTCCTGTGCGCGCTCGCCCCGGCGGCCACGGAGCAGGAGGCGCGGGACTTCATCGCGCGCGTGCGCAAGGAGCACGCGGACGCCACCCACAACTGCTGGGCGTACGTCATCGGCGCCGACGCCTCCGTCCAGAAGACCGGCGACGACGGCGAGCCCGGCGGCACCGCCGGCGCCCCCATGCTCCAGATGCTGCTGCGCCGCGACATGCGGTACGTCGTCGCCGTCGTCACCCGCTACTACGGCGGCGTCAAGCTCGGCGCGGGCGGGCTCATCCGCGCGTACGGCGGAGCGGTCGGCGAGGCGCTGGACACCCTCGGAACGATCACACGGCGGCGGTTCCGGCTGGCCACGGTCACCGTCGACCACCAGCGCGCCGGCAAGGTCCAGAGCGACCTGCGCGCCACCGGGCGCGAGGTGCGGGACGTGCGCTACGGCGAGGCCGTCACGCTCGAGATCGGCCTGCCCGACGCCGACGTGGACGCCTTCCGCGCCTGGCTCGCGGACGTCACGGCGGGGACGGCCGGGTTCGAACTGGGCGGGGAGGCGTACGGGGACGCGTGAGGGTCCGAGTGAACCGTGCATGGATCCGGGTGAAGCGTGCATAACGGGCATATGTGCCGCGGAGTATGACGGATCGATACGGTCGATCCCGTCGATACGGGAGTAAGCGCACGTGATGTCAGACCCGGCCGTTAGTCTCGGGGATCATGAGGCTGCTGCACACGTCCGACTGGCATCTCGGCCGGCCGTTCCACCGGGTCGGGATGCTCGGTGCCCAGGCCGAGTTCATCGGCCATCTCGTCACGACCGTGCGTGAGCGCGAGGTGGACGCGGTGGTCGTGTCGGGAGACGTGTACGACCGGGCGGTGCCGCCGCTCGCCGCGGTCGAGTTGTTCGACGACGCGCTGCACCGCCTCGCCGACCTCGGTGTGCCCACCGTGATGATCTCCGGGAACCACGACTCGGCCCGCCGCCTGGGCGTCGGTGCCGGGCTGATCGGGCGCGCGGGAATTCACCTGCGGACCGAGCCGTCGGCGTGCGGCACCCCCGTGGTGCTGTCCGACCCGCACGGCGACGTGGCCTTCTACGGGCTGCCGTATCTCGAACCCGCCCTGGTGAAGGACGAGTTCGGCGTCGCGAAGGCCGGGCACGAGGCGGTGCTCGCCGCCGCCATGGACCGGGTCCGCGCCGACCTCGACACACGCGCACCCGGCACCCGGTCCGTCGTCCTCGCGCACGCCTTCGTCACCGGCGGCGAGCCCAGCGACAGCGAGCGCGACATCACCGTCGGCGGGGTGGCGGCCGTGCCCGCGGGAGTCTTCGACGGCGTCGACTATGTGGCGCTCGGGCATCTGCACGGCTGCCAGACCATCACCGAGCGCGTCCGCTACTCCGGCTCCCCGCTGCCGTACTCGTTCTCGGAGGCCGGCCACCGCAAGAGCATATGGCTCGTCGACCTCGCAGCCGACGGCTCCGTCACCGCCGAGCGCGTCGACTGCCCGGTGCCGCGTGCCCTGGCCCGGATCCGGGGGACGCTGGAGGAGCTCCTCGCCGATCCGCAGCTCGCGCGGCACGAGGAGGCGTGGGTCGAGGCGACGCTCACCGACCCGATCCGTCCCGCCGACCCCATGGCCCGGCTCACCGAGCGCTTCCCGCACACGCTCAGCCTCCTCTTCGACCCGGAGCGGGCGCCGGAGGACCCCGACGTGTCGTACGCCCGGCGGCTCGCGGGCCGCAGCGACCAGCAGATCGCCGAGGACTTCGTCGCCCATGTGCGCGGCGCCGGACCCGACGCGCACGAACAGGCCGTCCTGCGGGACGCGTTCGACGCGGTGCGCGCGGACGAGGCCGTGCGAGAGGTGGCGCGGTGAGGCTGCACCGGCTGGACATCACCGCCTTCGGGCCGTTCGGCGGGTCCCAGACCGTCGACTTCGACGCACTGTCGGCAGCCGGACTCTTCCTGCTGCACGGGCCGACGGGCGCCGGCAAGACCTCCGTCCTGGACGCCGTCAGCTACGCGCTGTACGGCTCCGTGCCTGGCGCCCGGCAGAGCGGGCAGGGCATGAGCCTGCGCAGCGACCACGCCACGCCCGGAACCCGCACCGAGGTCACCCTCGAACTCACCGTCGCCGGACGCCGGTTGGAGATCACCCGGCAGCCGCCCTGGGAGCGCCCCAAGAAGCGCGGCTCGGGTACGACGCTCGACAAGGCCCAGAGCGCGCTGCGCGAGTACGACGCGGCGGCCGGGGCCTGGAAGGACCTCAGCCGCTCGCACCAGGAGATCGGCGAGGAGATCACGCAGCTGCTCGGCATGAGCCGGGAGCAGTTCTGCCAGGTCGTGCTGCTGCCCCAGGGCGACTTCGCGCGGTTCCTGCGCGCCGACGCCGAGGCGCGCGGCAAGCTGCTGGGCCGCCTCTTCGACACCCGCCGCTTCGCCGAGGTCGAAAAGCGCCTCGCCGAGCGCCGGCGCGGCACCGAGGCCCAGGTGCGGGACGGGGACGCCGCGCTGCTCGCCGACGCGCACCGCATGCAGCAGGCCGCCGGCGAGGCCATGGAGCTGCCGGAGCTGACCCCGGGCGAGCCGGGCCTGGCCGAGGCCGTGCTGAGCGCCGCCGCCGTCGCCCGCAGCACGGCCCGCGAACAGCTCACCATCGCCCACTGCCGCCTGACCGCCGCCGAGTCCGCCCAGGCCGCCGCCGACCGGGCCCTGGACGACGTACGCGAACTGGCGCGGCTGCAACGGAGGTTCGCCGAGGCGCAGGAGCGGGCGCGGCTCCTGCAGTCGCGCGCCGACGCGTACCGCGAGGCGCAGGCCCGGATGGAGCGGGCCCGGAAGGCCGAGGCGGTGGCGCCCGCCCTGGACTGCTGGGACGCCGCCGACACCGAGGACCGGCGGCCCGGCGCCGCCGAGGCACGCGCGCGTGCCCTGCTGCCGGAGACCTTCGCCGACGCGGGCGCGGCCGGGCTCGCGGCCGCCGCACGCCGGGCCGCCGAGGAACTGGGCGGACTGCAGTCGGCCCGCCGGGCCGAGCGGCGGCTGGCCGAACTCGTCGCGGAGCGCGCCGACCTGGACCGTCAGGAGCGCGCCGACGAGGACGTCCTGGCGGAGGCGCAGGCGTGGCTCGCCGGATGGGAGGAGACCCGCGCGAGCCTCCAGGAGCGTATCGAGGCAACCCAGGACGCCGCGACGAGGGCCGAACAGCTCGCCGTCCAGCGCGAACCCGCGCAGAAGCGGCTCAGGGCCGCCCGGATGCGCGACCAGCTGGCCGACGACACGCAGCAGGCCGCCGAGCAGGCCCGCCTCGCGCGGGAGCGGGTGCTGAAGGCCAAGCAGCACTGGCTGGACCTCAAGGAACAGCGCCTGAACGGCATCGCCGCCGAACTCGCCGCGAACCTCACCGCGGGCGAGCCGTGCGCCGTCTGCGGCGCCACCGAACACCCGGCCCCCGCCCGCAAGGTCGCCGGGCACGTCGACCGCGAGGCGGAGGACCGCGCCCTGGCCGCCTACCAGCGCGCCGAGGAAGAACGCGCCGAGCACGAACGCCGCCTCGGCACCGTACGGGAGGCGCTGGCCGCCGCATCCGCCGAAGCCGGAGACACGCCCACCGAGCAACTCGCCCAAGCTGTCGAGGAGTTGGAACGGCAGTACGCGCAGGCACGCGACGCGGCGTCCGTGCTGCACGCCGCGCACGAGCAGGCGCGGCAGGCCGAGCACGAGCACGAGCGGCGGATCGCCGCCCAGCAGCAGGCCGCCGTCCGGGCCGCCTCCCGCGTGGGCCACCGCGAGCGGCTGGAGCGCGAAACCACCGCCCTCGAGGAGGAGTTGGCCCGGGCCCGGGCCGGCGCGGACAGCGTCGCCACGCGCGCCGCGCAGCTCGAGCGGCAGGCCGCACGGCTCACCGACGCCGCGGAGGCCGCCCGCGTCGCCGAGGACACCGCCCAGCGGCTGAAGGACGCCGACGCCCGGCTCGCCGACGCCGCCTTCCGCGCCGGCTTCGACACCCCACAGGCCGCGGCCGACGCCCTCCTCGACGACGCCGCCCACCGCGACCTGCAACGGCGCCTGGACGCCTGGCAGAACGAGGAGGCAGCCGTCCGCGCCGTCCTCGCCGAGGCCGACACCGCGGCCGCCGCCCAGCAGCCGCCCGCCGACCTCACGGCGGCGGAACAGGCCGCCGCCGCGGCCGAGCAGCGGGTACGTGACGCCGCCTCCGCGCGCGACGCCGCCGCCCGGCGCTGCGCCGAACTCGACCGGCTCTCCGCGCGGGCCGCCGCCTCGGTACGCCGCCTGGCGCCGCTGCGCGAGGAGTACGACCGCGTGGCCCGCATGGCCGGCCTCGCCGCGGGCACCTCGGCGGACAACGAACGCCGGATGCGCCTGGAGTCGTACGTCCTGGCGGCCCGCCTGGAACAGGTCGCCGCCGCCGCGACCGTACGGCTGCGGCGCATGTCGTCCGGCCGCTACACCCTCGTCCACTCCGACGACCGCACCGGGCGCGGCCGCAGCGGCCTCGGGCTGCACGTCGTCGACGCCTGGACCGGACGGGAGCGCGACACGGCGACGCTGTCCGGCGGCGAGACCTTCTTCGCCTCGCTCGCCCTCGCCCTCGGCCTCGCCGACGTCGTCACGGACGAGGCGGGCGGGGTCCGGCTCGACACCCTCTTCATCGACGAGGGCTTCGGCAGCCTCGACGACCAGAGCCTCGACGAGGTCCTCGACGTCCTCGACTCCCTGCGGGAACGCGACCGCAGCGTCGGCATCGTCAGCCACGTCGCCGACCTCAGGCGGCGGATCCACGCGCAGCTGGAGGTGGTGAAGGGGCGGTCGGGGTCGGTGCTGCGGCAGCGCGGGGTCGGCTGAGGTCAGCGGCCGAGCGGGCGGCGGGCCAGGGGGGAGGAGTAGACGATGCTCGTCGTCACCGAGCCCAACGCCCCGATCTTCCCCGACACCTCCTCCAAGTGGCGCATCGAGCGGGCCGCGACCTTGATGACGAAGCAGTCGTCGCCGGTGACGTGGTGCGCCTCCAGGATCTCCGGCGTCGCGGCGACCAGGTCGTGGAACGGCTTGTAGTTGCCGGTCGGGTAGCGCAGCCGTACGAAGGCCAGGATCGGCAACCCGAGCCGTTCGGGGTCGACCACCGCGGCGTAACCCTGGATGACCCCCGCCTCCTCCATGCGCCGCACCCGCTCGGTGACCGCGCTCGCGGACATGGAGACGGCACGGGCCAGCTCGGCGAAACTGGCCCGGCCCTCCCGCTGGAGGACGTCGAGGATGCGCCAGTCGGTGGCGTCCGGGGAATACGCGGTCATCCCCGAGGGATAGCAGGGAAATCCCCGGCAGATCAAGAGGGAGGCCGTGGAACAGCACTTCAGGGAGTCGGTCACCGGCCGTAGTTTTTCTGCCATGACCACCGAGATCACCGTGAACCCCGTCCTGCGCGTCGCCCCGGCGGCCCCCGCCGAGGCCGCCGCGTACTTCCGCGCCGGTCTCGCCTTCCACGCCGACGTCTCCGACGTGGCCGCCGCGCTCACGGCCGGCGGCGACCCCGGCTTCGTCGTCGTGGACTCCCGCTCCACCGAGGCCTGGGACCAGGGGCACATCCCCGGCGCGATCCACCTGCCGACCGCGCTCATCCCCGAGGAGGCCGAGCAGTTCCTCGACCGGTCCGTGCCGGTCGTCACGTACTGCTGGGGCCCCGGCTGCAACGGCGCCACCCGCGCCGCCCTGGCCCTCGCCGAACTCGGCTACCAGGTCAAGGAGATGCTCGGCGGCTTCGAGTACTGGGCCCGCGAGGGCTTCGAGTTCGAGACCTGGCAGGGACGCGAACGGCGGGACGTCGACCCGCTCACGGCACCGGTGGGCGCGGGCGACTGCGGCTGCTGAACCCGCGGCGCCGCCGACAGAGTCGGCCCTGTAGGTTCTGCCGCATGGTGCGATACGCGGAGCCGGGAGCGGTGGAGTGGGTCGAGTCGGGCGGCGGACCGCTCATCGCCGTGCCGGAGACGGTGCTGCCGTTCTGGACGGGCGCCGACGGTGAGGAGACCGCCTCGGACTACGACCGGGCCTGCGAGGTGGACGGGCACGTCGGACTCCTCCCGGTCGGCGACTCCACGGCCCTGGTGCTGGGCGACGAACCCGCCTCGACCGCCTTCCTGCCCGAGCACGGCACCTTCGTACGGTGGTGCGCCGGCGACTCCGAGGACGAACTCCTGGCGAACGTGCCGGCGGCGCTGCACTCCGCCGAGTGGGGACCGGAGATGCGCTGGGAGGTGCCGGGCGCCGTGCTGCTGTTCGACGCGGCCTGGCCCGGCACCGACTCCGCGCACGCCGACCACGTGCGCGTCGTCCTGGAGCCCGGCCGCTACGAGGTCCGCGCGGCCCAGGCCCGGCCCGGGCCGGAGGCCTGGCTGGGCCTCGTACAACTGCGGCGGCTCGCCCACCGATAGCCGTGGGTATGGGCGTGCGTCATGCCCGCCGGCCGTGGGTATGGGCTTGTGTCGCGCCCGCGGGCCGTGGGTATGGGCGTGTGTCGTGCCTGCCGATAGCCGTGGATATGTGGGGCGTGCGTTGCGCCACCGGCCGCGGAAATGGGCGTGCCTCGCGCCCACCGGCCGTGGATATGAGCGCGCGTCGCGGCCCCCCCCGGTAGCCGTGGATATGAGCGTGTGTCGCATCCGCGGACAGCCGGGGAGAGGAGCGTGCGTCGCGCCGCGCCCGCGGGCAGCCGTGGACAGTGGATATTCGTGTGCGCCGCGCCCGCCGGGTGCCCATGATGGTGGATCATGCCTCTGCTTCCACCTCCCACACCCGAAGAACTGCGCCGTGACCCCCTTCCCCTGCGCGGCCGGACCGCCCTGGTCACCGGAGCCAGCCGGCGTGGCGGCATCGGCCACGCCGTGGCCCGGCGGCTCGCCGCGTACGGGGCGAGCGTCTATCTGCACCACCACGTGCCGCACGACGCCGCCAAGCCGTGGGGCGCCGACCGGATCGAGGACGTGATCGCCTCGGTGCGCGGCGCCCTCGGTGACCCCGAGGCCCGTGTCGTCGCCGGGCCCGGTGACCTGGCCGACCCGGCCGCGCCCGCCGACCTCGTCGCCAGGGCCGCCGAGGCGCTCGGCGGACGGCTCGACATCCTCGTCGCCAACCACGCGCAGAGCGGATACGACGGCAGCCTCGACGAGATCGACGCGGCGATGCTCGACACGCACTGGGCGGTCGACACCCGCTCCGTGGTCCTGCTGATCCAGGCGTACGCCCGGCTGCGGGCCGCGCTGCCGCCACGCACCCCGGGCGGGCGCGTGATCATGATGACCTCCGGCCAGGACATCGCGGGCGGCATGCCCTGGGAGGTCGCCTACGCCCTCCAGAAGGGCGCCCTCGCCTCCATCACCCGTTCCCTGTCGACGGCCCTGGCCGAGCACGCGGTCACCGTGAACACCATCAACCCCGGCCCGGTGGACACGGACTACATGACCGGCGAGGACTACGAGGCCATCGCGGCGATGTTCCCCGCCGGCCGGTGGGGCATGCCCGACGACCCGGCCCGCCTCATCGCGTGGCTCGCCACGGACGAGGCGGAATGGATCACCGGCCAGGTCATCAACTCCGAGGGAGGCTTCCGGCGTTGACCTGAGGGATCAGAGCCGGGACAGCTCGTCCACGAGGTCGTCCAGCCCGAGCGAGCCCTGCGAGAGGGCCGCCATGTGCCAGGCCTTCGGGTCGAAGGCGTCGCCGTGCCGCTTGCGGGCGTTCTCCCGGCCCAGCAGCCAGGCGCGTTCGCCCAGCTTGTAGCCGATGGCCTGGCCCGGCATCGACAGGTAGCGGGTCAGCTCGCTCTCCACGAAGTCCGCGGGGCGGCTGCTGTGCGCGCCGAAGAACTCCTGCGCCAGCGCGGACGTCCAGCGCTCGCCGGGGTGGAAGGGGGAGTCGTCCGGGATCGTCAGCTCCAGGTGCATGCCGATGTCGATGATGACGCGCACCGCCCGCATCATCTGCGCGTCCAGATAACCGAGCCGGCGCTCCGGGTCGGTCAGGAAGCCCAGTTCGTCCATGAGCCGCTCCGCGTACAGCGCCCAGCCCTCGGCGTTGGCGCTCACCATGCCGACGCTCGCCTGGTAGCGGGAGAGGTCCTCGGCCACGTGCTTCCACTGGGCCAGCTGGAGGTGATGGCCGGGCACGCCCTCGTGGTACCAGGTCGACACGAGGTCGTACACCGGGAAGCGCGTCTGGCCCATGGTCGGCAGCCAGGTGCAGCCCGGGCGCGCGAAGTCGTCCGAGGGCGGCGTGTAGTACGGCGCCGCGGCGCTGCCCGGAGGGGCGATGCGGGACTCCACCCGGCGTACCCGTTCGGCGAGGTCGAAGTGGGTGCCGTCGAGCGCGTCGATCGCCTCGTCCATCAGGGACTGCAGCCACTGCCGCACCTCGTCGACGCCCTCGATGTGCGTGCCGTGCTCGTCCAGGTGCGCCAGCGCCACCCACGGCGTGGCCGCGCCCGGCAGGATCTTCTCGGCCTCCGTCTTCATCTCACCCAGGAGGCGGTGGTACTCGGACCAGCCGTAGGCGTACGCCTCGTCCAGGTCGAGGTCCGTGCCGTTGAAGTAGCGGACCCAGCGGGCGTACCGCTCGCGGCCCACCACGTCCGGTGCGCCCTCGATGGCCGGCGCGTACACGTCCCGCATCCAGTCGCGCAGCGTGACGACGGCCTGCGTGGCCGAGCGGGCCGCCGCGTCCAGCTCGGAGCGCAGTGCCTCGGGGCCGGCGGCGGCGAACTGCTCGAACCAGCCGTGTCCCTCGCCGTCCGTGCCATCGGTGTTCGCCCACTCGCCGAGCTGCTCGACGAACGTGGCGGTGGCGCGCGGCCCCCCGTACAGCTTGCGTTCCAGGCCGAGCGCCAGGGATTCCCGGTAGCCCTCCAGCGCGGCCGGGACCGCGCGGAGCCGTTCGGCGATCGCCGCCCAGTCCTCCTCCGACTGCGTCGGCGTGACGGTGAACACCTGGCGCACCGCGTGGACGACCGAGCTCAGATTGCTGACCGCGCGCAGGCCCTCCTCGGCCTCGTGCACGGCGAGCTCCGCGGTGAGCCGCTCGCGCAGCAGCCGCGCGCACCGGCGCTCGATGTCACTGTCCGCGCCGGGGCGGCGCTCGGCCTCGTCGAGCCGCGCGAGCGTGGCCCGCTGGAGCTCAGCGAGCGCCTCCTGGCCCGCCGGGGAGGTGTCGGGTAGGCGGCTGGAACTCTCCTTCACACCGAGAAACGTGCCGGTGATCGGATCGAGGGCGATGAGCTCGTCGACGTAGGCGTCGGCGACCTGACGGGGCAGCGGGCTGTTGGTCTGTGACATGCGGACCATCCTGGTACGACGGCCCGCTCGCCGTCACCCGGATTGAGCCGTGGGCGAAGGCGGTAGCAGCGGGCCGCAGTCCCACTGCTGGAAGATCAACCGGGTCTCCACGCGCGCCACTTCCCGCCGGGCCGTGAACTCGTCGAGGACCAGCCGCTGCAGGTCCGCCATGTCCGCGACGGCGACATGCACGAGGTAGTCGTCCGGCCCGGTCAGATGGAAGACGGTCCGTGACTCCGGCAGCGCCCGGATCCGCTCCACGAACGGGCCCACCAGCTCCCGCCGGTGCGGCCTGACCTGCACCGACAGCAGCGCCTCCAGGCCCCGCCCCAGCTTGGCCGGGTCGAGCCGCAGCTGGTGCCCGAGGATCACGCCCGAGCGGCGCAGCCGGGTCACCCGGTCCAGACAGGTCGACGGCGCCACCCCGACCTGCGCGGCGAGGTCCCGGTACGTCGTCCGGGCGTCGTTCTGCAACAGCCGCAGCAGGTGGAGATCCACCGGATCCAGTACGACAGATTCAGCCACTGGCCGAACGTAGCACGGGATACGCGCCGTGTGACCCGCTCCGTGTTCACCCTTGCCGTCCATGGAGACCGCGAGCATGGGTGCCTACGACGACGTACGCACCGCCCAGAGAGCACTCGCCACCGAGGCCGTGCACGCCGGCCGGGACGACCTCGCCCGGCGGGGTCTGCACGCCCCGCCGATCGACCTGTCCACCACCTACCCCTCGTACGACAGCCGTGGCGAGGCCGCCCGCATCGACGCCTTCGCCGCCACCGGTGCCGAGCCGGACGGCCCGCCCGTGTACGGGCGGCTGGGCAACCCGACCGTGGCCCGCTTCGAGACCGCGCTGGCCCGTCTGGAGGGCACCGAGGCCGCGGTCGCGTTCGCCAGCGGCATGGCCGCGCTGAGCGCGGTCCTGCTGGTGCGGGGCTCGATGGGGTTGCGGCACGTCGTGGCCGTACGGCCGCTGTACGGGTGCAGCGACCATCTGCTGACCGCCGGGCTGCTCGGCTCGGAGGTGACCTGGACCGACCCGGCGGGCGTCGCGGACGCGCTGCGCCCGGACACCGGGCTGGTGCTGGTGGAGTCCCCGGCCAACCCCACGCTCGCCGAGGTCGACCTGTGCGCCGTGGCCCACGCCTGCGGGTCCGTGCCGCTGCTGGTGGACAACACCTTCGCCACGCCGGTCCTCCAGCGGCCCGCCGAGCAGGGGGCGCGGCTGGTGCTGCACAGCGCCACCAAGTACCTCGGCGGGCACGGGGACGTGCTGGCCGGGGTCGTGGCCTGCGACGAGGAGTTCGCGGGGCGGCTGCGGCAGGTGCGGTTCGCCACGGGCGGGGTCCTGCATCCGCTGGCCGGCTATCTGCTGCTGCGGGGCCTCGCGACCCTGCCGGTACGGGTGCGGGCCGCGTCCGCGAACGCCGCCGAACTCGCCCGCCGCCTCGCCGCCGACCCGCGCGTGGCCCGCGTCCACTACCCGCGCATCGGCGGCGCGATGGTCTCCTTCGAGGTGTACGGCGACCCGCACGAGGTCATCGCCGGCGTCCGGCTGATCACCCCGGCGGTGAGCCTCGGCAGCGTCGACACGCTCATCCAGCACCCGGCGTCCATCAGCCACCGCATCGTCGACGCCGACGACCGCCGGGAGGCCGGGGTGAGCGACCGGCTGCTGCGGCTGTCGGTGGGACTGGAGGACGTCGAGGATCTGTGGGCCGACCTGGACGGGGCGTTGCGGGAGCGGGCCGTCGCCCGGGCCAGGCGGGAGGCCTGAACGGCGGGCGGCCCGGCGGGTTCCCACCGGGCCGCCCGCCGTGTCCGGGGACCTTGACCTGGGGCCGGTTCGGCGGATCCGGCCGCGCGGGGCTTACTGGAGCCCGATCCGATCGGCGTCGTACGGCAGTCCCGCCGCGACAGGGGTTCCCTCCAGGCGGGCCGTGATGACCAGGGTGCCCTCCTCGATCTGGTAGTCGAGGGGGAGGCCGAGGCCGCGCATCGCGGCGACCATGCCGGTGTTGGACGCCTGCGTCACGGCGTACACGCTCGCGCAGCCCGCCTCGCGGGCCATCGCCACCAGCCGGGCGAGGAGACCGCCGCCGATGCCCCGCCGCTGCCAGGCGTCCTCGACGAGCAGCGCGATCTCCGTCTCGTCGCCGTCCCACAGCAGATGACCGAGGCCGACGATGCGCCCCGACGCGGTCTGTACCGCGAGGGTGCGGCCGAAGCGGGGGCTGAGCAGGTGGTTCAGATAGCGGTCCGCGTCGCCGACCGGCCCGTGGTAGCGCAGCTTCAGGGTCCGCTCCGAGCACCGCTCGTGCATCGCCAGCGCCGCGTGGAGGTCACGCGTGTCGGCCCGGCGCACGGTGATGTCACTGCCCTCGGGCAGCGTCAGCACGTCCCGGCCGCGCGGGAGACGCGGGCCGAGCCGGGCGTCCAGCTCCACCAGCGCCCGGGCCCGGGCGAACTCCGTCGGCGTGAACGGCAGATACGGCCGCTCCACGGTGATCACTCCGCCTTCCGGGGCGCGCAGCCGCATCACGGTGTCCTCCAGGGCCCCCTCCACCGGCTCACCGTCGGGTGCCCGGTCGCCGCCCTCCGGTGCGGCGGGCAGGGACCGGATGGTGCACCGGCCCAGCAACTGCCGTAGCGCCAGCGGCAGTTCCGCGGCGTCCAGCGCGGTACGGGTCGCCATGCCCAGGACCCGGGTCGGCGCGTCCACCAGGTCGTGGGCGTCCGCGCGCTCGATCCAGGTGTCGGTGCCGCCCGCCGCCGACACCGCGCCGGTGATCCCGTCCACGGCCAGCTCGGCCGGGGCGCGCAGCAGGAACTCGTCCACCGTGCCCTCGGCCAGCGGATGCGTCTGCAGGCTCAGGATGTCCACCCGCCGCTCGGCGAGCGCGGTGCACAGCGCGGCCAGCGAGCCCGGTTCGTCCTTCACCGTCGTCCGCATCCGCCACAACGCGGTCTCCCCGGGCACCTGCTCCGGTGCCGGGGACCCGGTATCGAGTGCCGGCGGCGCGTGACCGTGGCGCCGTGACCACCAGGTGTGGAACGTCGTCGTGATCCGCTCCCAGTGGTGTGTGAAGCAACCGTTCTGCGTGTGCGTTCCGTCAGAAACTTTTCGACTCATGCAGCCACTGTGAAGGAACGGTGTTGCGTGATCACGAACGCATTGTGACCGCTGAGTAAAGAGTGGTTCCGCGCCTTTTGTTGGTCTTTTGACGGATGTGGTGCGGTGGAGGACCAGGCGGGAGGACGGGCGGGAGGACGGGCGGGAGATCTGCCTGCTCGGACCGGGCGGCGTCCGGCCGCGCGGTGGTCGCCGGGCATGCGGGACTACGTCGCGCCTACGTCATGCGGCCACCTCTTCCTCCAGCGCACCGCGCAGCCGGCCGGCCTGTGCCGCGAGCCGTGGACGAGCCGCGCCGGGCCGCCGTCTGCGCCAGATGCGGCAGCCCGGCCTTGGCCCCCTGCGCGGCCGGCTCCAGCGGGCGCGTGCCGTCGGGGCCGATGCGAGCGTGCCGCGCACCGGGGGATGACACCGGCGCGCGGCACGTCTCAGGCTACGGGAGCCGCAGGCCGTGGCGTCGCGGCTGAGCGTGGTGAGTCACTGGCCGACCAGACCCGGCTGCAGCACCTGCGTGAACAGCACCGTGCCGTCCTGCTCGCGCAGACGCACCGTCAGCTCGCCGCTGTCGCCGTCGATGTCGACCTCGCCGAAGAACTGGTAGCCGCCGGCGGGCGAGACGTTCGCCGTGGTCGGCGCCTTCACGAACACCCGCTCGGGGCCGAAGGTGTTGTCGAGCGCGCTGGCCGGGAAGGCACCGGCGTTCAGCGGCCCCGAGACGAACTCCCAGAACGGCTCGAAGTCGGTGAACGCGGCCCGCGAGGGCTGGTAGTGCTGGGCCGAGGTGTGGTGGACATCGGCCGTCAACCACACCGTGCCGGTGATCCGCCGGTGCTTGACGAACCGCAGGAGTTCGGCGATCTGCAGCTCACGCCCGAGCGGCACGCCCGGGTCACCCTGCGCCACGGCCTCGATGTTCTGCCTGCCCTCCTGGGTGTCGGGCACGATCAGGCCGAGCGGCATGTCGGCGGCGATCACCTTCCACACCGCACGCGAGCGCGCCAGCTCCCGCTTGAG
Source organism: Streptomyces deserti (assembly GCF_054782695.1). Classification (NCBI taxonomy): domain Bacteria; kingdom Bacillati; phylum Actinomycetota; class Actinomycetes; order Kitasatosporales; family Streptomycetaceae; genus Streptomyces; species Streptomyces deserti. The sequence continues at coordinate 39,064 of NZ_BAAGRZ010000003.1, forward strand.
CCACTCCAGTTGCTCGCGGCCGAGGATGCCCTGCGGGTCCACGGTCTGCCTGCCGGGCGAGTTGGCGTTGCGGTACGTGCGCATGTCCAGCACGAACACGTCGAGCAGCGGGCCCTGCCGCAGCACGCGGTACACGCGGCCCTCCCGGGCGCCCGGCCGCAGGGTCGAGATCGGGAAGTACTCGCTGAACGCGCGCCGGGCCCGGGCCGTCAGCACGTCCACGCTCTTCTCGGTGTAGCGGGTGTCCGTGTCCGCGATGACCTGGCCCGGGTACCAGTTGTTGCGCACCTCGTGGTCGTCCCACTGGACGATGGACGGCACCTGGGCGTTGAACCGGCGCATGTTCTCGTCGAGCAGGTTGTAGCGGAAGGTGCCGCGGAACTCGGCCAGGGTCTCGGCGACCTTGGACTTCTCCTCGGTGGTGATGTTCCGCCAGGTGCTGCCGTCGGGCAGGGCCGCGGTCGGCGCGATGGGGCCGTCGGCGTAGACGGTGTCGCCGCTGAAGAGGAAGAAGTCCGGGTCCAGCCCGGCCATCGCGTCGTAGATGCGGTAGCCGCCGAGGTCCGGGTTGATGCCCCAGCCCTGCCCGGCCAGGTCGCCGGACCACACGAACCGCACCCCGTCGCGCCGCCGCACCGGCACGGTGCGGAAGGTGCCGGTGACCGGCTCGCCCACGCGGCGCGGGTCGTCCGGGTCGGCGAGCAGCACCCGGTAGTGGATCTGCTCGCCCGGCGGCAGCCCGTGCAGCCGGGTCGTGCCGGTGAAGTCCGTGCCGGCGCCGAGCAGTGGGCCGTGCCATCTGCGCGGGTTGCGGAAGGACTCGGTGGCCGACGTCTCCACGATCATTCGGGCCGGCCGGTCCGAGCGCACCCACACCAGCCCGGAGCTCGAGGTCACGTCGCCCGTCTGGACGCCCCAGTCCGCCTTCGGGCGCCCGGACAGGGCGAAGGCCGGTGCCGCGCCGAGCGCACCGGGCAGGGTCAGGGCCGCCGACGCGGCGAGGGAGCCGCGCAGGACGCTGCGGCGGCCGGGGAACGGACGGTGTGACATGGATGCGCCTCCAGGGACGTGATCCGGCCAATGGGCGATGCCACACCTACTCGTACGGCACGGCACGCACGCAAACCCCAAGTGAACAACCGGCCGCGGACGCCGGGGAACCGGCGCGCGGCACCAGGCCCTGTCGTCGCGGAGCAGGCGGGAGTTTACGACAGGGCCTGGGCCTCGACGGCCTCGGCCATCAGCCGTACGCCCGCACGGATCCGCGCGGGCGACCCGTGCGCGTACCCCATCACCAGCCGCACCCCCTTGTTCCCGTCGCTCTCGCCCGAACGCGCGTGCGTGTACTCCGTCAGCGGGCGCACCGCGACTCCGGCCGCCGCCACGCGCGCCAGGAAGCGGTCCTGGGGCCCGTAGCACTCCGGGAACGCGGCGATCACATGCAGGCCCGCGGCGATCCCGGACACCGACGAGCCGGGGAAGTGCTCCTGCAGGGCGGCCACCAGTGCGTCGCGCCGCTCGCGGTAGGCGCGCTGACGGCGGCGCAGCTGGCGGTCGTAGTCGCCGTGCTCCAGGAACCGCGCGAACACCGCCTGGTCCAGAGTTGGATGGCCGAGATCCATCGTCCGCTTGCGTTCGACGACCTCGTCGGCCCAGGACTCCGGCACCAGCAGCCACCCGAGCCGCAGCCCCGGGGCGAGGGACTTGCTGACCGAGCCCGCGTAGGCCACGTGCTCCGGGTCGAGTCCCTGAAGCGCGCCCACGGGAGCCCGGTCGTAGCGGAAGTCGCCGTCGTAGTCGTCCTCGAGGACGATCCCGTCCACGGACCGCGCCCAGTCGAGGAGTTCCGCCCGGCGCCGCGCCGAGTAGGCGATGCCGGTGGGGAACTGGTGGGCGGGCGTCGCCACGACGGCCCGTACGCCCGACGCCCGCAGCGGCTCCATGGCAAGCCCCTCGTCGTCCACGGGCAGCGGTACGGCGGTGACCCCGGCGGAGGCGTACAGGGCGTCGTGCTGCGGGCTGCCGGGGCTCTCGACGCCGACGGTGCCCATCCCGCGTGCGTGCAGCACGAAGCCGAGCAGCGTCGTCGCCTGGGCCACCCCGGAGACGACCACGATCCGCTCGGGGTCGGCCACCACGCCCCGCCGTCGGGCGAGCAGTTCGGCCAGCGCGGTGCGCAGCCGGGGCAGACCACGCGGATCGGGATAGCCGAGCTCCTGGTGCGGCAGCTCCGCCAGGACGTGGCGCTGCGCGGCGGCCCACGCGGACCGTGGGAACAGCGACAGGTCCGGTGTGCCGGGCACGAAGTCGGCGCGGGCGCCGGGGGAACGCGGGGCGAGGTCACGCGCCCGCGGCCGGGCGGCCCGTACGGCACCGCTCACCCAGGTCCCGGCACCCCGGCCGCTGCGCAGATACCCCTCCGCCGTCAACTGCTCGTACGCCTCCGTGATCAGCCCGCGCGACACCCCGAGGTCGGCGGCCAGGTCCCGACTCGACGGCAGCCGGGTCCCCGGCGCGAGCCGGCCCGAGCGGACCGCCTCGCGCAGTGCCGCCTGCAGGGAGCGGCCCCGTGTGCGGGCCGGAGCCGAGGCGGCGGGCAGCAGCAACTCCCAGGCTGCGGAGGCGCCCTGCCCGTCCGGGCCGGTCTGCGATGGCGTCATGGGAGGGGACTTTAGAGGCACGGTTCCCCCGGTGTGCCAGGCGGGGGTTCGCGGGTCAGCGGCTGCCGTCGAGGAGGACCCGGGCCACCAGCGCCGGGTCGTCGTTCATCGGGACATGGCCGCAGCCGGGCAGCCGCACCAGCCGGGCCCTGGGCAGGACGCCCTTGGCACGCACGCCCTGCCGGGGCACGAGCAGCCGGTCCCTGCTGCCCCACGCCACGGTCACCGGCACACCGGGGACGTCCTCGGTGAACTGCACGGCCCGGCCGGACCGGAGGGTCTCGGAGAACCCCTGGGCCCGGGCCAGCGCCAGCGTCTCGGCGACCACGGCCTCGGGCGAACGGCGGCCCGGACGGGCGTAGATGGTGCTCGTCAGCAGCGTTCGGCCGAGCGCCGGGCGGGCCAGCCGCTCCACCACCGGCAGCGGCATCCGCTGGGCGATCTGCCGCATCGTCATGAGCACCGCGAAGGCGTACCGCCGCTCCGCCTCGTTCCAGAACCCCGCCGGAGACAGCGCCGTCACCGACCGGACCAGCTTCGCCCGGCCGAGCTCCAGGGCCAGCAGCCCGCCGAGCGAGTTGCCCGCCACATGCGGCCGTTCGATCTCCAGCGCCTCGCACAACGCGGCGAGCACGGCGTTCATCGTCGGCAGGTCGTGCGCCGTGCCGTCCGGAAGCGCCGGGGACTCACCGCACCCGGGCAGGTCGATGGCGATCACGTCACGCTCGGCCGCCAGGACGGGGATCACCGGGTCCCACACCTGTCGGTGGTGGCCGATGCCGTGCAGCAGCAGCAACGGTTCACCGCTGCCCACGCGCGTGTACGACACGGTCACGGGCCGCGGGCCGTGGGGGGAGGTGATCTCGAAGGAGACGGTGGCGGGCATGGAGGTGCTCCTCGTCTGGGACCAACTGACGTACGGCTGGGACGGACTTGTGGGGCTTGTCGGCGGGGCTGGCCGACCGGACTGGCTGACCGGACGTGCCGGAAGACGCCGTAGACAGCTTGTCAGCAATTACTACCGACGGGTAGCCCCCGGCGGTCGACGCGTACACCCCCCAACACGCCTGGCGCACCCCGGTGGTGGAGCCTGGACACGGCCGCGCCCGTCGGCTGGGATGGTGCCGTGACCACCGATGCCGCGACCGACGTCTTCGAAGAGCACCGTCCCGTCCTCCTGGGAGTCGCCTACCGCATGCTGGGCCGCGTGGCCGACGCCGAGGACGTGGTCCAGGAAGCCTGGCTGCGCTGGTCGGGCACCGACCGCAGCGACGTGCGGGAACTGCGCGGCTATCTGGTGCGCGTCACCACCCGTCTCGCCATCGACCGGCTGCGGCAGATCAAGGCGCGCGGCGAGACGTACGTCGGCCCGTGGCTGCCCGAGCCGTACGTCACCGACTTCGGGAACACCGTCCCGGACACCGCGGAGCGGGCCGTGCTCGCCGACTCCGTCTCCCTCGCCGTCCTCGTCGTGCTGGAGTCCCTGTCTCCACTGGAGCGAGCGGTGTTCGTGCTGCGGGAGGCCTTCGGTTTCCCGTACGCCGAGATCGCCGCCATGCTCGACCGAGGGGAACCGGCGGTGCGTCAACTCGCCGGGCGGGCCCGCAAGCACGTCGAGGAGCGGCGGCCGCGCTACGAGGTCGACCCCGCCCAGCGCCGCGACCTGACCGAACGGTTCCTGGCCGCCGCGGCCGGCGGCGACCTCGAGGAGCTCATGGCGCTGCTCGCCCCGGACGTCCGTCTCGTCGGCGACAGCGGCGGCAAGGCGAAGGCGCCGCTGCGGGTCCTGGAGACCGCGGACAAGGTGGGCCGCTTCCTCGCCGGCGCCGCCCGGAAGAGCGCCCCGGACCTGTCCCTCCGTCTCCTGGAACTCAACGGCGGCCCCGCGATCCTGGCGCTGTCCGGCGGCAAACCCGACGCCGTCTTCCAGGTGGACGTCGCCGACGGACACATCCAGGCGGTGTACATCGTCCGCAACCCCGACAAGCTGCGCTCGCTGGCCGGTGTCGGGCACGGGGCGGATGACGGGCCGGGGTCCAGGTAGAGGTGAGTTCGAGCAGGGCTGAGGACGAGGAGGGCTGAGAACCAGGAGGGCTGAGCACGCTCGGCGCACCGGTCGGCGCAGCGGATGCAGCGGTACGAGCTCCGCGGCGGGCCGGCCCGTCACGGCCGACTCGGCGAAGAGTCTGCCGGTCAGCGGCCCCCGTGCGATGCCCCTCATCCCGTGCCCGCCGCAGATGTGCACGCGCGGTACGCGGGTCGGGCCGGCCGGCGGCAGCCCGATCGGGGGTGCAGGGGCGTGGCCCCACCGGATGTCGGCGCGGTCGTCGAGGCCGGCGGCGGGCAGCGGCGGGCGTACCGCGTCGGCGATCGCCCGCACGCGGCGCGGATCGCCCGCCACGCCATGGTCACCCGCGCCACCTGGCTGCCCGACGTGGCGTTCGTGGGCGTCTCCCTAGGCCTTCCCTCGGCCTGGCCACGCTCAGGCGCGGCGGCATTCCGGCCCCCTGGCCGCGCGACTGACGGGCGCGTCCGTGCCGCTCCCCAGGGATCGCGATTGGTCTTGACCAAGGGTGAGGGCCGCCCTATGGTCGCAGAGAAGTGCAACAACCTTTAAAAAACAAGGGCGCTAAAAAGCCGCCGGACCACGGCGAATGCGGAGGACAGGGTGGGGACCACGCAGCTGGATCCGGTGCCGGAACCGAAGTACTGGCACCTGAAGACCGTGCTCAGCGAGGCGCTGGACTCGGAGTTCTCCGTGGGCGAGATCCTGCCCAACGAGCGTGACCTCGCCGCCCGCTTCGGCGTCGCCCGCGCCACGCTCCGCCAGGCCCTGGAACAGCTCGAACTCGAGGGCAGGCTGCAGCGCCGCCGCGGCGTCGGTACGACCGTCGCCCCGCCCCGCATGGGTGTGGCCGTCGGTACGGACCACCACACGTGGCCGGGCGGGCCCGAGGACGCCTGGCAGCCCGTCGACTGCACCGCGGCGGTACCGCCCGCCGCCGTCGCCGACGCGCTGGGCACCGGCCGGGACGAGCCCGTGCACACCATCCGCCGCTCCCGCGTGTCGCACGGCCAGCCCGTCGCCGCCGAGCTGCTGTACGTCCCCCGGTCGTCGGTGCCCGACCTGTCCGCCATCGACGCGCCGTCCGGAGCGGCACGCGCGCGTGCGGTGCTGCGCGAACTGCAGCGTTCGGAACTGGAGCGGCAGGACAACGCCGTGGAGCTCGGCTCGGCCCGGGCCGACGACGCCAAGGAATTGGACCGGCTCCCCGGAGCCCCCGTCCTCGTCGTCACCACCCGCTTCATCGCCCAGGGCCGCACGGCGGCACTGTCCGTAGCGACGTACCGCGCTGACACGTGCCGACTGACCTTCGGTGACTCGGGCGGCGTGGAGATCCACCACGGGCCGCAGCGCCGGGCGTCCTGACATATCGTGTTTCCGGCGCCCCGGGGAGCCCATCCTCCGGGGCGCCGCGCGTTGGTGCGGGAGGTGGTACGTCGTCCAGGGCCAGGGCGGGGCGCGGCGTACCGGCGAGGAACCAGGACGGGACGCCCTAGCGGCGTGCCGTGACCGTGCCCTCCACCGCGAACAGCTGCTCCTCCACGTGGTCGAGGGCGAGCCGCAGCGCGCCCGTCGCCACCGCCGCCTCGCCGAGCAGCGACAGGGCGACCTTCGGCGGGCGCAGACAGTAGCGGGCCAGTTCGCGGCGCAGCGGATCCAGCACGCCGTCCAGCCCGGCCGCCCAGCCGCCGATGACGACCAGCTCCGGGTCCAGGGCCAGCACCAGGGCCGCCACGTCGTGGACGAGTCGCTGGATGAAGCGGTCCACGGCGGCCCGGGCCCGCTGGTCGCCCTCGCGGGCCCGCGCGAAGACCTTCGCGACCGCCTGCTCGTCGAGCGGGTGCAGCGGCTCGTCCGTGGTGGACAGCAGGGTCTCCGGCGTCGCCTCACGGCCCAGCAGGTGCAGCGCCCCGATCTCGCCGGCCGCCCCGCCGAACCCCCGGTGCAGGCGTCCCCCGATCAGCGAACCCGCGCCCGGGCTCAGCCCGGCCAGCACGAACACCACGTCGTCGGACTCGGTGGCGGAACCCTTCCAGTGCTCGGCGACGGCCGCGGCGTTGGCGTCGTTCTCCACCAGCACCGGGCACTTGAAGGAACGGCTCAGCCGCTCGCCCAGCCGCAGCCCCGTCCACCCGGGCAGCGCGGTGCCCAGCCGCACCGTGCCGTCCGCCTCGACGATGCCGGGCGTGCCCACCCCCACGGCCCGCAGCGAACCGCGCGCGACACCGGCCCGGCGCAGCAGCTCGGCGACCGCGGTGCGCGACCGCTCCAGCCGCTCGTCGGCCGACGCCGTCTCGTCGACGTCCTTGGCCTGGGCGCCGATCACCCGCCCGTCCAGGTCGGCCAGCAGTGCGGCCACCCGGTGCACCCCGATCTCAAGGCCCAGCAGATGCCCGGCCTCGGCCCGGAACCGGAACCGCCGCGCCGGCCGCCCCTGACGCCTGACGACACTCTCGTCCGGACCCTTCTCGACGACCAGACCGGCCTCGATCAGCCCCTCGACCACGCCCTCCACGGTCGGCCGGGACAGCCCCGTCACCCGGGTGATCTCCGTCAGCGTGGCGCAGTCCGTGGCACGCAGCGCGTGCAGCACCACCGCGGAGTTGATCCTTCGCAGCAGCGAGGGATCCCCGCCGGTCAGCCGCCCCACCGTCCGTCCTCCCAGCTCGTGCGCGTGTTGGCCGGATCGTACTCGGCACGGCGGACCCCGGCGAGTGCCGGCCGCCTGCCGAGGGCCCACCCCTGGCGATCACCCCGGCGCCACGAACCCCGACTCGTACGCCGCGATCACCGCCTGCGTGCGGTCCCGCGCCCCGAGCTTTGCCAGTACGGCGCTCACGTGCGACTTCACCGTCTCCGTCCCCACGACCAGCCGCCCGGCGATCTCCGCGTTCGACAGGCCCCGCGCCATCAGGCGGAGCACCTCGGCCTCCCGCTCGGTGAGCTGGGCCCGCTCCATCAGTGCCCGCGCCACCCGGTTCCCGCCGCCGTCGCCGTACTCGGCGGCGAGCTGCCGCACCGAGGCGGGGAAGAGCAGCGACTCACCCTCGGCGACCAGCCGCACCGCGTGCACGATCTCGGCGGGCCGGGCCCGCTTGAGCAGAAACCCGTCGGCCCCCGCGCGCAGCGCCTCGTACACGTACTCGTCGTTCTCGAACGTCGTCACCACGAGGATCTTCGGCGGCGCGTCGACGGTCCGCAGCAGGGCGCGCGTGGCCTCGATGCCGTCCAGGAGCGGCATGCGGACGTCCATGGCGACCACGTCGGGCCGCAGCTGCCGTACGAGCGGAATGACCGCCGCCCCGTCGGCCGCCTCCCCGACGACCTCGATGTCGGGCTGTGCCTCCAGCACGGCTCGCAGACCCGCGCGTACGAGGGGTTCGTCGTCGACGAGGAGAACGGTGACCGGCATCCGGCCAGCGTAGATCAGCTCAGCGGCAGCTCGACGTGCACCTGCCAGTCCCCTCGGTCGGGTCCGGTGTGCGCGTGGCCGCCCAGCAGCGCGGCACGCTCACGTATGCCGCGCAGCCCGCTGCCGCGCCCCGGGCCGGGTATCCCGGCAGTGAGCGGATTGCGCACCTCCAGGACGAGGGTGCCGTCGGCGACGCGGGTGCGGACCCGCACGGGTACGGGCCCCGCGTGCCGCAGCGCATTGGTCAGGGACTCCTGCAGGATCCGGTAGCCCTCCCGGGAGACCGGCCCGGGCACGGTGTCCACCGGACCGGCCACCTCGGCGTCGACCTTCGCCCCGGAGGCCCGCGCGGACTCCAGCAGCCGGTCGGCGTCCGCGAGCGTCGGCCTGCCGCTCACGGGTTTCCCCGACTCGCGCAGCACACCGAGCACGCGCTCCAGGTCCTCCAGGGCGGCCCGGCCGGTCTCCTCGATCGCGCTCAGCGCCCGGTCGGTGAACGCGGGGTCGCCCGCCGTGCGCGCGGCGCCCGCCTGCACCACGGCGACGGTCAGCGCGTGACCGATCGAGTCGTGCAACTCGCGCGCGATGCGCGTCCTTTCCAGGAGTTGCTCGGTGCGCTCCTCCAGCGCGGCGAGCCGCTCCGCGGGGGAGGGGCCGAGGAGGCGGCGGGCGTTGCCGGTGATCAGCTTTCCGGCGCCGACCACGATGGCGGCCAGCGTGATCAAGGGGAGGAGAGCGAGCAGGGCGTACCACCAGTGGTGGCCCGGAACCTGGATGAACGTGGCCGGGTCCGGGCTGCCGCCCTGCGATGCGCGCACCAAGTCCTTGGTGAGCATGGGCAGGTGGATGGTGAGGAAGCCGACCGCACAGCCCAGGAACAGCCGGATCTCCAGCCACAGGGTGGTGCGTCCGCGGTCGCCCCAGGTGGCGGAGGGCGCCGTGACGATGTCCGGGGTGTCGCTGTCGTGCCGCTCGCGAAGCAGCAGCAGTCTGGCCTGGAACCCTTCGACGGTCCGCATCGCGGGCACGAGTCCGCTGACCCCGAGCAGCACGATGGCCGTGAGCCACGCCCAGAACGGGTCGAAGATGTACCACCACATGGCCGGCCACACGACGGCCAGGAACAGATGCAGCCATCGTGTGTACGTCACCGCCCGGGTGAACGGGCGCAGCAAGCGGACCATCCCGTCATCGTGCCAGCCACCACTGACACCGCACCTCCCCCGCACGGGGGAGGCGATCTCCCCCGGCGGGGGAGGCCCCGACCCGCCTGGAACGGCCACGCTGCTGCCATGACCAGCATCGACGTCCGAGACCTCACCAAGGAGTACGGCACCCGCCGGGCCGTGGACGGCCTCACCTTCACCGTGCGCCCCGGCCGCGTCACCGGCTTCCTCGGCCCCAACGGCGCCGGAAAGTCCACCACCATGCGGCTCGTGCTCGGCCTCGACCGGCCGACCGCCGGCTCCGCCACCGTGGGCGGCCGCGCCTACGCCACCCTGCACGAACCCCTGCGCCACGTCGGCGCCCTGCTCGACGCCCACGCCGCGCACGGCTCCCGCACCGCCCGCGACCATCTGCGCGTCCTGGCGGCGGCCAACCGCATCCCGGACCGCCGGGTCGACGAGGTGCTGGAGGAGACGGGCCTGGCCTCGGTAGCCCGCCGCCGGGTGAAGACGTACTCCCTGGGCATGCGGCAGCGGCTCGGTATCGCCGCCGCCCTGCTCGGTGACCCCGAGGTGGTCATGCTCGACGAGCCCTCGAACGGCCTCGACCCCGAAGGCATCATCTGGATCCGCGAGTTGCTGCGCCGGCTCGCGGGGGAGGGGCGCACGGTCCTGGTCTCCAGCCACCTGATGAACGAGACCGCGTCCTTCGCCGACCACCTGATCGTCCTCGGCCGGGGCCGCCTGCTGGCCGACACCCCGATGCGGGAGTTCATCCACGCGCGCGTGCGGCCCCGCGTACGGATCCGCACCACGAACCCCACCGCCCTGAAGAGCGTCCTCGCCCGGCACGGTCACGACGCCGTGGAACACGAGGACGGCCACTGGATCGTGCACCACGCGCGCGTGGACGACATAGGGCGCCTCACGTCCGCAGCGGGCGTGCCGCTCCTGGAACTGGCCGTGGAGGAAGGCACGTTGGAGCAGGCCTATCTCGGCCTGACCGCCGCCGAAGCCGAGTTCACCGCACCTCGCCAGGAGGCCTGACCATGGAATCCGCGCCCGTACTGCGCTCCGAGTGGCTGAAGATCCGCACGCTCCGCTCGCTCCTCGGCGCGCTGCTGGGGATGTTCGCGGCGACCACGGCGTTCTCCGCGGTGGCCGGTGTCTCCAAGACGTCCGACCCGGAGTTCGACCCGCTGTTCATGGCCCTGTCCGGGGTCGTCCCGGGCCAGATCGCGGCGATCGCCTTCGGAGCCATGGCCGTGTCGTCGGAGTTCCACGGCGGTGCGCTGCGGCTCTCACTGGCCGCGGTGCCACAGCGCGGACGGTGGTTCGCCGCCAAGGTGACGGCGATCGCCGTACCGGCTCTCCTCGTGGGACTGGCGACCGCCTTCGCCGCCCTCGTCGTGGCGCGGGCCGGACTGGGCTCCGCGGCGGACGGGCTCACCGTGGGCGAGCAGGTACGCGGGGTCGTGGGCTGCGGGATCTACCTGATGCTGATGGCCCTGTTCGCGGCCGGCCTCGCCACCCTGCTGCGCAGCGGCGTGGCCACACTGTCCCTCCTGATCCCCTTCATCCTCGTGGTCGCGTTCGTGATCGGCGACGCGGTGGGCACCGTAGCGGACTTCCTGCCCGACAAGGCCGGACAGGTGGTCCTCCACGAGACGTACGAGGGAACGCTCGGCCCCTGGCCGGGACTCGTGGTGACCGCCCTGTGGACGGCCGCCGCGCTCCTGGCGGGCGCGTGGAGCCTGCGCCGCCGGGACGCCTGACCGGCCCACGGGCTGACGCCCCGCCAACTGTCAGTGGCGGCGGGTTTACTGGACTTCATGAACATCGCACAGCACATCGCCCTCATCGACGAGCTGTGCTTCCGCCCCTTTCCGGCGGAGCACGGTCCGTCGGATGTCGGCAGCTCGGGTCCCGGCTACCACGTCGCGGTATTAGAGAGCAGTCACGGCCTCGGGGACGCAGACCCGGCGCAGCGGGCGGTGACGGTCGACCAGTGCGAGAAGGACCGGGACGCCCTCGACGAACTCCTCGCCTCACGCTGGGGGGATACGCCGCCCTACAACCTGCAGACCGTTCTCCTGCGCACCGAACGGGAGGAGATACCCGAGCCGTGGGCCACGCTCAGCGCACGCGCACGCGTGGCCTGCCTGTGGGAGGTGGTCGGGACCGGCCGCTGGGTCGCCGTGGCCGTCGCCGACCTGGACGAGTCGGACGAGGTCCAACTCCTGGCCGTCGTCACGGAGACAGACCCGCCGTGACCGGTTGGAACACATCTGCCGTGACCGGCTGGGACAGACCCGCCATGACCGCCTAGGGAGCCTGCGCGGCCGCACGCAGCCGCGCGAACTCCTCCGCCATCGTCTCCACCGTCCAGTGCGCGTTCAGCCCGCTCGGATTGGGCAGCACCCACACGCGCGTGTCGCCGATCGTCCGCGACTGCGGCCCCACCTGGGCCTTGCGGTCGTCGAACGCGGCCCGGTAGGCGGTGATCCCGACCACGGCCAGCCAGCGCGGCCGCAGCCGCGCCACCTTCAGGGCGAGCAGCCGCCCACCCTCGCGGTACTCCTCGGCGCTCAGCTCGTCGGCCCGCGCCGTCGGCCGCGCCACGACGTTCGTGATACCGAGCCCGTACGACAGCAACTCCCGCTGCTCGGACGGCTTCAGCAGCCTCGGCGTGAACCCGGACCGGTGCAGCACCGGCCAGAAGCGGTTGCCGGGACGGGCGAAGTGGTGGCCCGTCGCGGCCGTCATCAGCCCGGGATTTATACCGCAGAACAGCACGCGCAGGCCGTCCGCGACCACGTCCGGCACCGGGCGGTCGCGGGCGGCCTCCAACTCCTCAGGGGTGAAGCGCGGCACGATGTGCGGCGTGTCAGAGGATCGCCCCGGGCGTGTAGCCCGCGGCCTGAGGGTGCTGCTTGACGATCTCCTCGATCCGGCCGACGACGGCGCCGACCTGGTCGCCCGCGGCGCCGGTGAAGGACAGCTTGTCCGCCATCAGCGCCTCCAGCTGGGCGCGGTCGAGCGGGATGCGCTCGTCGCCGGCGAGCTTGTCGAGCAGGTCGTTGCGCTCGGCGCCCTGCTCGCGCATCGCGAGAGCCGTGGCGACGGCGTTCTCCTTGATCGCCTCGTGCGCGACCTCCCGGCCGACCCCCGCGCGCACCGCGCCCATCAGCACCTTGGTGGTGGCCAGGAACGGCAGGTAGCGGTCCAGCTCCCGGCCCACGACCGCCGGGAACGCGCCGAACTCGTCGAGCACCGTCATGAACGTCTCCAGAAGACCGTCCAGCGCGAAGAACGCGTCCGGCAGCGCGACCCGGCGCACCACCGAGCAGGACACGTCACCCTCGTTCCACTGGTCGCCCGCCAGCTCGCCGGTCATCGAGGCGTAGCCGCGCAGGATCACCATCAGGCCGTTGACGCGCTCGCAGGAGCGGGTGTTCATCTTGTGCGGCATCGCCGAGGAGCCCACCTGGCCCGGCTTGAAGCCCTCGGTGACCAGCTCGTGCCCGGCCATCAGCCGGATCGTCTTCGCCAGCGAGGAGGGCGCGGCGGCCAGCTGCACCAGCGCGGTGACGACCTCGTAGTCCAGCGAGCGCGGGTAGACCTGGCCGACCGAGGTGAACGCCTGCGCGAAGCCCAGGTGACCGGCGATCCGCCGCTCCAGCTCGGCCAGCTTCGCGGCGTCCCCGCCCAGCAGGTCCAGCATGTCCTGCGCCGTACCGACCGGGCCCTTGATGCCGCGCAGCGGGTAACGGCCCAGCAGCTCCTCGACCCGGCCGTAGGCGACCAGCAGCTCGTCGGCCGCGGTCGCGAAACGCTTGCCGAGGGTGGTGGCCTGCGCGGCCACGTTGTGCGAGCGGCCGGCCATGACCAGCTCGCCGTACTCCCCGGCCAGCTTGCCCAGCCGTGCGAGCACCGCCACCGTGCGGTCGCGCATCAGCTCCAGCGACAGCCGGATCTGCAGCTGCTCGACGTTCTCGGTGAGGTCGCGGGAGGTCATGCCCTTGTGCACGTGCTCGTGCCCGGCGAGGTCGTTGAACTCCTCGATCCGCGCCTTCACGTCGTGCCGCGTGACCTTCTCGCGCTCCGCGATCGAGACGAGGTCGACCTGGTCGAGCACGCGCTCGTAGTCGGCCAGCGCCTCCTCCGGAACCTCGATCCCGAGGTCCTTCTGGGCCCGCAGCACGGCGAGCCAGAGCTGCCGCTCCAGCTTCACCTTCTGCTCGGGCGACCAGAGCGTGGCGAGCTCGGCGGAGGCGTAACGTCCGGCGAGGACGTTGGGGATACGGGGCTTGGCGGGCGCAGCAGTCACGTGCACGGAGTCTACCCGGCGTCCAGAGGGCCCCGGATCCTGCTCGCAGACGGGCCCGTCGCCCGAAACACGCAGGCCAGAGGTGACGAACCCGTATGCGTCCCCGGGCCCGGCCGCTCACCCGCGTGATGCGTACAAGTCGCGCGGGCCTGCCGACCGGCCGAGGATCGACGCAGGTCGGCGTCGCGGTGCCGGCGGCCGGCGTTCACCTCTGCCCCGCGAATGTCCTGTCAGGGACGTGAAGGAGACGTGCGCAGGATGACCACCACCTCTGATCGACCGCCGGCGCGGCAGGTGTCGCAGCGGGTCTCCCAGTCCGTGTTCGACGGTTCCAGGCTCCGGGTCGTCCTGCTGGTGGACGTCCACGACGGCGCTCAGCAGCAGTTTCTGGAGGCGTACGAGCAGCTTTCCAACCAGGTCGCGTCCGTGCCCGGGCATGTCAGCGACCAGCTGTGCCAGTCGATCGAGAACCCCTCTCAGTGGCTGATCACCAGTGAGTGGGAGAGCGCCCCGCCGTTCCTCGCCTGGGTCAACAGCGAGGACCACGTACGGATGGTGCAACCGCTGCACGGCTGTGTCCGGGACACCCGGTCGCTGCGCTTCCACGTCGTCCGCGAGACCGGCGCGGGGCAGCCCGCCGCCGAGGCCGCGCAGCGCTGGCTCCAGGCGTCCCCCAGGATCGGGGACGGCGTGACCAGGCACGCACTCACCTTCACGGTCAAACCGGGCAGCGAACGTGCCGTCGCCGAGATCCTGGCCGACTACGCCTCGCCCGAGCCGCGCGTCGACGACACCACCCGGCTGTGCCGCACGTCCCTGTTCATGCACGGCAACCGGGTCGTACGGGCCATCGAGGTGCGCGGCGACCTGCTCGCCGCCCTGCGGCACGTGGCGCGGCAGCCGGAGGTCCGCGCCGTCGAGGAAGCCATCAACCCCCACCTGGAGCAGCACCGGGACCTCGACGACCCCGTATCCGCCCGGGCCTTCTTCACCCGGGCGGCGCTGCCCGCCGTGCACCACGTGACGGCGGACGAGGAGAGCGCGGTGGGGGAGCGGTACGCGCTGTACTACCCGGCCCGGCCGGGCAGCGGACTGCGGCTGGCCGAGGTGCTCGCCCAGCAGGACGAGGCGGCGGCGGACGATCCGCACACCCTGGTCCTGCGCAGCACGATCTTCCAGCGCGGCGACGTCGTGGTGCGGCTGATCGACGTCCGGGCCGGCCTGGACACCGACCCCGCCCGCGCCCTCGGCCTCGCGGATGCCCGGCAGGCGGCCGAGCTGACGACGCTCCTCGACGGTGAGGCAGGTGCGGACGGCGACCTGGAGCGTCTTCTGCCGCTCGCCCGCATGGAGCTCATCACCGACCGCCGGGCGCCGGAGGCCTGACGGCCGGGCCGGGCCGACGCCGACCGCGTGCCCTCCGGGCTGCCGTCGGCGCCCGGATGCCCGACCCTGCGGGCCACTCCCGACCCATGCCGGTCACCAAGGCTGTTCCCGACGCCGGGGGCTTTGTGCTGTGGCCGAGGGCGGCCTCCGGATGCGAGCCCCCGGAGGGCCCCAGCCGGAGACCTGACCGCCGAGGCCGGGCCCGATTCCGGACGCCCGACCGCCCGAGACGGCCCCGAGCCCGTCCCCCGAGGCGCCCCGCCGCCCGCCCCCCTGACCACCGAAGCCGACCCCGGCGCACGGGCATGCCCGTGCTCCGAGGTCGGCCCGACGCCCGGGGCGCCTGTCGGCCGCCCCTGCCGCGGCAGGGGCGGCCGACCCCGGTCACCCCGGCACAGTGCAGTCGAACGCGTGCAGGTAGGGATTGACCGGACTGATGTCGTCGATGACCAGGCCCGCGGCGGTCAGCCGGCGGACCATGCTGTCGGTGGTGTGCTTGGCCCCGCCGACGTTCAACAGCAGCAGCAGGTCCATGGCGGTGCTGAACCGCATCGACGGTGTGTCGTCGACGAGGTTCTCGATGACCACCACGCGTGTCCCCGGCCCGCCCGCCTCGATGACGTTGCGCAGCAGCCGGGCCGTGCTGTCGTCGTCCCATTCCAGGACGTTCTTGACGACGTAGACGTCGGCCTTCACCGGCACGGCCTCCCGGCAGTCGCCGGGCACGACGCGCACCCGGTCCGCGAGCGAGCCGCCCGGCCGCAGCCGCGGATCGGCGTTCTCCACCACGCGCGGCAGGTCGAGCAGCGTGCCGTGCATCGCCGGGTACTTCTCCAGCAGGCTCGCCACCACGTGCCCCTGGCCGCCGCCGATGTCGGCTACCGAGGAGGCCCCCGACAGGTCGAGGAGCTCGGCGACGTCCCGGGCGGACTGCCGGCTGGAGGTCGTCATGGCCCGGTTGAACACGTCGGCCGACTCCGGGGCGTCCTCGTTGAGGTAGGTGAAGAACTCCTTGCCGTACAGGTCCTCCACGACGTTGCGGCCGGTGCGCACCGCCTCGTCGAGGAGCGGCCAGGCGTCCCAGGTCCACGGCTCGGTGCACCACAGGCAGATGTCGCGCAGACTGTTCGGGTCGTCCTCGCGCAGCAGCCGGGACATGCCGGTGTGCGCGAACCTGCGGTCCTCCTGCTCGGTGAAGACCCCGTAGCAGGACAGGGCCCGCAGCAGTCGCCGCAGCGGCTGCGGCTCGGCCTTCACCGCGGCCGCGAGGTCCTCCACGGCCATGGGGCCGTCGCCGAGTGCGTCGGCCACGCCCAGCCGGGCAGCCGCACGGAGGGCGGCGGCACACGCCGCCCCGAACACGAGCTCCCTCAGCCGCATGGACGGCGGCGGGGCAGGGTTTGCGGTCGTCATGTGCCGCCTTTCCTTCGTGGGTTCACGGATGGGTACGACGGTTCAGCACAGCCCCGCGGGCTTGGAGAGCGTGCAGGAGTTGCCCTGGAAGGTGTTGCCCTTCCCGGTGTCCGTGTTGACCAGGTCGGCCGGGGAGTTGTTCCGCAGCGTGTTGTCGGTGATCCGGTTCCGCTCGCTCTTGGCGCCCACCATGCTCTTGAAGATCACGACGCCGCCGGACAGCGGCGAGGTGCCCCTGTTGTCCGCGACCGCGTTCCGTGTCACCAGCGTGTCCTCGGCGCCGGTCAGCACGATCCCCGAGCCCTGCAGGAAGGGCAGCCGGGGGGTCTTCGGGCAGTACTTGTTGTTCGCCACGACCCGGTTGTCGCGCACGGTCAGGGCGCCGGCCCGGGGGCGGGTCTCGTCGCCGACCACGAACACGGCGGCGCAGTTGGCGGTGGCGTCGTTGTACGCGACGGTGAGGTTCCGCAGGCGCCGGACGGTCAGACCGATCCGGTTGCCCTCCAGACGGTTGCGGGCGACCACGGTGCCCAGGGTGTCCATGGCGCCCTTCTCGGCGGTGACCGTGTTGGCGAGGAACACCCCGGCGTCACCGTTGTTCCGGGCGATGTTGTACGTGAACATGCCGCGTACGGAGTTCTCCTGGGCGAGGCCCCACTGCCCGTTCTTCTCGGCGGTCACCCGCCGGACCGTCAGCCGGTCGGTGCCCGTCGCCCACAGGCCGTTCTTGGCGAAGCCGGACAGGGTCAGCGCGGCGATCGTGGTGTGCTCGACGGGACGGCTCTCCGTGCCCTCCACACAGATGCCGTTGCCGGCCTTGGCACAGCTGTTCGCGGCCTTCGCGGCGGGTTTGATGACGGTGCGCGGGCCCTTGCCGCGCAGGGTCAGCCCGGACGTGGTCACCCGGACGCTCTCCCGGAAGGTGCCGGGGGCCAGCAGTACGGTGTCGCCCGGCTGAGCGGCGTCCACCGCTTTCTGGATCGACTCCCCGGGACGGACCAGGTGGGTCTGCGGACCCTCGACCGGCGGGGCGGCCCCGATCCCCGTGCCGACGAGTGCCGCGGTGCATGCCAGATAGGCGAAGTGGCGTTTGATCATAAGTGGCACGCTATGTCCGGATGTTGACCGGGACCGGCCGATCGGCCATTCGGCGGCGTGTCTCCGGTGCCGAGCCCACCGGAAGGGAGGGGCCTACGCCGCCGGACCCTCGTACGGCAGCAGCTCGGGCCGCTTCGGCGGGCGGCCGTCGCCGGACGAGCGCCCCGTCAGCCGCCGCCCGATCCACGGCAGCAGGTGCCGCCGGGCGAACCGGGCGTCCGCGACCCGGCGCGAGACCCAGCCGGGCGGCGCGGTCACCGGCGGTGGCATGTGCCACTCGGGATCCTCGGGCTCGTAGCCCAGCGTCTGCCACACGGCCTCCGCGACCCGGCGGTGCCCCTCGGCCGTCAGATGCAGCCGGTCCACGTCCCACAGGCGCGGATCACCGAGCGCGGGCGCGCCGTACAGGTCGACGACCAGCGCGTCGTGCCGCCGGGCGAGCTCCTCGACCCAGGCGAACAGCGCCTCCATGCGCGGCCGGAACCGCTCCAGGACCGGGCCCTGGCGGCCCGGGCTGCGCATCAGCACCAGCTGCTTGCAGGAGGGGGCCAGTTTCTCCACGGCCTCGGTCAGAAGATCGCGCACCCGCACCATGTCGCACTTGGGCCGCAGCGTGTCGTTGAGCCCGCCGACCAGGGTGATCACGTCGGCCTGCATGGCCGCCGCCGCGTCCACCTGCTCCGTGACGATCTGCCCGATCAGCTTGCCGCGCACAGCGAGGTTGGCGTACCGGAACCCGGGGTTGACGGCGGCCATCCGCGCGGCGAGGAGATCGGCCCAGCCCCGGTACGTGCCGTCCGGCAGGAGGTCCGACATGCCCTCGGTGAAGGAGTCGCCGACCGCGACCAGGCTGGTGTGGGTGGGGTTCGTCTGCATGGCGACAGAGATGGTATCCGGTGCACATACCCATCGGTCGGTCGGCCCGGATGCCAGCGACGGCTCACGCCCGCTGCCCGAACAGCTCCCGCAGCACGTCCTCCATGGTCACCAGTCCCGCGAGCCGCCCGTCGGCGCCGATCACGGCCGCGAGATGCGTACGGCTGCCCCGCATCGCCGTGAGCACGTCGTCCAGCGGCGTGCCCTCACGCACGCGCGCGATGGGCCGCATGTCCCGCAGCCGGAACGGCACATCCCGCGGCGAGGCGTCCAGGGCGTCCTTCACATGCAGATAGCCGACGATCCGCCGTCCCTCGTCCACCACCGGGAAGCGCGAGAACCCCGACCGGGCCGACAGCTCCTCCAGCTGCTCGGGCGTGACGCCCACGCGCGCGTACACGACGCTTTCCAGCGGCAGCACCACGTCGCGCACCGGTCGGCGGCCCAGTTCCAGCGCGTCGTGCAGCCGCTCCCGCGCACGGTCGTCGATGAGACCCGCCTCACCGGAGTCCTTCACGATCCGCGCCAGCTCGGCGTCCGAGAAGGAGGCCGTGACCTCTTCCCGGGCCTGCACCCGCAGCAGCCTCAGCAGCGTGTTGGCGAACGCGTTCACCGTGAAGATCACCGGGCGCAGCGCCCGGGACAGCGCCACCAGCGGCGGGCCCAGCGCCAGCGCGCTGCGCACCGGCTCGGCGACGGCGACGTTCTTCGGCACCATCTCGCCGAACAGCATGTGCAGATACGTCGCCAGGGTCAGCGCGATCACGAAGGAGACCGCGTGTCCCGCGCCCTCCGGCACGCCCATCGCGTGGAACACCGGCTCCAGCAGGTGCTCGATGGCCGGCTCGGCGACCACACCGAGGACCAGCGTGCACAGCGTGATGCCGAGCTGCGCGGCCGCCATCAGCGCCGACACGTGCTCCAGGCCCCACAGCACGCTCTTGGCGCGCCGGTCGCCCCGTTCGACGTACGGCTCGATCTGGCTGCGGCGCACCGAGATCAGTGCGAACTCGGCGCCCACGAAGAAGGCGTTGACGACGAGTGTCGCCAGACCGATCAGCAGCTGGACGGTGGTCACCGCTCCACCCCCGTCTCGTCGTCGAGGGGTGCGTGCAGCAGGACGCGTGCCGCGCGGCGGCCCGTGGCGTCCAGGACCTCCATGCGCCAGCCGGCGACCTCGAGGGTGTCCCCGACGGCGGGAATCCGGCCGAGCCGAGTGGCCACGAGCCCGGCCAGCGTCTCGTACGGTCCCTCCGGCGCACGCAGGCCGACCTGCGCGAGCTGGTCGAGGCGCGCCGAGCCGTCGGCCGAGTACAGGGCGTGGCCCGCCTCGTCCGTGCCGGCCGGGGCCAGTTCGGGCGTCTCGTGCGGGTCGTGCTCGTCGCGGACCTCGCCGACGACCTCCTCGACGATGTCCTCCAGCGTGGCCACGCCCGCCGTGCCGCCGTACTCGTCGATCACGACGGCCATGGTGCGCTTGCCGGAGAGCCGGTCCAGGAGCCGGTCGACGGTGAGCGACTCGGGGACCAGCAGCGGCTCGCGCATCAGCTCGGAGACGGGGACCAGGCGCCGGCGGTCCGCGGGCACCGCCAGGACGTCCTTGACGTGGGCGGTCCCCACGACCGAGTCGAGGGTGCCGCGGTAGACCGGGAACCGGGACAGTCCGGTCGCCCGGGTCGCGTTCGCCACGTCCTCGCAGGTCGCCTGGGCGTCGAGGGCGATGACCTGGACCCGCGGGGTCATCACGTTCTCCGCGGTCAGGTCGGCGAGGTTCAGGGTCCGTACGAACAACTCGGCGGTGTCGGCCTCCAGGGCGCCCTCCTTGGCGGAGTGCCGGGCCAGCGCCGCCAGCTCCTGCGGTCCGCGCGCGGAGGCCAGCTCCTCGGCGGGCTGCAGGCCGATACGGCGCACCACGCGGTTCGCCGTGTTGTTGAGGTGGGTGATGAAGGGCCGGAACGCGGCGCTGAACCAGCGCTGCGCGTTGCCCACGGTCTTGGCGACCTTCAGCGGCGACGAGATCGCCCAGTTCTTGGGCACCAGCTCGCCGACGACCATCAGGAACACCGTCGACAGGCCCGTACCGATCACCAGCGCGAGAGACGACGCCGCCGAGCGCGGGACGCCGACGGACTTCAGCGGGCCGGCGAGCAGCGCGGCGATCGACGGCTCGGCGAGCATGCCGACCACCAGGTTGGTGACCGTGATGCCGAGCTGCGCCCCGGACAGCTGGAAGGTCAGGTTCCGCACGGCCTTCAGCGCGCCCGACGCGCCCCGCTCGCCGCGCTCCACGGCCCGCTCCAGCGCGGCGCGCTCGACCGTGGTCAGGGAGAACTCCGCCGCCACGAAGGCACCACAGGCGAGCGAGAGCAGGATCGCCACCAGAAGGAGGAGCACTTCGGTCATCGGGTCACCTCCGTCCCATGGTCGGTCAGGACGGGACGGAGTGCGCGATGTCGCGCACAGGGAGGCTCACCCATCGGTGGACGCTCGGAACCTTTCATGGGGGACCGAGTGGCCCTCCACGAGCAAAGGATCAGTAAAGAAGTCGGCAGCCTAGTCGGTGAGGGGCTTCACCCAGCGCCGCCACTGCTCCTCGGGCGCGTATCCGGCGGCGCCCCACGCGTGATGTGCGGTCTCGTTGCGCCGCAGCACCATCGCGTCCGCGCGGCGCCCGCCGAGCCGTACGAACCTCTCCTCGGCGGCGGCGAGCAGCGCGGAGGCGATCCCCTGGCGGCGATGGTCCGGATGCACGGCCAGCCGGTACAGATGGCAGCGCCAGCCGTCGAAGCCCGCGATCACCGTGCCCACCAGCTCGCCGCCGTTCTCGGCGAGGATCAGCGCCTCGGGGTCGCGGGCGACGAGCCGCTCCACCCCGTCCCGGTCGTCACTGATGCTCGTCCCCTCGGCGGCCGTCTTCCAGAAGGCCAGCACGGCGTCCAGGTCCTCGGGCACCGCGGCCCGTATGCGCACGTCGGTCATGCGGTGATCCCATCACGCGCCGCTTGCCACGACCCGGCATTTCCGGGATACGGACGGTCAGGCGCCGCGGAGCCGTTCGATGACCGGCCCGAAGGCCTCCATGGACGGCTCCAGGACGGTCAGATAGGCCCGCCGCCAGCTCCTGGTACCGCCCCACGCGCTCGTCGAGTTCCTCCGCGCTGATCGCCGTCAGCTGCCCGGTGGTGCTCCCGGGCACCGATCGCGCGCCGGTGAAGGCGGCTATGTCGGCGTGCTCGGCGGTCAGTTCGAGCATCCGGTCGCCGTTGGCGCCGATCAGCAGCGGCACCCGCGGCTTCTGCACCGGCCGCGGCCGGTGCTCCTTGGACGTCAGCAACCGGTCCAAATCCTCGACGGTCCGCCGGAGATGCTCGACCCGTTCGCGCGGCGACCCGAAGGGCAGTCCGGCGGTGTCGTGCTCGGCCCGGACGTAGCCGGTGCCGAGCCCGAGTTCGAGGCGCCCGCCCGTCAGCGCGTCCGTCGTCGCCACCTCACGGGCCAGCAGGGCAGGATTCCAGAAGCCCGCGTTGAGCACGAAGGTCCCCAGCCGGGGGCGTTCGGTGGCCTCGGCCGCCGCCACCAGCGCCGGGAACGGCGCCGGCATGCCCAGATGGTCGGGGACGAGGATCACGTCGTAGCCGAGTTCCTCGGCCCGGCGGCACTTCGCACGCCACTCGTCCGCCGGGGCGGGGCTCATGAGGTTGACGGCCAGCAGCCCCACCACCGAAGCGGAACGGGCGCGGCAGGAACTCTCCTCACGGGCAAGCGACTTGAGGCCACAGAGGAGTCAATCACTCGTGCGCGATGGCCGCCAGCACGTTCATGCGGGAGGCACGCAACGCCGGCAGCAGCGCCGCGACGACGCCCACCACCGCCGAGCCGACGACGACGGCGACGATCGTGCCCCACGGGATCGCGAGCGCCGTCATGCCCTGCAACGCCAGCACCTGCTGGGTGCACACCCCCCACACCAGCCCCAGCGCGAGCCCCAGGACCGCGCCGAACACCGCGATGACCACCGACTCCAGCCGGATCATCCGGCGCAACTGCCGCCGCGCGAGCCCGATCGCCCGCAGCAGACCGATCTCCCGGGTGCGTTCCACCACCGACAGCGCCAGGGTGTTGACCACGCCGAGCACCGCGATGATGATCGCCAGCCCCAGCAGCGCGTAGACGAGGTACAGCAGGACGGCGATCTGGTCGTGCACCAGGTCCTTGTAGTCGGCGAGGTCCCTCACCTGCACCTGCGGATACCGGTCGAGGGTGCGGTCCAGGGCGGCGCGCAGATCGTCCGGGTCCGTGCCGGGCGCGGCGTTGACGTACAGCACGGAGTCCTGCCCGCCCGGCGCGTACCGCTCCAGCGTGGCGAGGCCGAAGTACAGCCCGCCCTGCTGCCGGAACCCCTCGGCGGACTCCTGGTCGGTGAGGGCGCTCACCGTCAGCTCGGCCCGGCGCCCGCCCTGGAACTCGACGGGTACCACCGTGCCGACGCGCACCCCGTGGTCCCGCGCGAAGTCCCGGTCCATCGCGAGACGCCCGTCCGCGAGCGCCGCCGCGCTGTCGCCCCGCGCGTAGGTGATGTTGGCGACGTCGTCCAGCCGCGGGTCGTAGCCGGCGGCGGTCGTCTTCACCCGGTCGCCGTCCGGGAGCCGGACCGCGACCGGCGCGAACCTCGACCGTACGACGAGCCCGACGCCCTCGGTGTCCCGCACCGCGTCCGTGACCTCCCGCGGGAAGGGCACGAAGTTGCTGTTCTGGATCACGAAGTCGGCGCCGAGGGTCTTGTCGATCTGCTGGTCGAACGACTCGGTCATCGAGGCGCTCGCCACCGACATCCCGCCGACCAGGGCGAGACCCACCATCAAGGCGGCCGCGGTGGCTCCGGTGCGGCGGGGGTTGCGCAGGGCGTTGCGCTGGCTCATCCGGCCGACCGAACCGAACAACGCCGGGAAGGCACCGCCCAGCACCCGGATCACGGGACGGACCAGCAGCGGGCCCGCGATGACCGTCGCGATCAGCGTCAGGACGACGCCCAGGCCCAGCAGGGACGCCGCCGCCGACGTCTGCGACGACACCACGCACCCCACGAGGGCCGCCGCGCCCGCCGCCCCGACGACCGCGCCCACCACCGCCCGCAGCCGCAGCGGCCGTCCCACCCCCGCCACCTCGGCGTCCGCCAGGGCGGCCATCGGCGAGACACCCGCCGCGCGCCGGGCCGGCAGATACGCGGCGACGAAGGTGACACCGACCCCGACGAGGTACGCCGCGACCGGGGTCGCCCAGCCGATGACCATCTCGGTGGCCTTGATGTTCATGCCGAGCAGGCCCATCAGCTCGATGAGCCCGGCGGCGAGCCCGATGCCCGCGGCCAGTCCCACCGTGGAGCCGAACAGGCCGAGCAGCAGCGCCTCGGTGAGGACCGAGCGGCGCACCTGGCGCCGGTCGGCGCCCAGCGCGCGCAGCAGCCCCAGCTCGCGGGTCCGCTGCGCGATCAGCATGGAGAAGGTGTTGACGATCAGGAACACGCCGACGAGGACGGCGATCCCGGCGAAGCCGAGCATGACGTACTTGATGATGTCGAGGAATCCGCCCAGCTGTTCGACGTCCGACTCGGCCTGCTCGGCGGCCGTGCGGTAGTCGTAGGCGTTCGCGCCGAGCGCGGCGGCGACGCGCTGCTTGAGCTGGTCGTCGGTGACATCGTCGGCCGCGTCGACGGAGATACCGGTGGCGGCCCCGGGGTCGCCCAGCAGCTTGGCCTGCGCGGTCGGCGTGTCGAGGAACAGCAGGGCCGCGCCCGGGTTGGTCGTGGTGAACGTGACGATGCCGACGACCTCGACCTTGAACGAGCCGGGCGCCGCGATGACGGTGAGGGCGTCGCCGACGCGTACGTTCCTGCGGTCGGCGGTCTCGGAGTCGATCAGCGCCTCGGCCGGGCCGCGCGGGGCGTGACCGGAGGTGAGCTCCACGGGGCTGCGTTCGGTCGGGTTCCAGTTGGTGCCGATGGTGGGGGCGCCGGTGGTCGGGCCGACGGGCTGGTTCTCGTCGTCGACGACCGTGATGTTCCGCGTCTCCGCGTCCACGCGCGCGGCGGCCACCCCGTCCACCCGCGCCACACGGTCCGCCAGCGCGGCCGGGAGCGTGGCCGTCGCCCCGGAGGGCACCGCCTCGTCGAGGGTCTCCTTGGGGGTGACGGTGACGTCGGCGGCGGTCGAGGCGAACAGCCGGTCGAAGGTGCGGCTGACCGTGTCGGAGAAGATCAGGCTTCCCGCGACGAACGCCACGGACAGGATGACGGCCAGCGCGGACAGCAGCAGGCGTCCCTTGTGCGCGAGGAAGCTCCTGAGTGTCGCCTTCAGCACGGGGTCAGTTCTCCTCGGGTGACGGTCTGTCCGCCGGGACGGCTCCGGGTGCCGGGCCGCCGTCGTCGGCCTGGACGCGGATCACGTCGAACCGCTTCATCCGCTCCAGCACCGACTCCGCCGTGGGCCGGCGCATCTCGTCGACGATCCGGCCGTCCGCGAGGAAGAGCACCAGGTCGGAGTGGGCTGCGGCGCCCGGGTCGTGGGTGACCATGACGACCGTCTGCCCGAGGGTGTCCACGGCTTCGCGCAGGATGCCGAGGACCTCCAGCCCGGCGCGTGAGTCGAGGTTGCCGGTCGGCTCGTCCGCGAAGATCAGCTCGGGCCGGGAGGCCAGCGCCCGCGCGCACGCCACGCGCTGCTGCTGCCCGCCGGACAACTGCGACGGCCGGTGCCCCAGGCGGTCCCTGAGGCCGAGCGTGTCGATGACCTCGTCCAGCCACTTCTCGTCGGGTTTCTTGCCCGCGATGTCCATGGGCAGGGTGATGTTCTCCAGCGCGTTCAGGGTCGGGATGAGGTTGAACGACTGGAACATGAAACCGACCCGGTCCCGCCGCAGCCGGGTCAGCTCGCGTTCCCTCAGACCCGTGATCTCGGTGTCGCCGATCCACACCCGCCCGGCCGAGACCGTGTCGAGCCCCGCCAGGCAGTGCATCAGCGTGGACTTCCCCGAGCCCGACGGCCCCATCACCGCGGTGAAACGGCCGCGCGCGATGTCCACGTCCACCGAGTCCAGGGCGAGCACCGCCGTCTCGCCCGAGCCGTACGCCTTGGTCAGACCGCGGGCGCGGGCCGCGGTCCCGTCGGCCGACCCGAGGCCCGGGGCGTGCTCCGCAGCAGGTGTGGACAAGGCCGCCTCCTCGGGATGGACGTACGGACTTCCTCGTCCCGGCCGAGGGTAATGTGATCCGTCCCACACCTGGTATCCCCCGTGGGTCCCGGGTGCGTCTCCACCCCAGGTCGGGCCCCCGATACCGGTGTAAGGGACACGCTTCACCGACCGGGCGAGCCCCTTGCCGGTGCTAGCGTCTCGACGCTAGCGTCGAGGTATGGCGAAGACCCAGCTGAACGTGCGCGTGGACGAGGAGACCGCCCGCGCGGCCCGCGAACGCGCCCTGGCGCGCGGCATGAGCGTCAACCGCTACATCGAGGAGCTGGTCCGGCAGGACACCGGGGAAGCCGGCCACACCTTCGTGGAGGCCGCCGCCGACTTCATGAAGCAGTACGAGAAGGTGTTCGCCGAGGAGGTCGGCGAGCCGCGCCGCTGATCCGTTGAACAACCTCAGAATCGACCTCGCCTGGCTGCTCATGCTCGCCGAACAGCGGACGCCCGGAGACCCCCAGGTCACCGACTGGGGCGCCCTCGTCGCCGCCGTCGCACGCCACCAGGCCGAGATATTCGACGTCCCCGTCTACGACAGCCCGCACGCGCGTGCCGCCGCGCTGCTCCAGCTCCTCGTCCACGTGCCCGCGCTGGAACGCTCCAACGCCCTGTTCGCCTCCGCCGTCGCGTACGCCTACCTCGTCGCCAGCGGCCTGAAGGTCACCACCTCGCCCGAGCAGGTCCGCGACCTGGCCCGGCTGGTCAGCAGCGGTGAGGCGTCGGTGTACGACATCGCGGAAGAACTGCGCCAGTGGAGCCTGTGAGCTACTCCGGCCCGGGCCGCCACGCGGTGCCCAGCACGCAGTACGAGGTGGGCAGCCTCGGCCCCTTCTCCGGCATCAGCGTCCGCCGGTAGGGGCCGAGTTCGAACCCGGCCTCCCGCAGCGCCGCGACCGGGTCCCGGGACAAGTGGCAGCCGCCGTTCAGCACCGGCCACAGCGTCCGGTCCAGCGCGCGCTGGGTGAGTGTCATCGCCCGGCCGCCGCCCACGCCGTGCTCGAAGAACCGCACCTCGCCGCCCGGCCGCAGCACACGCCGCAGCTCCCCGAGCGCCCGCGGCACGTCCCGCACACTGCACAGCACCAGCGAGACCACCGCCGCGTCGAAGGCCTCGCTTTTGACCGGCAGCGCCTCCGCCGCACCCGGCGCCACGTCCACCGGCACCTCCGCCCGCAGGGCCGCCTCCACCGCCAACTTCCGCAGCATCCGCTCCGGTTCGATGGCGACGACCTCGGAGACGGTGCCCGGGTAGTGCGCGAAGTTCAGGCCGTTGCCGGCGCCGACCTCGATCACCCGCCCCGACAGCCCGGCGAGCAGCCGGTCCCGCACCCCAGCCATGCCGGCTCTGGTCTCGGCGGCCACGCTGACCCGGGCGTAGTAGCGGGCGAACAGGGGGTGGTGCACGGCATCCCGCGCCCTCCCGGCAGACCGCAGCGGCATGGGAACCTCCTCGGCAGGACGGGCCTCAGGGTGATTGTCCCCCGTACGGACCCCACGCACCCCCGCCGTGCACGCCCGGACCGTCAGGGTGCCTGCCGTACGCGGAACGCCTCCGCGTCCCATGTGCCGTCGAGCCGCGGTGCCAGCCAGTGCGGAGCCGCCGCCCGGAACTCGGCCGGGTCGAGGGCCGCCACCCCGGCGGGCACGGCGCCGAGCAGGGGTGTCCCGGCCACGTCCGGCAGATCCACCAGGTTGCAGCGTGAGGCGAGGTCGGGCTCGGCGGGCCAGCTGCCGATCACGATCCCGGGCGACTCCAGCCCCCGGGAGCGGAGCTCACGTGCCGTCAGCTCCGTCGTGTTCAGCGTGCCGAGCCCCGCGGTCGCCACCACCAGGACCGGCGCCGACAGCAGCTGCGCCGCGTCCGCCAGCGTGCCGCCCGCCGCGTCGAACCGTACGAGCAGTCCGCCCGCGCCCTCGACGAGCACGAGGTCGTGCTCGGTGGCCAGCTTGGCGGCGGCCTCCGCGACCTCGTGCGGGTGCACCGGCGCGCGACCGGCCCGGCGGGCGGCCGTGGCCGGCGCCAACGGCTCGGGGTACCGGGCGAGTTCGGCCGTCGTCACGGCACCCGCGAGCCGCGCGACCTCGGCGGCGTCCCCGGGCTCGTCCGGCCGTACACCCGTCTGCGCGGCCTTCAGCACGGCCACGGACCGGCCGGCCGCCAGCGCCGTCGCGGCGACGGCGGCCGTCACGACCGTCTTGCCGACCTCCGTACCCGTGCCCGTGATCACCAGTACCGGCATGTCATCCCTCCCGCGCCGCCGCGCACACCGCGCGCGCGATTCGCGCCACGTCCGCGTCGCCCGTGACGTACGGCGGCATCGTGTAGATCAGGTCGCGGAACGGCCGCAGCCACACGCCCTCCCGGACGGCGGCCCGGGTCGCCGCCGCCATGTCGACCGCGTGGTCGAGCTGCACGACCCCGATGGCGCCGAGGACCCGTACGTCCTTCACCCCGGGGAGGCCCGAGGCCGCCGACAGGCCCTCCCGCAGCCCGGCCTCGATCCGCTTGACCTCCGCGAGCCAGTCCTGCCCGAGGAGCAGCTCGATCGAGGCGCAGGCGACGGCCGCCGCCAGCGGGTTGCCCATGAAGGTCGGCCCGTGGGCGAGCACCGGCACCTCGCCCCGCGAGATGCCGTCGGCCACCCGGGAGGTGCACAGCGTCGCCGCCATGGTCACATAGCCGCCGGTCAGTGCCTTGCCCACGCACATCACATCGGGCGTCACGGCGGCGTGCTCCGCCGCGAACAGCGCGCCCGTGCGCCCGAATCCGGTCGCGATCTCGTCGAAGACCAGCAGCACGCCGTGGGCGTCGCACGCCTCGCGCAGCACCCGCAGATAGGCGGGGGAGTGGAACCGCATCCCGCCCGCGCCCTGCACCACCGGCTCCACGATCACCGCTGCCAGCTCGTCGGCGTGCCGCTCGATCAGCGACCGCAGATGATCGGCGTACGACTCCTCGTACCGCGCCGGCGGCGGGTCCGCGAACACCTGGCGCTGGAGCACCCCGGTCCACAGCTCGTGCATGCCGCCCTCGGGGTCGCACACCGACATCGGCTGCCAGGTGTCGCCGTGGTAGCCGCCGCGCCAGGTCAGCAGCCGTTGCTTGCCCGGACGGTCCAGCGAGCGCCAGTACTGCAGGCACATCTTGACCGCGACCTCGACCGACACCGACCCGGAGTCGGCGAGGAAGACGTGCTCCAGACCCTCGGGCGACATGTCGACAAGGAGCTTCGCCAGGCGTACGGCGGGCTCGTGGGTGAGCCCGCCGAACATCACGTGGCTCATCCGCGCCAGCTGCTCGCGCGCGGCCTCGTTCAGCACCGGGTGGTTGTAGCCGTGGATCGCCGACCACCAGGAGGACATGCCGTCGACCAGCTCGCCCGAGCCGTCGGCCAGCTTCAGCCGCACCCCGCTCGCCGCCTCCACGACGAGCGGCTCCTGACGACCGGGCATGGGGCCGTACGGATGCCACACGTGCCGACGGTCGAGCTCCAGCAGCTCCGGCACGCTCAGCTCAGGCATTGGGCGCGATATCCGTTCCGGCGCCCCGGCGGCGGACGGCGACCAGGTCGGGCCTGGGCTCGTCGACCCGCGGAGCAGGTGCGGAACCGCAGACTTTGCCGCCCTCCTCGGAGCCGCACCCGCCGCCCTCGTGGCAGCCCCCGGAGGTGCGGTGCTCCGGCAGCGTCACCTGGTCGGTGCCCTCCACCTCGAACCCGGCGTCCGCGATCATCTCCAGGTCGGCCCTGCCCGCCTGGCCCTCGCTGGTGAGGTAGTCACCGAGGAAGATCGAGTTGGCCAGGTGCAGGGCGAGCGGCTGCATGGAGCGCAGATGGACCTCACGGCCGCCCGCGATGCGCACCTCGACGTCCGGGCACACGAACCGGACCATCGCCAGGATCCGCAGGCAGCGCTGCGGGGTCAGGTGCCACTCCTTGGCCAGCGGGGTGCCCTCGAACGGGATCAGGAAGTTGACCGGAACCGAGTCCGGGTCCAGCTCGCGCAGCGCGAAGACCACGTCCACCAGGTCCTCGTCCGTCTCGCCCATCCCGGCGATCAGACCCGAGCAGGCGGACAGGCCCGCCGCGTGCGCCTTCTGGACGGTGTCCACCCGGTCGGCGTAGGTGTGGGTGGTGGTGATGTCCCCGTACGTCGCCTCGGACGTGTTCAGGTTGTGGTTGTAGGCGTCGGCGCCCGCCTCGCGCAGCCGCTCCGCCTGGCCGTCGGAGAGCAGCCCCAGACAGGCGCACACCTCGACGCCCTCGTTCTGCTCCTTGATCGTCTTGATGGTCTCGGAGACCCGGTCGACGTCCCGGTCGGTCGGCCCCCGTCCGCTGGCCACCAGACACACCCGCTTGGCACCCCCGGCCACACCGGCGGCCGCGGCCTGGGAGGCCTGGTCGGGTTTCAGCCAGGTGTACTTCAGGATCCCGGCCTTGGAGCCGAGCCGCTGGGAGCAGTAGGAGCAGTCCTCCGGGCACAGGCCGGACTTGAGGTTGACGAGATAGTTGAGTTTCACCCGTCGGCCGAACCAGTGCCGGCGCACCTTTCCGGCCGCGGCCACCACATCGAGCAGGTCGTCGTCGGGCGTGGCGAGGACGGCCAGCGCCTCCTCGCGGGTCGGCGTCTCGCGCCGCAGCCCCTTGTCCACCAGCGTGTTCAGCAGGTCCATGGGAGCTGATCCTGTCGTACGGAGCCGCCCCGGGCCAAGGAGACTTCGCACAACAGAGGCGCTTCGACGTGTGGGTATCGCCACATCCTGGCCTGCGGGCCGGGCCGCTAGTGTCTGTGCACTGCCTACAAATTCCCCCGGAGGACCCATGGTGTTCGGCTGGATCGACGAGCAGGCGGAACTGCGCCGCCGCGCGGGTCTCGTACGGACCCTGCGCCCGCGCCCGGCCGACGCGCCGCTCCTCGATCTCGCGAGCAACGACTACCTGGGCCTGGCCCGTCACCCGGAGGTCACCGAGGGTGCCGCGCGGGCCGCGCGGACCTGGGGCGGCGGCGCGACCGGCTCCCGGCTCGTCACCGGCACCACCGAGCTGCACACCGAGCTGGAACGCGAACTGGCCGATTTCTGCGGCTTCGAAGCGGCCCTCGTCTTCTCCTCCGGCTACGCGGCCAACCTCGCCGCGGTCACCGCGCTGGCCCCGCACGGCTCGCTGATCGTCTCCGACGCGGGCAACCACGCCTCGCTGATCGACGGCTGCCGGCTGGCCCGGGGCACCACGCAGGTCGTGGCGCACGCCGACCCGGACGCCGTGCGCAAGGCGCTGCGGACGCACGACGGGCCCGCGATCGCCGTGTCCGACACGGTCTTCTCGGTCGACGGCGACGCGGCCCCGCTCGCCGAGCTCGCCGAGGCATGCCGGGAGCACGGCGCGGGGCTGGTGGTCGACGACGCCCACGGCCTGGGTGTGCTCGGCGACGGCGGCCGCGGAGCCCCGCACGCGGCGGGACTCGCGGGCGCCGACGACGTCGTCGTGACGGTCACGCTGTCCAAGTCGCTCGGCAGCCAGGGCGGAGCCGTCCTCGGCCCCGCCCGGGTCATCGACCACCTGGTCAACGCGGCCCGGACCTTCATCTTCGACACGGGCCTCGCCCCCGGCGCGGCGGGGGCGGCCCTGGCGGCACTGAGGCTGCTGCGCCGCGAACCGCAGCGTGCGGCGCGAGCGCGGGCCGTGGCGGGCGAGCTGCACACCCGCCTGACGGCCGCCGGCCTGGAGGCGGTCCGTCCGGACGCCGCGGTCGTCTCCGTGCGCGCGCCCTCCCCGGAGGGAGCCGTGCGGTGGGCGGCCGACTGCCGGGCGGCCGGACTGGCCGTGGGCTGCTTCCGTCCTCCTTCCGTGCCCGACGGCATCTCACGGCTGAGGTTGACCGCCCGTGGCGACCTCTCCGGGGAGCAGATCGAACGCGCCGTACGGGTGATCGGCGAAACGCGGCCATGAGTCGGCGTGCACGGCCGTGCGTCGCGGGTGAGGGACAGGTCGGCTGAGGGACAGGTCAGGGATCACCGGAGCGCGGCCGTGAACCGCGTCCAGCTCCCGGGGGAGAAGAGCAGCGCGGGCCCGGCCGGGTCCTTGGAGTCCCGCACGGCGAGCAGCCCGGCCCAGGGGCCGGAGGCCGGACGGGCCGTCTCTACGCAGTTGTTCGCGCCGGTGCTGTAGCTGCTGCGCAGCCACCGCACGTCGGGCAGATCGGTGCTGGAGGGGATGGTCCGAGGCAATGCACGCATGGTGCCTCCTTACGCGCCGGCAGCTATCCCGGCGATGAAATCCAACGATTCCTCGGGCGAAAGGGCGTGGATCTGAAGGGCGTTGAAGGCCTCCGTGTAGGCCTGGAGGTCTTCTTTCCGTTCGAGATAGAGGCTACTCGTCAAGTGGTCGAGAACAACAACGTCCAGATCAGAAGTGTGCGGAAATGACAAAATTACGAAAGGCCCTGTGACTCCGATGTGCGCCCCGGCGGCGAACGGCAGGACCTGGAGCCGTACGTGGGGCAGCTGCGCCTCCTCGACCAGCCGCGTCAGCTGCCGGGCCATCACACCGGGCCCGCCGACCTCCCGGCGCAGCACCGCCTCGTCCAGGACGGCGTTCAGTTCCAGCGGCGGATCGGCGCGCAGCACGTCCTGCCGGGCCAGCCGTACCTCGACCAGGGTGTCGAGCCGTTCCTCCGACAGGCCCTCCACGGCGGCCCGCGTCACCGCCCGTGCGTACTCGGGCGTCTGCAACAGCCCGGGGACGACGGTGGTCTCCAGCGTGCGCATCGCGCCGGCCTGGGACTCCAGGCTGATGAAGTCGCGGTAGGTCGGCGGCAGGACCCCGCGGTAGGCGTGCCACCAGTGGTGCCGGCCGCCGGGGTCCTCCGACCCCGCCAACACCAGCAGCAACTCCCGCAGTTGGGTCTCGACCACGCCGTAGGCGTCGAGGAGTAACCGCACATCGGCCGGTTTCACCCCGCTCGTGCCGGTCTCGATCCGGCTGACTTTCGACTGGTGCCAGCCCACCAGCCGGGCGGCCTCACCACTGGTGAGCCCCGCTGAGGTGCGCAGCGCGCGCAGTTCGGCGCCCAGCTTCCGGCGGCGCACCGCGGGACCGTGCTGCATGGGCTTCTCCTTACTCCTTCCGAGGCGCCCAAATACGGTCTTCCGTCGTAGAGTTCACCGCTTTGAGCGACAGATATATGCATATCTTGGTGGATCGCCGTCCTTCGCCGGGGTGGTGATGGCAGTCTGGCGGGCGAAGCACCAGTCCGGGACCGTACTCGAACCATCCGTCTCCGTGTCGGACTGCGGTCCCGGGGGAAAGGGACGACGTCGCCATGGCAGACCATTTGGAAGCCTCCGTCACTCTGCCGAGCGATCCCGCCTCGGTCTCCGCCGCCCGCGCCTATGTGGTGGGCACGCTGGCGGAGTGGGGCATGCCGGCGGACACGGAAGTGTCCGACACCGTCCGGCTCATCATCTCCGAACTCGCCACCAACGCCGTCCAGCACACCTTCGGCCAGTCGCCGACCTTCACGGTGGACGTCGCCCTCGACCGTGACGAGCAGCTGCGCATCGGCGTGACCGACAGCCACCCGCGCTTTCCCAAGCGGCTGCCCGCCGCAGTCCAGCAGGACAACGGTCGGGGCATGGTGATCATCCGGTGCCTGACCGCGGAATGCGGCGGCAGACTGCGCATCCGCCCCACCCGGTCGGGCGGCAAGACGGTCTCCGTCGAACTGCCGTGGACCCTGCCGACGGCACCGGTACCGGCGGCGGGCCAGCAGGAGTCGTAAGCCCGGTCAACCTGGCGAATCCGGTGGATCTCACCCCTGGTGGGTCCGCCGGGCGCGGCCGAACGCGCCGCGCAGCAGCGCCCGGAACGCGTCGGCGGCCGGTGCCGCCTCGTCCGCGCGGTGCACGACCGAGATGGTGCGGCGCAGCTCTCCCGGCTCCAGCGGGCGCGTCCCGACCGGGGTGGCCGCCGTCCGCGCCACCATCTCCGGTACGACACCGACCCCGAGCCCCGCGCTGACCAGCGCGCACACCAGGGCGTATCCGGGCGTCGCGACCACCACCGACGGGGTGGCCCCGGCGCTGGCCAGGGCCGCCTCGACGCCCTGCCGGGCCGGATGGTCCGGCGCCATGCTGATCAGCGGCTGCCCGGCGAGCTCCGCCAGCGGCAGCCGTGACGTACCGCTGGTGAGGGCGTGCCCCGGGGCGGTCACCAGGACCAGCTCCTCGACGAGGACAGGTTCCGCACGGACCGCTCCGGGCAGCCGGACCGGATCGGCGGGTTCGTACGTGTGCGTCAGCGCCAGGTCGATCTCACCGGCGGCGACCGCGGCGACACCGGTCGGCGGTTCGTAGTCCGCGACGGTCAGCGCCACATCCGGATACGCCCGGTGAAACGCGCTGAGCACCGGCGGCAGCAGATGGATGCCCGCCGTCTGAAAGGTGCCGAGCCGGAGGGTGCCTCCCGTGAGGCCGGTCAGCCGCGCCAGTTCGTGCCGGGCCTGCTCCAGTTCGTCGAGGACGCGGCGGGCCCGCGCCACCAGCAGTTCGCCCGCGCCCGTGAGCCGCGCCCCGCGGTGATGCCGGACCAGCAGGGCCGTGCCCGCCTCCCGTTCCAGCTTGGCCAGTTGCTGGGAGAGCGCGGGCGGAGTGTAACCGAGCCGCTCGGCGGCCCGCGTGATCGAACCGGCCTCGGCGACGGCGACCAGCGCGGCGAGCCGGGTCGGGTCGTACATGTCTCGTCCTCCGGAGGCGTAAAGCACTGCTTAAGGCTCACGGAGCTTATTCGACATACCTGCTGAAGGCCCGGGCCCGGCAGGCTGGTCGCATGGACGCACAGCTCATCGCCTTCACCGGGGTCGCCGCGGGCATGGTCGCCATGCCGGGCGCCGATTTCACCGTCGTCGTGCGCAACGCGCTGGTGTCGCGCCGGGCCGGTGTCGCGTGCGCGCTCGGCATCGCGGCCGGGCTGCTCCTGCACACGGCGCTCGCGGTGGCGGGGGTCGCCGCGGTGCTGGCCGCCGTCCCGGCACTGTTCCGCGCGCTGCAACTGCTGGGCGGTGCCTATGTGCTGTACCTGGGCGTACGGACCCTGTGGGCGCTGCGGCAGCCGCGGAGCGCGGCCGTCGAGGACGACGGCAGGTCCGCCCTGCGCCCGCTGCGGCAGGGCTTCGTGACGAACGCGCTCAACCCCAAGGCGCCCATCACGTTCCTCAGCCTGCTGCCGCAGTTCGTGCCCGCGGGCAGTCCCGCGCTGCCCCGGACGCTGCTGCTCGCGCTGATCGTGGTCGTGCTCGCCCTGGTGTGGTTCCCGGCCGTGGCCCTGCTGGTGGACCGCCTCGGCCGGTGGCTGCGCGGACCGCGCGCCGCTCGGGTCGTCGAGGGCGTCACCGGTACCGCACTGACGGCTCTGGGCGCCGTTCTCCTCCTCGAACCGCTGGGTGCGGCGCCCTGACGGCGTCCTGGACCGGATCCGGGCCCTGGGAAGTGTCGTGGGCCGCGTCGGCCAGGCCCGCGCGGCGCACGAGCCGGGGAAGCAGCCCCCACAGGCCGGCACAGACGAGGAAGGTCGCCGCGCCCGCGGCGAGTCCACCGGCCCGGCCGGTCGTCACGTCCACGACCAGCGTGACCGATCCGCTGAACGCGAAGACCAGCACCACCAGGCCGATGGTGGCGAGCCGTGAGGAGACCTGCACGATGCGCGGCTTCGCGCCCTTCTGGAACAGGGAGCGGTGCAGCGCGGCCGGCGCGGTGAACAGCGCGGCGGCGAGGACGGCCAGCAGGAGGGCCGTGACGTACGTGACGCGCTGGACCGTGTCGAGGGACTCGAAGCGTGACGTGAAGGCGAGTGACAGCAGGAAGGCGAACAGGATCTGTACGCCCGTCTGGGTGACGCGCAGCTCCTGGAGCAGTTCCACGAAGTTGCGGTCGGCGCGTTCCAGCGGCGTCTCGTTGCGTGCGGTGCAGGGACGGTGCTCGGCCATGGGGGCACGAGTAGCCACCTGAGCCCGAATCACGCCCCGGCGGGGCGGCGGCACCCCGAGACGCCGCCGCCCGCGCGGATCACTTGACCCGGCCGTACCAGACGCTCTTGGTCCAGATCTTCTGCAGCCGCACCACGTCCCCGGTCTTCGGGGAGTGCCAGATCCTGCCCTTACCCGCGTAGATGCCGACGTGGTAGACGTTGCGACCCGAGTGGAAGAACACCAGGTCTCCCGCCTTGCGGTTCTTGGCGGAGATGTGGCGCGTCTTGTTGTACTGCTGGGCCGCCGTACGCGGCAGCTTCTTGCCCGCCTTCTTGAACGAGTACAGCGTGAGCCCCGAGCAGTCGAACCTGTGCGGTCCGGCGGCGCCCCACTTGTAGGGCGAGCCCTTCTTCGAGGCAGCGATCTGGAGCGCCTTGGTCGCCGGTGAGGCGGCCTGGGCCTCGGAGGTGAATCCGGGAGCCACGATCGAGCCGCCCACGGCGGCGATGGTCAGGGCCGAAGCCGTACCGGCTCGGGCCATCAGCGACGGGACACGATTGAGCGCAGTCATGCGCAACCCTTCGTCAGCCGCCTGTGAAGGATGACCTGTCGGATTCGGGCTGGCGAAGTAGCCCGGCCGCAAGCGAGCTTGCGGCTTCACCCCAAGGGCTGCTCGGAACTCACGCTCCGGCGACCCGTCGTGCTTGGGTCCTCCACTCCTGCCGATCCACTCCTGTCGACCGGTCATCCGGGCGGCGGCAGGACTCGGCGTCCGCCCGGACCGCCCCGCCGCGGCGGCGGGGGCTTGTCGTCAGACACGGATCTTGACTCATGGATGTCCGAAAATCCCAACGGAACCGGGGATTTGTGTTGTTACTCACCACTCACCCGTTCGGGTGGACAGCGTTGTGTTCGAGTCGCTGTCTACGGGCCCGAGGGGGCTCGGACCAGCGGCGGAATGTCCCATTCCGTCCGTGAGCTACGCGCGTTGCGCAAGCCTGACGGATCGAAAACAGTAGGTCTGGCTACTCCGAAAGGGGGTACGTCGTTCGGTCCGTTTGGAGTCGGGCCCGGACGCCTCGCCGATGGGGCGGGCGTCCGGACCGGTGGGGGAGCGTCAGATCCCGTTGGCCGGAGGAAGGGTGACGCGGGCGGTGCGCCGTTCGCCGTCCAGGACCCGCAGCGCCCGGGCCAGCGTGGCCGCGTGCAGTTCGCTCTCGCCCCGCTGGTGCATCACGGCCAGCGCGTCCCGCAGGGCGACCGCCTTGCCGACCAGGGCCTGGGCGGCGCGCAGTCCGCGGTAGGTGTCGCCGGGCAGGGCCGGGTTGATACGGCCGAGCAGGTCCACGACGTCGAGGTAACGGTCGATCAACTCCGCCTCGGCGCGCGTCAGCGCGGGCAGCGGCGGAAGTTCGGGTGGGAGCATCTGCTCACCTCCCGGTGGGCGGGGCGAGCGTGGCTTTGCGGCTCGGGACGATCCGGTCGGCCAGGCCGTACTCCACCGCTTCCTCGGCGTCGAGGACCTTGTCCCGCTCGATGTCCGCGCCGACCTGCTCGCGCGAGCGGCCCGTGTGCCGCGTGAGCATCTCCTCCAGGCGGGCCCGAATGCGCGTCAGCTCGTCGGCCTGGATCGCCAGATCGCTCGCCTGCCCGCGCACCGGATCGGGCACCTCGGGCTGATGGATCACCAGACGCGCGCCCGGCAGCACGAATCGCTTGCCCGGCGTGCCCGCCGCCAGCAGCACCGAGGCGCTCGCGCCGGCCTGGCCCAGGCAGATCGTCTCCACGTCGCAGGTGACGTACCGCATCGTGTCGTAGATCGCCGCCATGGCGTGGAAGGAGCCGCCGGGGGAGTTGATGTAGAGCGAGATGTCCCGGTCGGGGGCCTGGTGTTCGAGGTACATGAACTGGGCCATCACGTCGTTCGCCGACGTCTCGTCGATCTGCGTCCCGAGGATGACGATCCGCTCCTCCATCAACTTCGAGTACGGATCCATCGTCCGTTGCCCGAAGCCCGTGCGCTCCGTGAACTCGGGCAGGACGTGGCGGGCGGACGGTCGGGTCATGGCGAACCCCTCCTCGCGGGCGGTGCCGTCTCCGGCGGAGGTGTGTCCGGCGGAGTTGCCTTCCGGCAGGGCTGTCTCGGGCAGAACTGTCTCCGGCAGAACTGTCCCTGTAAAAAATGTACAGGACGTACATGACGTTATGATGGGTGTATGGCCTACGAGATTCCGGTGACGCAAGCCAGGGCTGAGCTCGCCGACCTGATCAACCGCGTGGTGTACGGCGGTGAACGCGTCGTCGTGACCCGGCACGGCAAGCCCCTCGTCGCCCTCGTCTCCGCCGATGACCTGCGGCGACTGGAAGACCAGCAGGAGCCCGCGGAGGAGCAGGTGATCAGCGCGGTCTCCACCGTCCGGGAGGTCGCGTCCGCTCCCGGCGAACAGCAGCGCTTCGGCATCGCGGCCCAGCACCGGGGGCCCCACCCCTCCTGACGGGCCGACACGAAAAGACCGCGCATCCCCGTCCGCTACAGCGGGGACGCACGGTCGCTTTCTGTGGGCCGCAGGTCAGCCGACGGGTGCGAGCTTGCGTTCGTCGGCCGCGCCCGCACGGTTCGCCGCCCGCGTGCTGAGGGTGCTGCCGAGCAGCACCGCGCCCAGGCCCAGGGCGGCCCACCAGGTCAGCGTCAGGGCGGGGCCGGTGGCCGCCGCGCCGTCGAAGTACGCCACCGAGCGCAGCAGGGTCGTGCCCGCCCCCGGCGGCAGCCACTGGCCGATCGCGCCGGCCGGCTCCGGCAGCATCTGCGGAGCCGATGCGGCTCCGGAGAACGGGTTGCCGAACAGCATCACCACGGCTGCCGCGATCCCGAGCCCCGCGGTGCCGACGAGGGCGGCGAGCCCGGCGACGGCGCCGCCGACGGCCAGCGTCGACAGCCCCAACGCGGCGGCCTCCGCCCACCAGTCGCCCGTCAGGACGTCGAGCCAGCTGTGCGCGACCGCCGCCGCGACCACACCCGCCAGGGCGGAGGCGCCGAGCAGCGCCGCCACGGCGCGCATGCCGCGCAGGCCCAGCACCGTGACCACCGAGCCCGCCGCGATACCGGCCAGCGCGAGCGGCAGCACGCTCGCGTTCAGGACCGCGCCGCGCGGGTCGTTCTCCGGGGCGGCCACGACGTCGACCGTGCTGACCCGCGCACCCTCGGACGCCG
Source organism: Streptomyces deserti (assembly GCF_054782695.1). Lineage (NCBI taxonomy): Bacteria > Bacillati > Actinomycetota > Actinomycetes > Kitasatosporales > Streptomycetaceae > Streptomyces > Streptomyces deserti. Next base: position 77,883 of record NZ_BAAGRZ010000003.1, read on the forward strand.
CCTGCTGGGCCACGGCCTGCTGGAGCGTCTGGGCGACGACCGGGCTCGCGGCCGACGCGGTGAGCAGCTTCGGGCCCCGGTCGGTGACGACGACCGCGCCGTAGACCGTCCGGTCCTCGATGGCGTCCCGGGCGGCGGCCTCGTCGGCGTAGCGGTGGATCGCGAAGGCGCCCTCGCGCCGCTCCAGTTGCTTCTCCACCTGGGCCGCCGCTGTGGCGGGCCCGGCCACGCCGAGCGGCAGATCGCGGGGCGCGGTGCGGGCGGCCGGCCAGGCGAAGGCCCACAGGGCCAGCGCCGCGAGGACGGGGACGAGGACGACGACCGCGACCAGCCGGCGGGCGACCGGCCTCTTCGGAGTAGCGGACGGGGTGGACATGGGGTCTCCCTCGGAGATGCGCGATCCAAAAAGAAGGATCGTTCGTTTTCGCTGTACCTCCACCGTCCGCCCGGGATGCCGTCTTGTCAAGAAGGAATGTTCGTTCTACGTTGTCGACCATGGCCCGCGTGTCCCAGGAACATCTCGACGCCCGCCGCCGCCAGATCCTCGACGGCGCCGCGCTCTGCTTCGCCCGCAACGGCTTCCACGCCACGTCCATGCAGGACGTGCTGAAGGAGGTCGGCCTGTCCGCGGGCGCCGTCTACCGCTACTTCAGCGGCAAGGAGGAGTTGATCGGCGCGATCGTCGACGAGGTGCTCGACGTGGTGGGCGGCACCTACGAGAGCGCGGCCGAGGAGAACCCGCCGCCCCTGCCCGACGTGCTGATCCCCCGGACCCTCGCCCGGCTGAAGGAGGCCCGGCCGGGCGTCGTGCACGACGGGGAGTGGATCTTTCCCCGGCTGATGATCCAGGTGTGGACCGAGGCGCCCCGCAGCGACGTCCTGTCGGCCACGATCCACGCCGGCTACGGCAGGGTCCGTGCCGCGTGGGCCAGGGTCGTGGAGCGCTACAAGGCCGCGGGCCTGATCGCCGAGGACGCCGACGCCGACGCCATGGCACGGGCGATGATCGCGCTCGCGCAGGGCTTCGCCGCGCAGATGGCGGTGTTCGGTGAGATGCCGCCCGAGATCCTGCGGGACGGAGTGCGGGCCTTGATGAGCGTGCGCGACCCGCGTACGGAGGCCTGAGCGGGGTCTGTGCGGGGCCTGTGCGGAGGTCCGAAGGGATCACAGCTCGGTTAACGTGCCCGAAACCCGGCCCAATTAGCCTGCCGATCCATGCCACCAGGGACTTTGCCCCGGGGCTGCGGCAACCGGACCCCGCACGGTCCGGAGCGAGGACTGTGAGGTGGGACGTGCAACTGACCCCGCACGAGCAAGAGAGGCTGCTGATCCACGTGGCGGCCGACGTGGCCGAGAAGCGCCGGGCCCGTGGGCTCAAGCTCAACCACCCCGAGGCCGTCGCCCTCATCACCTCGCACATCCTCGAGGGCGCGCGTGACGGCCGTACCGTCGCCGAGCTCATGGCCTCCGGGCGCAGGCTGCTCACCCGGGACGACGTCATGGAGGGCGTCCCGGAGATGATCCACGACGTCCAGGTGGAGGCCACCTTCCCGGACGGCACCAAGCTCGTCACCGTCCACGACCCGATCGTCTGACGGGGGAGGCCGCCGTGATCCCCGGAGAGATCCTGTTCGCCGACGACCCGATTGCCTACAACGAGGGCCGCGAGGTCACCCGGCTGACCGTCCTCAACGCCGCCGACCGGCCCGTCCAGGTCGGCTCCCACTACCACTTCGCCGAGGCCAATCCCGGTCTGGAGTTCGACCGCGCCGCCGCGCGCGGCAAGCGGCTGAACGTCGCCGCCGGCACCGCCGTCCGCTTCGAACCCGGGATCCCCGTCGACGTCGAACTCGTCCCGCTCACCGGCGCCCGGATCGTGCCGGGGCTGCGCGGCGAGACCGGAGGTGCCCTCGATGCCTGAGATCTCGCGTACCGCGTACGCAGACCTGTTCGGCCCGACGACCGGGGACCGCATCCGGCTCGCCGACACCGATCTGCTGGTCGAGATCGAGGAAGACCGTTCCGGCGGGCCCGGGCGCGCCGGTGACGAAGCCGTCTTCGGCGGCGGCAAGGTCATCCGCGAGTCCATGGGCCAGGCGCGCGCTACGCGCGCAGAGGGCACCCCGGACACGGTCATCACCGGCGCGGTGATCATCGACCACTGGGGCATCGTCAAGGCCGACGTCGGCATCCGCGACGGCCGGATCACCGGGATCGGCAAGGCGGGCAACCCGGACACGATGGACGGCGTGCATCCTGATCTGGTGATCGGGCCGGAGACCGAGGTGATCGCCGGTAATGGGCGGATCCTGACGGCGGGCGCGATCGACGCCCACGTCCACTTCATCTGCCCGCAGATCGCCGACGAGGCGCTGTCGGCCGGCATCACGACGCTGGTCGGCGGCGGCACCGGCCCCGCCGAGGGCTCCAAGGCCACCACCGTCACGCCCGGCCCCTGGCACCTGGCGCGGATGCTGGAGGCGATGGAGGCCTACCCGCTCAACATCGGCCTGCTCGGCAAGGGCAACACCGTCTCCCACGAGGCGATGCTGTCGCAGATCCGGGGCGGCGCGCTCGGCCTGAAGCTGCACGAGGACTGGGGCTCGACCCCGGCCGTCATCGACGCCTCGCTCACGGTCGCCGAGCGGACCGGCATCCAGGTCGCCATCCACACCGACACCCTCAACGAGGCCGGTTTCGTCGGTGACACCCTCGCCGCGATCGGGGGGCGCGGCATCCACGCGTACCACACCGAGGGCGCGGGCGGCGGGCACGCCCCGGACATCATGACCGTGGTCTCCGAGCCGCACGTGCTGCCCAGCTCGACGAACCCGACCCGGCCGTTCACCGTCAACACCGCCGAGGAACACCTCGACATGCTGATGGTGTGCCACCACCTCAACCCGGCGGTGCCCGAAGACCTGGCGTTCGCCGAGTCGCGGATCCGGCCGTCCACGATCGGGGCCGAGGACATCCTGCACGACCTCGGCGCCATCTCGATCATCTCCTCCGACTCGCAGGCCATGGGCCGGGTGGGCGAGGTCGTCATGCGGACCTGGCAGACGGCCCATGTGATGAAGCGGCGCAGGGGCGCACTGCCGGGGGACGGACGCGCCGACAACCACCGCGTACGCCGCTATGTCGCCAAGTACACGATCAACCCGGCGCTCGCGCAGGGGCTGGCGGGGGAGATCGGTTCCGTCGAGAGCGGCAAGCTGGCCGACCTGGTGCTGTGGGAGCCGGCCTTCTTCGGCGTCAAGCCGCAGCTCGTCATCAAGGGCGGGCAGATCGCGTACGCGCAGATGGGCGACGCCAACGCCTCCATCCCGACCCCGCAGCCGATCCTGCCGCGCCCCATGTACGGGGCGATCGGACGGGCGCCCGCGTCCAACTCGTTCAACTTCGTGGCGCCGCTCGCCCTCGAGGACGGGCTGCCGGAGCGGCTGGAGCTCGGGAAGCGGTTCGTGGCCATCGAGTCGACGCGGGGCGTCACCAAGGCGGACATGCGGGAGAACGACGCGCGGCCCGAGGTCCGCGTCGACCCCGATAGCTTCGCCGTCCACATCGACGGGGAACTGGTCGAGGCCACTCCGGCCGCCGAACTGCCCATGGCACAGCGGTACTTCCTCTTCTGACGGCGTCTGGGTGTTCTGATGTCACGAGCAGCACTTCTCGTCCTGGCCGACGGCCGCTTTCCCGCCGGAGGGCACGCGCACTCCGGCGGGGCCGAGGCGGCGGTCAAGGCCGGGCGGATCACCGGGGCGGCGAGCCTCGCGGACTTCTGCCGGGGGCGGCTGCACACGGCGGGGCTGGTGTCGGCGGCGCTGGCCACGGCGGCGGCGCTGGGCATCGACCCGGTCGCGCTGGACGCGGCCGCGGACGCCCGTACGCCGTCGCCCGCGTTGCGCGTCGCCGCGCGCAGGCTGGGGCGGCAGCTGACGCGGGCCGCCCGTGCGACCTGGCCGTCCGGGGAGCTCGATGCCGTGGCCCGGGCGTTTCCCAAGGGGGCGCATCAGCCGGTGGTGCTGGGGCTCGCGGCGCGGGCGGCCGGGCTGGGGCCGGTCGACGCCGCGTACTGCGCGGCGTACGAGAGCGTCAGCGGCCCGGCGACGGCGACGGTGCGGCTGCTGAGCCTGGATCCCTTCGACGCGACGGGCGTGCTGGCGCGGCTGGCGCCGGAGATGGACCTGGTCGCGGATCGGGCGGTGGAGGCGGCGCGGCGGGCGGTCGACGAGGGGGCCGACGCGCTGCCCGCGGCTTCCGCTCCGCTGCTGGAGATCGGGGCGGAGGTGCATGCGGCGTGGCCTGTGCGGCTCTTCGCGTCGTAGAGGGTCTCTTGCCCACCCACCCGAGCGAATCGGTGGGCCAGGAGGCTGACCCAGAGCCCGGGGCTCTGCCCCTTGACCCCGCCCGGGGCTCCGCCCCTTGACCCCGCCTTGGGGCTTCGCCCCTTGACCCCGCCGGGGCTTCGCCCCTGACCCCGTCGGCCTGAACGGCCTCGTCCTCGAACGCCGGACGGGCTGGATGAACCCCGTCCGTGCTGAAGAGCCACCGCCCAGAGCGAGGGCACCACCCAGAGAGTTTTGGAGCCGCCCGTATGCACCTCGACCACTCCCACCCCCACGACGGCCCCGCCGCCCTCAGCGCCGACGCCCGGCGCCCCGACGGCAGCCGCCGCGCCCTGCGGATCGGCCTCGGCGGCCCCGTCGGCTCCGGCAAGACGGCCACTGTCGCCGCGCTCTGCCGGGCCCTGCGGGACGAGCTGTCCCTGGCCGTCGTCACCAACGACATCTACACCCGCGAGGACGCCCAGTTCCTGCTCCGGGAGGCCGTGCTGCCGCCCGAGCGGATCACCGCCGTGGAGACCGGCGCCTGCCCCCACACCGCGATCCGGGACGACATCTCCGCCAACCTGGAGGCGGTGGAGGACCTGGAGGACGCCGTGGGGCCGCTGGACCTCATCCTGGTGGAGTCGGGTGGGGACAACCTCACCGCGACCTTCTCCAAGGGGCTCGTCGACGCGCAGATCTTCGTGATCGACGTGGCCGGCGGTGACGACATCCCCCGCAAGGGCGGTCCCGGTGTGACCACCGCCGACCTGCTCGTCGTCAACAAGACCGACCTCGCGCCGTACGTCGGCTCCGACCTCGGCCGGATGGCCGCCGACGCCAAGGCGCAGCGGGGCGAACTGCCGGTCGTCTTCCAGTCGTTGAGGAGCGAGACCGGGGTGAGGGACGTCGCCGACTGGGTGCGTGCGCAGCTCGCCGCGTGGACGGCATGACCGGGACGACCGGGGTGCGGGCCGTCGCGCGGATCCTCGCCCGGGACGACGGCCGGGGCGGGACCGCCCTGCCCGTGCTGGAGAGCGACGGCCCCCTGGCGCTGCGGCGGACGCGGGGGAGCGGTGCCGAGGCGCGTGTCATGCTCGTCGGCGCCATGAGCGGGCCGCTCGGCGGGGACCACTTCACCGTGGCGGCGGACGTGGCGCAGGGGGCCCGGCTGCGCGTCGGGTCGGCCGCGGCCACCATCGCGCTGCCGGGCCAGGCCAAGGGCGAGGCCCGCTACGACGTACGGCTCACCGTCGCCGACGGGGCCGAACTGCACTGGCTGCCCGAGCAGTTGATCTCCGCCCAGGGCAGCGACCTGCACGTCACGACACGCGTCGAGCTCGGTGCCACGGCCCGGCTGGTGCTGCGCGAGGAGCAGGTGCTCGGGCGCACCGGCGAGGAGCCCGGACGGCTCGGCAGCCGGCTGACCGTGCGGATCGCCGGGCGCACCGTCCTCGACCAGGAGCTGGCCTGCGGTCCCGGCGCCCCGGGCGGCTGGGACGGTCCCGCCGTACTCGCGGGCCATCGGGCCGTCGGCCAACTCGTCGTTGTCCGGCCGGAGTTCTCGGCGCAGCCGGTGACGGCGCGGGTGCTGGGGGAGAGCGCCGCCGTGATGCCGCTGGCCGGGCCCGCCGTGCTGGTGACGGCGGTGGCGGCGGACGGGCGGGTGCTGCGCCGGATGCTGGACGAGGCACTGGCGTCGCTGGGCTGACAGGCCGTCAGAGGGATATCCCCATCCGGATAGCGGGATATCCCTATCCGCTTATCGGATTGGCAAAGAAGGTCAACGCCCCCTGTCCTCAGGTGCCGCGCAGCCGCGAGGATCCCCGTACCCATTCGTCACCATGTACGGGGAGGTCCCCCTTGAGGGACACGAGAGCGAAGAGCCGGACCCTGGCGCTCGGTTCGGCCGGCACGATCGTCGCGGCCACCCTCATCGCCGGCGCCGTCACGGCACCCACCGCCGGCGCGGCCACCGGCCACCGGCAGGACCGCGAGGACCGGGGCGTCGCGATCGCCGCCGCCCGGGCCGCGAAGACCGGGATCGACTGGCGGGACTGTCCCGCCGACTGGGGGCTGGAGAAGCCGATCCAGTGCGGCTGGGTCACCGTGCCCCTCGACTACGCCAAGCCCTACGGCAAGCAGATCAAACTCGCCGTGGACCGGATAGCCAACACCGGGACGAAGGCGGAGCGCCAGGGCGCGCTCGTCTACAACCCGGGCGGCCCCGGCGGCTCCGGCCTGCGCTTCCCGCGCCGGGTCACCACCAAGAACCCCCTCTGGGCCAATGTGGCCAAGGCCTATGACTTCGTGGGCTTCGACCCGCGCGGCGTCGGCAAGTCCGCGCCCATCTCCTGCGTCGACCCGCAGGAGTTCGTCAAGGCGCCCAAGATGGACCCGGTGCCCGACTCCGAGGCCGACAAGCTCGCCCAGCGCAAGCTGGCCCGCGAGTACGCCGAGGGCTGCTACGAGCGCAGCGGCGCCATGCTGCCGCACATGACCACGCCGAACACCGCGCGCGACCTCGACGTCATCCGCGCCGCGCTCGGCGAGAAGAAGCTCAACTTCCTCGGCGTCTCCTACGGCACCTACCTCGGTGCCGTCTACGGCACCCTCTTCCCCGGCCATGTGCGCCGTATGGTCGTCGACAGCGTCGTCAACCCGTCCCGGGAGAAGATCTGGTACCAGGCCAACCTCGACCAGGACGTCGCCTTCGAGACGCGCTGGAAGGACTGGCAGGACTGGGTCGCGAAGAACGACGCGGCCTTCCACCTCGGTGACACTCGTGCCGAGGTCCAGGCCAAGTGGCTCGAACTGCGCGCCACGGCCAAGAAGAACCCCATCGGCGGGGTCGTCGGCCCGGCCGAGCTGATCTCCTTCTTCCAGAGCGCCCCGTACTACGACTCCTCATGGGTGCCGGTCGCGACGGTGATGAGCAAGTACTTCGCCGGTGACACCCAGGCGCTCGTCGACGCCGCCGCCCCGGACTTGTCCGACACCGCGGGCAACGCCGCCTCCGAGAACGGCAACGCCGTCTACACGGCCGTCGAGTGCGCCGACGCCAAGTGGCCCACCAGCTGGAAGAGGTGGGACCGCGACAATACGCGGCTGCACCGGGACCACCCGTTCATGACCTGGGCCAACGCCTGGATGAACCTGCCCTGCGCCACCTGGCCCGTCAAGCAGCAGACGCCGCTGAACGTCAAGACCCGCAAGGGACTTCCGCCCGTGCTGATCGTCCAGTCGGAGCGTGACGCGGCCACCCCGTACGAGGGTGCCGTCGAACTGCACCAGCGGTTCAAGGGCTCCCGCCTGATCACCGAGAAGGACGCGGGTTCCCACGGGGTCACCAGCCTGACCAACCCGTGCGTCAACACCCGCGTGGACACCTACCTGCTCACCGGCGAGCTCGACGGCGCGGACGTCACCTGCGCCCCGCACGCCACGCCGAAGCCGTAGGCGGCTTCCGTACGGCGGTGAGGGGCGGCCGGGGACTCGGACTCCGGCCGCCCCTCGCCTACGCCGCGAACCAGGCGTCCTCCGCTCAGGCCGCGAACCAGGCGCCCGCTCAGGCCGCGAACCAGGCGTCCTCCGCCGCGTAGTCGAAGAGGCCGGGGTAGACCCGCGCGAGGATCGGGAACGCCTCCCGCCAGTCCCGCTCGGACAGCCGGCGGGTGAGCCAGTCGACGGTCTTAGGCAGGCTCTCGGTGTAGGACACGACCGGGCGGTAGCCCAACTCCCGCCGCGCCGCGGACATGTCGCACACCACCGGGAGCGGCACCGACCAGGGCGAGCGCCCCACGGACGGCGCCGGTTCCGGCCCGTCCAGCAGAGCCGTCCCGGTCTCGGCCCCCATGACCGCGTCGATCGCCGCGCCGATCTCGGCCACGGTCGGCGCCTCGGGATCGCAGGCGTTGAGTGCCCGCGAGCCGGGCCGGGCCGCCGCCAGCCGGACGAGCTCCGCGATGGTGCGGGCGGCCGCCGGGTGGAACCGGCTCTCGCCACCGTGGGCGAGCACCCGCCGACGCCGGCCGTCGAGGTTGCGCTTCACGAAATAGAGCTCGCGGGGGAGCGGGCTGTACGGCCCGTGGATCGCGCCGGCGCGCAGCAGTGTCGTCGGCAACCGGTCGCCCGCCGCGAGGAGTTCGCGCTCCAGGGCCGCCTTGCCCGTGCTGTACGTGGTGTCGCCCGGCGGGACCGTCGGCTGGTCCTCCGGGATCGGCACGGGATACTCGGGGAAGCCGTCCGGCTCGGCCATCGTGTCGAAGCCGCGCCTCTTTGCGTCCTCGTACACCGAGACGGTGGAGATCACCACGCCGAGCCGATGCGGTCGGCCAGGGCCGTCAACTGCCGTGCGTGCCGGGCCCCGTAGGCGACGATGTCGACCACGGTGTCGCAGCCGTCACCGAGCACCGCGGCCAGCGCCGCGTCGTCCTCCCGGTCGAGCCGCACCGCCCGTACCCCGCCCGGCCAGCTCGCGTCCCGGCCCCCGCCGCGCGACGCGGCCGTCACCTCCCAGCCGTCCCGCGCCAAAGCGTGCACCACCGGCCGGCCGATCTGGCCCGTCGCTCCGATCACCACAGCACGTCGCATGCCGCGACCCTACGGCCGGGCGGGACCGGCGCACCACGGTGCTCTGCCGACAGCAGACCTCAACTCAGCGGCAGCCGCGGGAACCTGCGTTCCCTCTCCGCCTGCCGCGCGGTCTCCTGCGCCTTGACGACGGCCGCGTACTCGTCGACGTACTCCTGCCCGGACAGGGACAGGATCGCGTACATGATCTCGTCGGTGACCGCGCGCAGGATGGCCTTCTCGTTCTCCATGCCGGTGTAGCGGGAGAAGTCGAGGGGCTCGCCGAAGCGGATCACCACGGGGTGGAGGTTGGGGATGACCTTGCCCGGCGGCTGGGCCTCGAAGGTGCCGATCATCGCGCACGGAATGACCGGAACCCCCGCCTTGAGCGCCATCACCGCGACGCCGACCTTGCCCTTGTACAGGCGGCCGTCGTGCGAGCGCGTGCCCTCCGGGTAGATACCGAGCAGCTCCCCCTTGCTCAGCACACCGAGGCCCTCGCGGATCGCGGCCTGGCCCGCCTCCTTGCCGGTGCGGTCGACCGGGATCTGCCCGGCGCTGCGGAAGAAGGCCGCGGTGAGCCGGCCCTTGAGGCCGGGGCCCGTGAAGTACTCCTTCTTGGCGAGGAACGTGATGCGCCGCCTGAGGACCGCGGGCATCAGGAAGTGGTCCGAGAACGACAGATGGTTGCCGGCGACGATGGCCGGGCCCGACTCCGGAACGTGCTCCAGGCCCTCGATGCGCGGCCGGAAGGCGAGTCTCAGCAGCGGGCCCAGCAGCACGTATTTGAGCAGGTGGTAGAACAAGGGCGCTCCTCGACTCGTGCGGGTGGGCGGGGCCGCCGCGTTCCAGCAGGTCGACCGGCATGTCGTGGGCTGTCAGTGTAGGTGCAGGCACCGCCGCCCGACACTACGCGTGACCGGACCAGGCCGTTTCTTCTCCGATGTACTGACCACTCATCAGACGGTCCTTCGGGACCCGCGTCGAGTGGCCGCACGGAGTAGTCTCCGAAGCATGCGGATCTCTGTTTCCTCGGACATGGACGAACCGGTCGCCCGCTCCCTCGTCGCCGAGCTGCGCGACCGCGGTCACGAGGTGCTGCCGCACGGCGCCCTGCGCCCCGGGGAGGACACCCAGTGGGCGGTGTGCACCCAGGCGGCGGCCCGCGAGGTCGCGGACGGGACGGCGGACCAGGCGGTGGTGTGCTGCTGGACCGGCACCGGCGCCTCGATCGCCGCGAACAAGGTGCCGGGCGTACGGGCCGCCCTGTGCACGGACGCCTACACGGCGGATGGGGCGCGCCGCTGGAACGACGCCAACGTGCTGGCCCTCAGCCTGCGGCTGACGTCGGAGCCGCTGCTGAAGGAGATCCTCGACGCCTGGTTCGCGGGCGAGCCGAGCCGGGACGCCGAGGACCGGGAGAACGTGGACCGGGTCGGGCGGCTCGGCCATGAGCGGAGCCCCTCGTAGGGGTCACAGCCGCACGATGATCAGCGCCGTGTCGTCGGTGGCGCCGCCGGGTGGCAGCAGTTCCCGCAGCACGGTGTCGGCCAGGGTCTCGGGGTCCTGGTCCCGGTGGCGGCTGAGGGAGTCGGCGAGACGGGCCAGCCCGGTGTCGATGTCCTCGCGGCGCCGTTCGATCAGGCCGTCGGTGTACAGCACGAGGATGGCGCCCTCCGTGTACGTGGTACCGGCCTGGGGCCGCGGGATCGGGTCGGGGCGGGCGTCGAGCGGTGTGTCGGTGGCCTGGTCGAGGAACTCCACGCGGCCGTCGGGATGGACCAGCGCGGGCGGGGGATGCCCGGCGCTGCTGTAGGTGATGGAGTGGCGGCCGCAGTCGATGAAGGTCGTGACCGCGGTCGCCGACTCGGCGCCGTCGACCACGTGGGCGTAGCGCCCGAGCACGTCCAGCGCCTGGGCGGGCCCCGTGGCGACCCGGGAGGCGGCGCTGAGCGCGCTGCGCAGCTGGCCCATGACACCGGCGGCCGCCAGCCCGTGGCCGACCACGTCGCCCACGGACACGCCGATGCGGTCGCCGCCGACCAGGTCGACCAGGTCGTACCAGTCCCCGCACACGTTGAGCGCGCCCACGGCGGGCCGGTAGCGCACGGCGGCCGGGTGGTGGCCGACCTGCCGGGGCGCGGGCAGCATCGCCTCCTGCAGGGCCAGCGCCACCTCGCGTTCCCGGGCGTGCGCCTGGCGCAGGCGCTCGTTGACCTCCTGCAGTTCACGTGCGCGCGTGTACAGCTCGGCCTCCAGCACCCGGTCCCGGCCGCCGCCGGGGCGGCCACGGGCCCGGATCAGCTCGGTGACCTCCTCGACGCGGTGCACGATGAGGACGACCTTCCCGTCGGGGCCGTGCACCGGAGCGTTCACCGGGCTCCAGTAGCGCTCCTGCCACTGACCGGGCCGGGTCGGGTCCTCGACGTCGTAGCGCTGCAACGCCATGGCGTCGCGCTCGCCGGTGGTCAGGACCCGGTACAGCGAGGCCGCCAGGTTGCGCATGCCGGTCGCGGCGGGGTCGTTGGGGTTGTCCGGGAAGACGTCGAACAGGTAGCGGCCCACCAGCTGTTCGCGGGTCCGCCCGGACATGCGGACGAACTCCTCGTTGACGTCCGCGTACACCAGGTCCGGCGTGAGCAGCGCCACCATGCCGGGCAGGCTCTGGAACACCGCCGCGTAGTCGATCGCCGCATCCGTCATGGCCACCGCCTCATCGCCGGGATCGCACCAGTTTCGCATGTTATGTGCGGCCTGAGCAGGGGACGGACGGCACCTGGGGGTCCGGGTCAGCCCGCGAGTCCGTTGAGTGACTGCTCGGCCCAGATGATCTTCCCGTCGGGGATGAACCGGGTGCCCCACCGCTGGGTGAGCTGGGAGACCAGCAGCAGCCCGCGTCCGCCCTCGTCGGTGGTGCGGGGGTGGCGCAGGTGGGGCGCGGTGGCGCCGCCGTCGAAGACCTCGCAGACCAGGGCGCGTTCCCGGATCAGGCGCAGCCGGATGGGACCGGTGGCGTACCGGATGGCGTTGGTGACCAGTTCGCTGACCACCAGCTCCGTGGTGAACACCACCTCGTCCAGGCCCCACAGCGCCAGCTGCCGGGTGGCCGCCTTGCGGGCCTCGGCGACGACGGCCGGGTCGGCGGGCAGCTCCCAGGCCGCGACCTGCTCCGCACCGAGGCGTTTCGTGTGGGCCATCAGCAGGGCCACGTCGTCGTACGGCCGGGCCGGGACCAGCGCGTCGACCACGGCCCGGCAGCGCAGGTCGAGCGAGGCGGCGGCCCGTTCCAGGGCCCGGCGCAGCCGGTCCCGGTCCGCGTCGACGGTCCCGGTCTCGCCGCGGGCCAGCAGCCCGTCGGTGTGCAGGGCGAGTGTGCTGCCCTCCGCCAGGGTCAGCTCGACCGCCTCGAAGGGCGGGCCGCCCACCCCGAGGGCCGGTCCCTGCGGGAGCTCCACGAACCGCACCGTGCCGTCGGGCTCGACGACGGCGGGCGCGGGATGGCCGGCGGCGGCCATGGTGCACCGCCCGTCGACGGGGTCGTAGATCACGTACACGCAGCCCGAGCCGACGGCCTGGGTCCGGTCGGCTCCCCCGCCCACCTCGAAGCCCTCCTCCCGCGCCGACCGGGCCACCAGGTCGTCGAGGTGGGCGAGCACCTCCTCGGGCGGCAGATCCAGCGCGGCGAGGGTCCGTACGGCGGTCCGCAGCCGGCCCATGGCCGCGGCGGCGTCGATGCCGTGCCCGGGCACCTCGCCCACGACGAGCGCGACCCGCGCCCCGGACAGCGGGATGAGGTCGTACCAGTCGCCGCCGAGGCCGGTCAGCTCGTCGGCCGGCCGGTAGCAGGCCGCCACCTCCACCGCGTCCTGCTCGGGCAGCCGGTGGGGCAGCAGGCTGCGCTGCAGCACCAGCGCGGCGTCGCGCTCGCGGGTGTAGCGCCGGGCGTTGTCCACGCAGACGGCCGCACGCGAGACGAGGTCCTCGGCCAGGTTCAGGTCGTCCGCGTCGAAGGGATCCTGGTGGCGGCGGCGGAAGAACGTGGTGACCCCGAGGGTGGTGCCCCGGGCCCGGATCGGCACGATCATCACGCTGTGCAGGCCCAGCTCCAGGAAGGTGGCCTCCTGGCGGCCCGGCGTGTCCGTGGCCCAGTGCCGGGCGAGCGGATCGAGCCGCTCCGCACGCCAGGAGCGGCCGGTGACCAGGCAGCGGATCGGGGGAGCTCCGGCCAGGTAGGTCGCCACCGCGCCGATCTCCACGACGGCCTCCGGGACACTCGCGTCGATCGACCGGTGCCCGGCGCGGCGCAGCGTGACGGTGTCGGTGTCCGCGAGCGGCCCGGGCGGCAGCTCCGCTCCCCGCAGCACCGGCTCCAGCAGGTCCACGGTGACGAAGTCGGCGAGCTCCGGCACGGCCACGTCGGCCAGCTCCTGAGCGGTACGGAAGATGTCCAGGCTGCGCCCGATGTGCTCGCCGGCCCGGTCCAGCAGGGCCAGCCGCTGCCGGGCGCGGTGCCGCTCGGTGATGTCGACGACGGTGTAGTACACGCCCATGGGGTGGCCGTGCTCGTCCTCGAGCCGGGTGAACGACAGCATGTGCGCGGTCTCCCGCAGCGGCGCCGACCGGACGCGGCCCACGTGCTCGTATCCGGAGACCGGCTCACCGGTCTCCAGCACGTGCCGCATCTGCGCCTCGATCGCCTCCACGTCCAGGCCGGGCTGGACGTCCGCGAGCCGCAGCCCCAGCCGGCGATGCGCGGGGCCGCCGCCGAACTGCTCCAGGGCGGCGTTCGACCACACGAAGCGCAGGTCGGTGTCCACGATCGCGATGCCGACCGGCGATCCGGCGGCCATCTGCTCCAGCACGGTCCGGCTCATGTCCCAGCCGGGCGCCTGGGCCAGCTCCGACACCAGCACCAGCCACTGGGCGGGGCCGCCCGCCTGAAGGGTGCAGGTGATCCGCACCATGACCCTGACCGGCCGCCCGTCCCTGTGCCGGGCCGTCAGCAGGCCCGCCCATCCGCCGTCCCTGCGGCAGCGCTCGACCAGGTCCGGCACCCGTGCCGCGTCCTCGTCGGCCAGCAGGTCGGCCAGCTTCCTGCCCACCGCCTCGGAGGCCGGGTACGCCAGCAGCCGCTGGGCGTCCCTGGTCCAGCTCGTCACCACGCCCTGTGCGTCGAGCACCAGGGGCGCGGCGTCGGCCACGTCGAACCGCTGCCGGGCAACGTCGTGCTCCTCGTGTATGCCCACGGTCGACCTCTCTGTCGCTGAGAGTGGTCTACCACCACTTGTCTCAATCTTCACCCTTCCAGCGGGGAGAGGGCGGGTTGTGGGGGGCCGCTCACAGCAGGGCGGGGCGGCCTCCGCAGAGACGGCCCCGCCTGGGTGTGTGGGTCACGCCCCTTGCGCGAGCACCTTCTCCAGCGTTCCCAGCGCCCCCTGGAGCTCGTCGGCGGTGATGGTCAGCGGTGGCGCGACGCGGATCGTGGAGCCGTGGGTGTCCTTGACGAGGATTCCCTCCCGCATGAGGCGTTCGCCGATCTCGCGGCCCGTACCGAGGGCCGGGTCGATGTCCACGCCCGCCCACAGCCCGCGCGAGCGGAAGCCGACGACACCGCGGCCGACCAGCCCCTGGAGCCCCTCGCGCAGCAGCACGCCCAGCTCGGTCGCCCGGCGCTGGAACTCGCCCGTCTCCAGCAGCTCGACCACCGCCGTGCCGACCGCGGCGGCCAGCGGGTTGCCGCCGAACGTGGAGCCGTGCTCACCCGGGTGCAGCACCGAGAGCACCTCCCGGCGGGCGACCACCGCCGACACCGGGACGATCCCGCCGCCCAGCGCCTTGCCGAGCAGCACCACGTCCGGCATCACCGACTCGTGCTCGACGGCGAGCGTGCGGCCCGTACGGCCGAGCCCCGACTGGATCTCGTCCGCCATGAACAGGCAGCCCCTGCGCCGGGTCAGCTCCCGTACGCCGGTCAGGTAGCCGTCGTCCGGGATGATGACGCCCGCCTCGCCCTGGATGGGCTCGATGAGCACCGCCGCGGTCGTCTCGTCGACGGCCTCCTCCAGCGCGGCCAGGTCGTTGTACGGCACGATCCGGAACCCGGGTGTGAACGGGCCGAAGCCCGAGCGTGCCGTCTCGTCCGTGGAGAAGCTGACGATCGTCGTCGTACGGCCGTGGAAGTTGTCCGCCGCGACCACGATCGTCGCCCGGTCGGCGGGGACGCCCTTGACGTCGTACGCCCACTTGCGGGCCACCTTGACGCCGCTCTCCACCGCCTCCGCGCCGGTGTTCATGGGCAGCACCATGTCCAGGCCGGTCAGCGCGGCCAGCCGCTCGGCGAACTCGGCGAGCCGGTCGTTGTGGAAGGCGCGCGAGGTGAGGGTGAGCCGGTCCAGCTGGCGGTGGGCCGCCTCGATCAGCGCGGGGTGCCGGTGCCCGAAGTTGAGGGCCGAGTAGCCGGCCAGCATGTCGAGGTAGCGGCGGCCCTCCACGTCCTCCACCCAGGTGCCCTCGGCGCGCGAGACGACCACGGGCAGCGGGTGGTAGTTGTGCGCGAGGACCGGCTCCTCCGCGCGGATCAGCTCGGCGGAGCCACGGGTGTGGGCGGGTGCGGTCATGAGCGGGTCTCCCGGATTTCCTGGGTGCAGCACTTGATGCCACCGCCGGCCTTGTGGAACTCGGACAGGTCGACGGGGACGGGGGCGTAGCCGCGGGCGGCGAGTTGGTCGGCGAGGGCCGTCGCCCCCGGTGGGATGAAGACGTGACAGCCGTCGGAGACGGAGTTGAGGCCGAAGGCCAGCGCGTCCTCACGGGTCGCGATCACCGCGTCCGGGTAGAGCCGCGCGAGCACCTCGCGGCTGCCGGGCGAGAACGCCTCGGGGTAGTAGGCGATGTTCCCGTCGCCCTCGTCGTCGAGGACGAACAGCGCGGTGTCCAGGTGGTAGAAGTACGGATCCACCAGTGTCAGGCTGATCACCGGGATCCCGAAGAACTCCTGCACCTCGCGATGCGCCTCGCGAGTGGTGCGGAACCCCGTGCCGGCCAGGATCCAGCGGCCGGCCGGGACCAGGTCGCCCTCGCCCTCGCAGACGGACTCGGGGTGGTAGACCTCGAAGCCCGCCGCCTTGAACCACGCCTCGTACGGCACGGACTCGGGACGGCGTTCGGGCGCGTGGAAGAGGGAGCCGAAGACACGGCCCTCCACGACGACCGCCGCGTTCGCGGCGAACACCATGTCGGGCAGGCCGGGCACCGGCTTCACGGTGTCCACGGTATGCCCGTGGTCGCGGTAGGTGTCGACCAGCGCCTGCCACTGGTCCAGGGCGCGGATGACGTCGACCGGCCGGTCGGGACGCATCCAGGGGTTGATCGCGTACTGCACGGCGAAGTGTCTGGGTACGCAGACGAGGAAGCGCCGCCGGCGCGGCACACGGGAGTCGGGCACAGAGGGGTTCCTCCGCTTCCTGACGGTGTGTGACTGAGGGTTGACACCACGGTAGGAAGCGACGGGGACGGGCGACAAGGAACGAGAGCTGCGTGTTCGCGCAGGAATCCTGCGACTTCAAGCCGCTCAGCGCATGTCTGCTGCGCCTTCCCCGGTCTCTTCCGGCGCGGGCTGGCTGGCGCCGGCCTCCGGGCTCTCCGGAATCAGATGGGACAGCACCATCACGCTGATCGTCTTCCGGATGAACGGCTCCGCGCGGATCCGCTCCAGCACCTCCTCGAAGTGCTCCACGTCCCGCGCCCGCACGTGCAGCAGCGCGTCGGCGCCGCCCGTCACCGTCATCGCCGCGGTGATCTCCGGGTGGTTGCGGACCACCTCCGCCAGCCGCCTGGGCGGGGCGGCGCCCTCGCAGTACACCTCGACGTACGCCTCCGTGCGCCAGCCCAGCGCCGACGGCTTCACCGTCGCCGTGAACCCGGTGATCACCCCCGTCTCGCGCAGCCGGTCCACCCGGCGCTTGACCGCCGTCGACGACAGCCCGATGGCCGCGCCGATCTCCGTGAAGGACGTCCTGGCGTTCGCCATCAACGCGGTGATGATCTTCCGGTCGAGCTCGTCGAACGGCGTGGGCCTGCTGTTCATGCGGGCACTGTATCCAGGGCGCCGTCGCGCCGTGGGCAGCACAAACGGCGCCCTCGCGGCCGGCGGGAACGTCCACGGCCGGCACATGTCCAGACGTGCGAATTCCACCTACACTCCACGTTCATGCTGCGCGCCCTCGCCGTCGACGACGAACGCCCCTCGCTGGAGGAGCTGCTCTACCTGCTGCACGCGGACCCCCGCATCGGCAGCGCGGAGGGCGCCGGTGACGCGACCGAGGCACTGCGGCGCATCAACCGCGCGCTGGAGTCCGGGCCGGACGGGCCGGAGGCGATCGACGTCGTCTTCCTGGACATCCAGATGCCCGGCCTCGACGGGCTCGACCTGGCCCGGCTGCTCACCGGGTTCGCCCAGCCGCCGCTCGTCGTGTTCGTCACCGCCCACGAGGACTTCGCCGTCCAGGCCTTCGACCTCAAGGCCGTCGACTACGTCCTCAAGCCGGTCCGCAAGGAGCGGCTCGCGGAGGCCGTACGGCGGGCCGCCGAGCTGCGCGGCACCGCCCCGCGCATCCCCGTGCACGAGCCGGACCCCGACCACATACCCGTGGAGCTCGGCGGTGTGACCCGGTTCGTCGCCGTCGACGACATCACGCACGTCGAGGCGCAGGGCGACTACGCCCGCCTGCACACCGACAAGGGCAGCCACCTCGTCCGCATCCCGCTGTCCACGCTGGAGGAGCGCTGGCGCTCCCGCGGCTTCGTCCGCATCCACCGCCGCCATCTGGTCGCCCTGCGCCACATCGGCGAACTGCGCCTGGACGCGGGCAGCGTGAGCGTCCTGGTCGGCTCCGAGGAACTCCAGGTCAGCAGGCGCCACGCCCGCGAACTGCGGGATCTGCTCATGAGGAGGTCGTGACGGTGCCCCAGGACCACACCGAACGCCGCGTCGTCGTCACCGGCCCGCCCCGCCGCACGCGCCGGGCCTCCGGCTACTACCGCCCGCGCACCGAGATCGACGAGCAGACCACCCTCGGCCACACCTACGTCCGCTCCCTCATGCGCACCCAGCTGCGCGCCGCCCTCGGCGTGCTGGCGGTCCTCATGCTGCTCGTCGGGCCCCTGCCGCTGCTCTTCGCGGCGACCGAGGAGTCCCGCCGCCTGGAGTGGGCGGTGCTCGGCTTCGGCCTGTACGTCCCGCTGGTCCTGCTGGCCCGCTGGTACGTGCGGCGCGCCGAGCGCAACGAACGGGACTTCGTCCGGCTCGTCGAGGACCGATGACGCCGCATGCCTGCTCAGCCCGAGACCCGATGACGCCGATGCCCGCGCAGCCCCCAGGACCGATGAGCCCGTGAACCCCAGCTACGCCGTCCCCGCCGTCGCCCTCGTCGTCGTGGCGACCGTCCTCGTCGGCGCCTTCGGCCTGCGCATCTCCCGCACCACCTCGGACTTCTACGTCGCCTCCCGCACCGTCGGCCCCCGCCTGAACGCGGCCGCCATCAGCGGCGAGTACCTCTCCGCCGCATCCTTCCTCGGCATCGCCGGCCTGGTCCTGGTCCAGGGCCCCGACATGCTCTGGTACCCGGTCGGCTACACCGCCGGATACCTGCTCCTGCTGCTCTTCGTCGCCGCCCCGCTGCGCCGCTCCGGCGCCTACACCCTCCCCGACTTCGCCGAGGCCCGGCTCGCCTCCCAGGCGGTACGGCGGCTGGCGGGCGCCTTCGTCGTCGGCGTCGGCTGGCTGTATCTGCTGCCCCAGCTGCAGGGCGCCGGGCTGACGCTGACCGTGCTGACCGGGGCGCCCGACTGGCTCGGTGGCGTGATCGTCGCCGTCGTCGTCACCGCCACCGTCGCCGCCGGCGGCATGCGCAGCATCACCTTCGTCCAGGCCTTCCAGTACTGGCTGAAACTCACCGCCCTGCTCGTCCCCGCCCTCTTCCTGATCCTCGCCTGGCAGAGCGACGGCGCCCCCCGCCGCGCCTTCGACGAACCGGCCACCTTCCGCGAACAGCGGGCCGTCCGCGTCGAGGACAGCCTCGACCTGAAACTCGACCAGCCGCTGACCGTCACCGTCAGCGGCACCATCGACGGCCGCACGCACACCGGCACACGGCTCGAACTCCCCGCCGGCACCCACCACATCGAACGCGGCACCCGCCTCACCTTCGCCCAGGGCACCCCCGTCCCCGAGGCCCACCGCGGCAGCGGCGGCGATCTGACGCCCTCCCGGGCCGAGAGCCGCGAGGAACGCCCGCTGTACGCCACGTACGGACTGATCCTCGCGACCTTCCTCGGCACCATGGGCCTGCCGCACGTCGTGGTCCGCTTCTACACCAGCCCGCACGGCGTCGCCGCCCGCCGCACCACCGTCGCCGTGCTCGGCCTGATCGGCGCCTTCTACCTGCTGCCCCCGGTCTACGGCGCCCTCGGCCGCCTGTACGCCCCCGAACTCACCCTCACCGGCGACGCGGACGCCGCCGTCCTGCTGCTGCCCGAGCGGATGATCGGGGGAGTGGGCGGCGACCTGCTGGGCGCGCTGGTCGCCGGGGGCGCCTTCGCCGCGTTCCTGTCCACGGCGTCCGGGCTGACCATGGCCGTGGCGGGCGTGCTCACCCAGGACGTCCTGCCGTCGCGCGGCGTACGGCACTTCCGGCGCGGCACCGCCCTCGCCATGGTCGTCCCGCTCGTGGCGAGCGTCCTGGTCGGCGGACTGCCGGTCGCCGACGCCGTGGGGCTCGCCTTCGCCGTGTCCGCCTCCTCCTTCTGCCCGCTGCTCGTCCTCGGCATCTGGTGGCGGCGGCTCACCCCGCCCGGCGCCGCCGCCGGGATGCTGGTGGGCGGCGGCTCCGCGCTGCTCGCCGTCGCCGCGACCATGGCGGGCTTCCCCGGAAGCGGGGCGCTGCACGCCCTGCTCGCCTGGCCCGCGCTGTGGTCGGTGCCGCTGGGCTTCCTCACCATGATCCTGGTGTCCCTGGCCACCCCGGGCCGGGTGCCGCCCGGCACGGCGGCGGTCCTGGCCCGCTTCCACCTGCCGGAGGAACTGCGCACGGAGGTGCCGGCATGAGCGGCTTCCTGGCGGGCCTGTGCGTCGCCGTCCTCCCGCTGCTGGCCGCGGGATTCTGGCTGGGCCGCCGCACCGCCCGGCCCACCAGCCTCGCCGGACTCGGCACCCCCGTCGAGCACGCCACCTTCGAGACCCTGCACACCGCCACCCTCGCCGCGCCCCCGCTGCGCGCGGGCCTCACGGAGGAGACCGCCCGTAAGTCGGCCCGCAAACTGCGCTCCCTGCTCGGCACCGATGCCCTGTGCCTGACCGACCGCAAGCAGGTCCTGGTCTGGGACGGCGCCGGCGCCCACCACCGCACCGAGATCATGGAACGCCTCGCCGGCCCCCTGGAGACCGGCCGCGGCGAGGCCTTCCGCCTGACCTGCGACACCCCGGACTGCACGGTGCGCTGGGCGGTCGTCACCCCGCTCACCGTCGACGACCGCGTGCACGGCACCCTCATCGCCTGCGCGCCCCGCGAGTCCGCCGTCCTGGTCCGCGCGGCCGGCGAGGTCGCCCGCTGGGTCTCCGTCCAGCTCGAACTGGCCGACCTCGACCAGTCCCGCACCCGCCTCATCGAGGCCGAGATCAAGGCACTGCGGGCCCAGATCTCCCCCCACTTCATCTTCAACTCGCTCGCGGTCATCGCCTCGTTCGTCCGCACCGACCCCGAGCGCGCCCGCGAACTGCTCCTCGAGTTCGCCGACTTCACCCGCTACTCGTTCCGCCGGCACGGCGACTTCACCACCCTCGCCGACGAACTGCACGCCATCGACCACTACTTGGCGCTCGTCCGGGCACGCTTCGGCGACCGCCTCTCCGTCACCCTCCAGATCGCCCCGGAGGTCCTGCCGGTCGCGCTGCCCTTCCTGTGCCTCCAGCCGCTCGTCGAGAACGCCGTCAAGCACGGCCTGGAGGGCAAGGCCGACAAGTGCCACATCCAGATCACCGCCCAGGACGCGGGCGCCGAGGCACTGGTCGTCATCGAGGACGACGGCGCCGGGATGGACCCCGGCCTGCTGCGCCGCATCCTCGCCCGCGAGGTCAGCCCCTCGGGCGGCATAGGGCTCTCGAACGTCGACGACCGGCTCCGCCAGGTGTACGGCGACGACCACGGCCTCGTCATCGAGACCGCGGTGGGCGCGGGCATGAAGATCACCGTCCGGCTGCCCAAGTACCAGCCGGGCGTCCACTCGGCCGGGCGCCTCACCCGGGAGTGAGGGGCACCCGCGAGTGAGCCTCAGCCGCGGCTGGCGATCATGCCCAGGGTGATCAACCCCAGGACCACCCACCCGAACCAGAGCCAGCCGTTGCTGCCGAGCGCCACCGTGTAGGCCGTCACCACGACGAGCCCGCCGATGGTGAGAGCCCCCATGGTCTTCGTTGAACCATTCATAGAACCCGGCGAACCGGACGAACTGGGCATCGCAACACCCTCCTCATGGTTCGGTCCCCTCCATGGTGCCCCCGTTCTGTTTTCTTACGGTGCACACGACGACATGTGTGCCGGTTTTCCAGGGGCCCGCACTGGTCCACGACCCGGCTTCGTAGACGGACGGGTCGAAGCCGTAGTCGCGCGGCGGCACGTCCCGCGCGCACGCCGCGTCCGACTCCGTCCGCGCCTCGGCGAGCGTGACGTCGTCACCCAACCGGGTGAATCCGAGCACCTGCTCGTCGTGCGGCCCGCCGCACGGCACCAGCCGGGCGTCCCGGTTGGTCCGGACGTCCAGACAGTCCCGCCTCTGCATGGTCGAGGTGTCGGCGAACGCCGCTCCGAACCTGCGGCGCTCCCCGAGCGGCCCGTACACCGGCCCGTGCGCGCCCAGCACCAGGCAGGCGGTACGCCGCCCGGCCGCCTCGAACCCCTCCTCGGCCGGTACGACGGCGTGGCTGCGCACATCCGCCAGCCGGTCCCGCAGCTCCCGCGTCAGCTCCTCGCACCGGGCCGGCCCCCGCTCACGCGCGTCGTGCGCCGAGGCGGCCTCGACCACCGCCATCACCTGCCCGTCGGGAGCCTTGTCCCGGCAGGTCGGATCCAAGGTCAGCCGGGGCGTGCCCGTGAAGCGGCTCCCGCCGGGCCAGTCGACGAGCACACAGTCCCCCTCCCGGAGCGGCTCGGCGAGCCCGACGGCCGCGCCGTACGGCGCCGCCGTCCCCTCGCCCGCCCGGTCGGCCAGGGCGTACCAGACGCCGCCGAGGGTGAGGGCCACGCCCAGGCCGCCGGCCAGGGCGGCCCGCAGCGCACGGCGGCGCGGGGTTCGGTGTCCGCCCGGCGAGGCCGGGACGGACCCGAATCCGTCCGGGCCACGCCCGTCTCCGTTCGAGCCGGAAGTGTGCGCGGGCCCCGGTTCCCGCGCGCGCCCGCCTCCGGCCGATCCGGGTGGGGCGAAACCCCCTGGCGTCCGCGCGCGCCCGAATCCGTCCGGTCCGGGCGGCGGGGCAGCCCCGGGCGCCGACGCCGGGGGCTGCCCCGACCCGTGTGCGCCCGAGGAAGAGGCCGTCGCCTCCCAGGGAGACGGCGACCCGGGATCGGTTCGCGTCCGTTCGTACGCCTCGGAGTACGGCGTGACGATCAGCGACAGGGCCGCCTCCGCCTCCGCAGCCGTCATCCGCCGCTCCGGATCCCTCGCGAGCAGCCCCCGCACCACCGGCTCAAGGGCACCGGCCCGCACCGGCGGACGCGGCTCCTCCATCACCGCCGCGGTGATCGCCGCGAGGTGCGACGCTCGCTCGAAGGGGCCGCGGCCCTCGACGCCGTAGTAGAGCGTGCAGCCCAGCGAGAACAGGTCGGCGGCCGGTGTGGGCGGATCCCCCTTGGCGCGCTCCGGCGCCAGATAGCCCGCCGTGCCGATCAGGACGGACGCCATCGTGTACCGCGTCTCGCCGGCGTCCGGCTGCACGGAGATGCCGTAGTCGGTGAGCAGCACGCGTCCGTACGGCGCGCCGGTGCGGTCCGGGGCGAGCAGGATGTTGGCCGGTTTCACGTCCCGGTGCATGACGCCCCGCTCGTGCCCGGCGGTCAGCGCGTCGAGCACGGCGAGGCCGATGCGGGCGCATTCGGCCGGGGCGAGCGGCCCGCGCCGGGCGACCAGATCCCGCAGGTCGACCGCGGCCGCCACGTACTCCATGACGATCCACGGCAGCCCCTCGTGCTCCGGCACGTCGTGCACGGTCACCACATGCGGATGGCCGCGCAGGCCTGCCGCGTGCCGGGCCTCCGCACGGGCCCGGGCGACGCGGGCCTCCCGCTCGTGACCGGCCTCGGCCCCGTCGCGGAAGACGATCTCCTTCAGCGCGACCTCACAGGCCAGTCTCTGGTCGTGCGCGAGCCAGACGTGTCCCATGCCGCCGCTGCCGAGCCGCCGCAGCAGCAGGTAACGGCCGGCGATGACCCGGCCCACTCCCGACGTCGGTGATCCTGAAGACATCCGGTGACTCCCGGGGTCGGCGGGGGCGTCATGCGGTCGCGCTCGGGCCGGTGGCCGGCACGCTGGTCACGGGTGGTGGCGCGCTGCTGGGGACCAGATCCGTGGTGGGTGGACGGGGGGTGGGTGGAGCGGTGGCCGGCGGATCGGCGGTGGGCGGTGAGCTTGTGACCTGCGGGGGAGAGCTCGTGACCTCTGGAGGAGAGCGGGTGACCTCGGGAGGCGAGCCGGTGACTCCCGGCGGCGGGCCGGACCCGGCGGGCGGCGTACTGGTCCGGGGTTCGGCGCTCGACGGAGCAGGCGCGGAGCCGGGCGGTTCTCCCGACCCGGGCGGCGCGGACGACGGTGCCTCACTCGTGGGCCCGGATTCCCCCGGCGCGGACGACGTGGGCCCGGACGACCCGCCCGCCCCGGGATCTCCGGGCGACGAGGGCGGCGGTGACGAGGTCGCCGGATCCTCCACGGGCCGCGACGACTCCGGGCCCGGGGGAGCGGTGGTCGTGCCACCGGACGTCCCACCGGACCTGCCACCGGACGTCCCACCGGACCTGCCACTGGACGTGTCACCGGAGGTGCGACCCCCCGCGTCCGCACTCAGCGTCACATACGCCCCGAACCGCAGCTCGGCCCCCGCCACCGGATCGGACGCGGTGACCCGCGCACCGACCGGCGGCAGCCCCTCCCCGTCGTACGCGACCGCCAGCCCCTCGTCGGCCAGCCGCCTGCTCGCCTCGCCGAATGTCGTCCCCCTGACGTCCGGCACCGCGCGCCGCTGTCGCGTGTCGAAGGCGGAGTCGGCCTCGCCCGTCGTCCCGACGGGCCGCGCGATGCCCCGGTCCGGATCCTCGACGTCGACGAGGGCGAGCCGCTCCAGTTCCCGGGGTGCGGGCCTGACGGCCACCACGGCGGAACGGTCGTATCCCCGCCACTTGTCGTTGCCGCCCCCGAACCTGACCGAGATCCGGCTCGTGTCCCCTTCGAAGGGGCGCAGCGGATTTCCGCACGAGCACTTCACCGCGGGAAGTCCTTGTTCGTCGACCAGAATGGCGATTCCCGCCTGGAGCAGCGCGTGGAAGGGAACAGCCTTTCCCTTTTTGTGGTCGTGGTTCTTCACGAGGGTGTCGTGACGCAGGAGAACCGGGGTGAGCCGGTCGAGATGAACCGGAATCTCGTCCGTTCGAATTTCGCGCGCCTTCGCCCACGCCTGTGCCTTGCGGTGATTCCCGGGAGCGGTGAGGTAGCGCTCCAGCCGGTCGACGTCACAGACCGTCGGCTGCCGCGTCCCGCCGTACAGGCCAGGTGAATCACCCTGTTGCAGACCACCGCGCGCCGGCCGTGACCGCACCACGGCGTCCCGGCCGAGCCCGCTGTTCTCGTCGAAGAAGGGCGCGAGCGAGGGAACGCCCGCGGCGACCGCCTTCACCACGAACAACGGTGCTTCTCTGTCGCACCCGCTGGCCGCCAGAACGAAAACCGACAGGATCGAGAGATTCCGAATCGCTGATTTCCCGACCCTTTGTACGAACGCTTGCACAAGCGCGCGAAGTGTCATCACCGCTCCCCCCGGCGGTTCCCCCGTCGCGCTTCATGCTACTGAAGGCAGGGCCTATCAGCGGCCGCGTGCGTTCAATGAGGCCAAATAGGCGTTGTATGCCTCGAGTTCCTTGTCCCCGTCCCGGTCGGCGGCCCGGTCCTTGCGCCTGGCCTGCCGCTGCTCCGAGGCGTACCACTGGAACAGCAGCGCGATCAGCACCAGCACGGACGGGATCTCGCTGAACGCCCAGGCGATGCCGCCGGCGGCGTTCTGGTCGGAGAGTGCCTCGATGCCGAGCGAGGCGGGCGGGTTCTCGAACGTCTCGACCATCGGTGCGGACGCCATCATCAGCGCGATACCGAAGAACGCGTGGAACGGCATGCCCGCGAACAACTCCAGCATCCGCATCAGGTAGCCCGGCCGGTACGGCCCCGGGTCCACGCCCATGATCGGCCAGAAGAAGACCAGGCCGACGGCGAGGAAGTGCACCATCATCGCGATGTGCCCCGCCTTCGACCCCATCAGGAAGTCGAACAGCGGCGTGAAGTACAGCCCGTACAGGCTCGCGATGAACAGCGGAATGGTGAACGCGGGGTGGGTGACGATCCGCATGTAGCGGCTGTGCAGCAGCATCAGCAGCAGCTCACGGGGCCCTGTGCGGCCGCGGCCCGCCGTCGGCAGCGCGCGCAGCGCCAGCGTGATCGGCGCCCCGAGCAGAATGAGGATCGGCGACACCATGCTGATCACCATGTGCTGCACCATGTGCACGCTGAACATGACCATGCCGTAGTCGTTCAGCTGCGTGCACATCATGAGCCCGATGCTCAGCACGCCGGCGGCGTACGCGACCGTCCGTCCCACCGGCCACTTGTCCCCGCGCCGCGTCAGCCGTACGACCCCCCAGGCGTACAGCGCCAGCCCCATCAGACAGGCGACGAGGAAGAACGGGTCCGCGGACCACTGAAGCCCTCGTCCCAGCGTGAACGGCGGCAGATCCGTCATCATGCCGTGCCCGCTGTGATCCATCCGCCGGCTCCTGATTCGTGGGGGTGTGCGTCGATACGTCCCAGCTGTCTGCGGACAGCTGTTTGTCCGCACCAGAGTAGAACCGCCCCCGGCCGCTGCTGCGACCGGGGGCGACTGAAGCCGACGTACGTCCTACAGCACGCACTCCGCCTCGGTGTACCGGTCCTCCGGCACCGTCTTCAGCGACTCGACGGCCTCCGCCAGCGACACCATCACGATGTCCGTCCCGCGCAGCGCGGTCATCCTCCCGAACTCCCCGCGGTGCACGGCCTCCACGGCGTGCCACCCGAACCGCGTCGCGAGCACCCGGTCGTACGCCGTCGGGGTCCCGCCGCGCTGGACGTGCCCGAGGATCACCGGCCGGGCCTCCTTGCCGAGCCGCCGCTCCAGCTCCACGGAGAGCTGCCGGGCGATCCCGGCGAACCGCTCGTGGCCGTAGATGTCCTTGCCGCCCTCGTCGAACTCCATGGTCCCGGGCTTCGGCTTGGCGCCCTCGGCGGCGACGACGATCGCGAACCGCTTGCCCGCCGAGAACCTCTCGCCGACCTTCGCGGTCAACTCCTCGATGTCGAAGGGCCGCTCGGGCACGACGATGGCGTGCGCGCCGGCCGCCATGCCCGAGTGCAGCGCGATCCAGCCGGTGTGGCGGCCCATGACCTCCACGATCAGCACCCGCTGGTGGGACTCGGCGGTCGTCTTCAGCCGGTCCAGGGCCTCGGTCGCGACGCCGACCGCCGTGTCGAAGCCGAAGGTGACGTCCGTGACCGCTATGTCGTTGTCGATGGTCTTCGGCACGCCGACGATCGGCAGGCCGTTGTCCGACAGCAGCCGGGCCGCCTTCAGCGTGCCCTCACCGCCGATCGGGATGATCGCGTCGAGTCCGAGCTCCTCGACGTGCCCCCTGGCCCGGGTCACGCCGTCCCGCAGGTGCTCGGGACGGACCCGGGAGGAGCCGAGGATGGTGCCGCCGCGGGCGAGGATGCCGCCCACCGCGTCCAGGTCGAGCTTGAGGTAGTCGCACTCCAGGAGGCCCTTCCAGCCGTCCCGGAAGCCGATGACCTCGTCGCCGTGGTCGGCGACGGCACGGTGCACGACGGACCGGATGACGGCGTTCAGGCCGGGGCAGTCGCCGCCGGACGTGAGGACACCAATGCGCATAGCCCGAATAACCTTCTCCACATGGGCACGGGACCGGACCGCGCTGTCCGGCTCGATCCCCGCCACCCTAGCGGCACGAGGGGGCGGGGCCGAACCATGCGTCCGCCTGCTGGACGACCCCGCTCACCTGTGCGGATGAGCCGTCAGACGGGCTGGTGCCAGCAGCTTGACGTGGAGTTTCACGCAGGCTGCCGCGCAGCGGCATTTACGCAGGTTGTTGCGCAACAGCGCCTACGCAGGCTGCCGCGCAACAGCGCCTACGCAGGCTGCCGCGCAACAGCGCCTACGCAGGCTGCCGCGCAACAGCGCCTACGCAGGCTGCTGCGCAGCCGCGATGCGCTCGTTGCGCAGGGCCTCGTACCAACGGTCGTCGGTCGGCGGCAGCGCGTTGACGTCGAGCGCCAGCTTCAGCAGCAGGTCGGCGATCAGCGGGTTGCGGGCCAGCACCGGGCCGTGCATGTACGTACCGAAGACGGTGCCGTTGTACGCGCCCTCCGTGCCGTCGCCCGTGCCGTTGCCGTTGCCCAGGCGCACCCGGGCGAAGGCGCGGGCGGTGGGGCCCAGGTGGGTGACGCCCTGGTGGTTCTCGAAGCCGGTCAGCGGGGGCAGGCCGAGCTGCGGATCGATGTCGGCGAGCACGTCACCGACGCAACGGGCGCCCTCACCGCGCCCGGACACCACGTCCAGCAGCCCGAGCCCCGGCTCGCGCTGGCCGAGGTCGTTGATGAACTCGTGGCCGAGGATCTGGTAGCCGGCGCACACGGAGAAGACGATCGCGCCGTTGTCGACCGCCCGGTGCAGACCACCGTCCCGGCGCAGCCGCTCGGCCGCGAGCCGCTGCGGACGGTCCTCGCCGCCGCCGATCAGGTAGATGTCGCCGGAGGTCGGGATCGGCTGGTCGCTGCGCACGTCGAGCCGGGCCACGTCCAGGCCCCGCTGCCGCGCCCGGCGCTCCACGACGAGGACGTTGCCCTGGTCGCCGTACGTGCTGAGCAGGTCCGGGTAGATCCAGACGACCCGCAGGCTGTTGTCGCTCACAAAAGTCCCCTGAGTGCTTGTCAGTTGCCGACGCGGCGGCGCAGGTCCTGGAACGCGGTGTAGTTGGCGATGACCTCGATGCGGCCCGGCGGGCACATCTGCACGGCTTGGTCGAGGTTCTCGCACACCTGGAACTGCTGGTCGGCGACCTCCAGACGCACCGCCAGGTCCAGCCTCCGGTCGCCGATCACGCAGATCGGGTGGCCGGTCAGGCGCGTGTAGTCCACGTCCCACAGCCAGGAGGTGTCCGTGCCGTCGGCGGACCGCGCGTTCACCGACAGGATCACCGGCGCCGGCGGCGGGTCGATCAGCGAGAAGGTCTCCAGCCACCCGGCCGGGTTCTTCGCCAGCAGCAGGCGCAGGTCACGTCCCTGGAACTGCACGATGTCATAGCGCCCGGCCACCGCCTGCACCTGGTACATGCGCTCCAGCGCGACCTGCGGCGGCACCCCGAAGACGGCGGCGACGGCGGCCGAGCTGGCCGCGTTGGCCTTGTTGGCGCGCCCCGGCAGCTGGAGGTGGATCGGCCAGGCGGACCCGTGCGGATCGAGGACGTAGTCGCCGTTCAGCGCCCAGCTCGGCGTCGGCCGGCGGAAGCCGCACTCGCCGCAGAACCAGTCGTCGCCCGGGCGCTGCATCACGCCACCGCACGACGGGCAGGACCAGGCGTCGTCCTTCCACATCTGCCCGGCGGCGACCCAGATCACGTTGGGGGAGGAGGACGCGGCCCACACCACCAGCGGGTCGTCGCAGTTGGCGACGATGACGGCCTTGGAACCGGCCAGGCCCTCACGCCAGTTCTCGGCCAGCATGCGGGTCTCGGCGGCCCGGTCGAGCTGGTCGCGGGAGAGGTTCAGCAGGGCGATGCACTTCGGCTCGGTGTCCCGGGCGACCCCGGCGAGGTACTTCTCGTCGACCTCGATGACGCCGTACCGGGCGTCCGAACCGCCCGCGAGCGCCGAGGTGATACCGGCGGGCATGTTGGCGCCGAGCGCGTTGGAGACGACCGGGCCCGCGGCCCGCAGCGCCTCGGCGATCAGCCGGGTCGTCGTCGTCTTGCCGTTGGTCGCCGACACCAGGATCACGTCCAGGTTCTGGGCGAGCTTGGCGAGGAGGTCGGGGTCGAGCTTGAGGGCCACCCGGCCACCGATCACCGAACCGCTGCCGCGCCCCGCGGCGCGCGATGCCGCTGCGACCGCCTTGCCCGCGGTCACGGCCAGCTTGGCCCGCGGCGTGAGCGGGTCCGAGTTGCCTGCCATCAGTTCTCGATCCTCCTTGCGTACGCGCCGCGCCTTGAAGCCTGACGGCCACGTGGTGTGGACCTCAGCCTATCGAGATCCATTCGCACTCCCGAACCGTGCCACCACCGTGAGACGAGCGTTGCAGCAAGGACCGTACTCTTGCCGCCATGCGACACGGCCCCATCCCCGGCACCCGAGGCCGCGTGAGACCCCTCACCCTGCTCGGCGACCCGGTCCTGCACACACCCTGCGCGGAGGTCACCGACTTCGGCCCCGAACTCTCCGCACTCGTGGAGGACTTGTTCGCGACCATGTACGCCGCCCAGGGCGTGGGCCTCGCCGCGAACCAGATCGGCGTCCCGTCGCGGGTCTTCGTTTTCGACTGCCCGGACGACGAGGACGTCCGGCATCTCGGACATGTCGTGAACCCGAGGCTGGTGGAGGCGGACGGGGTGGTGCTGCGGGGGCCGGAGGGCTGCCTGTCCCTGCCGGGCCTGGAGGCGGGGACGGAGCGCTACGACCACGCCGTGGTCGAGGGCTTCACGGTGGCTGGGGAGCCGGTCACCGTGCACGGGACGGGATTCTTCGCGAGGTGCCTGCAGCACGAGTGCGATCACCTGGAGGGCCGTATCTACGCGGACCGCCTGACCGGCCGGCGCCACCGCAAGCTCATGCGGCAGGCGGCCCGGGCTTCCTGGCGCCGGTGAGTGCACCGGCCCAAAAGGGGTGCGGGGCTCTATCACTGTGCGGCTCCGCCGCGTGGGCGCGAGCGACCACGAACCACCCGCAGACAGGACACGAGCGTCAGAACCCCGGGCCCCCCATCTTGTCCCCAGCCGCCGCAAGACGCCCCCACAGCAGATCAGCAAGGCTCCGCACCAACTCAGCCCGGGAACAAGGCCGTTCCCCCAGCCACCAGTCCCCGGCGGCGTGCATCATCCCGACGATCCCATGCCCCCACACCCGGGCCAGCCGCTGACTCTCCGGCCCGAGATCCAGCCGCTCCTCGATGACCTGGGCCAGTTCCTCGCCCATCCTGCGGAGCAGCGGCGCGCTGTGCTTCCCGACATCGAACCCCTGATCGCCCTGCGACCCCTCCGCCGGATGCATCAGGAACCGATACACCTGAGGCCGTGCCTCGATCGCGGCGAGGTACGTGTCCAGCGTGGCCTCGACCCGCTCCCGCCGATCCGCGGGGGCGTCCAGCGCCGCCCGCAGCGAGTCCAGCAACGCGTCCGTGTGCCGCTTGGCAAGGGCCGCGTAAAGTCCGCCCTTGTCGCCGAAGTGCCGGTAGAGAATCGGCTTGGTGATGCCGGCCTCCGCCGCGATCGCGTTCATGGAGGCCTGCGGGCCGTCGCGCAGCACCACTCGGTCGGCGGCCTCCAGCAACTCGCGCCGTCGGCGGTCGGCGGACCGCTGCTGATCGGTCCGCTGCGTGGTGTCCATGTGCTCTCCCCACCCGTGCTGATTCGGTGACGCCTGCGCAAACTAGCACTCAACCCGGCCCTTCCATCGAACGGGCTGCCGAGGAGTCATCGGGAGTTGACTTTTCCTACCCGCCAGTAACAGACTGGGTTACCGCAAGTAACACGTACGTGCGTCGCCGCTGGAGGGGACATGGCCGAGTTCACCATGGAGCTCAACGACGAACAGAGGGAAGTCCGGGACTGGCTCCATGGCTTCGCCGCCGATGTGATCCGCCCCGCGGCCGCCGAATGGGACGAGCGCGAGGAGACTCCCTGGCCGGTCATCCAGGAGGCCGCCAAGGTCGGCATCTACTCCCTCGATTTCTACGCCCAGCAGTACTTCGACTCCACGGGCCTCGGCATCCCCATGACGATGGAGGAGCTGTTCTGGGGAGACGCCGGTATAGCCCTGTCGATCGTCGGCACCGGCCTGGCCGCCGTCGGCGTCCTCGCCAACGGCACCGAGGAGCAGATCGGCACCTGGATCCCCCAGATGTACGGCGACGCCAACGATGTCAAGGTCGCCGCGTTCTGCTCCTCCGAGCCCGACGCCGGCTCGGACGTGGCCTCCATGCGTACGCGTGCCGTGTACGACGAGGCCAAGGACGAGTGGGTGATCAACGGCACGAAGACCTGGGCGACCAACGGCGGTATCGCCAACGTGCACGTCGTGGTCGCGGTCGTCGACCCCGAGCTCGGCTCCAAGGGCCACGCCTCCTTCATCGTCCCGCCGAACACGCCGGGACTGTCGCAGGGGCAGAAGTTCAAGAAGCACGGTATCCGCGCCTCGCACACCGCCGAGGTGATTCTGGACAACGTGCGCGTGCCCGGCTCCTGCCTGCTCGGCGGCAAGGAGAAGCTGGACGAGCGCCTGGCCCGCGCCCGCGAGAGGGCGAAGAAGGGCGGCGAGCGCGTCAAGAACGCCGCGATGGCCACGTTCGAGGCCTCCCGCCCGGCGGTCGGCGCCATGGCGGTCGGCACGGCCCGGGCGGCGTACGAGGTCGCCCTCGACTACGCCAGGACGCGGGAGCAGTTCGGCCGGCCGATCATCGACAACCAGGGGGTGGCCTTCCAGCTCGCCGACATGCGCACCCAGATCGACGCCGCCCGCCTGCTCGTCTGGCGCGCCTCCTGGATGGCGATCAGCGGCAGGCCGTTCACGGCGGCCGAGGGCTCGATGTCCAAGCTCTTCGCGAGCGAGACGGCGAAGAAGGTCACGGCCCAGGCGATCCAGATCCTCGGCGGCAACGGCTACACCCGGGAGTACCCGGTGGAGCGCATGCACCGCGACGCCGCGATCTACACGATCTTCGAGGGCACGAGCGAGATCCAGCGCCTGGTGATCGCGCGGACGCTTTCGGGTATGCCGATTCGGTAGCGCCGCAGGGGGCGCGGCAGGGGGCGCGGCGCGCCCGTTGGTAACCGACGGAGGACGCGATGACGCGTACGGCCCGCGAACTTCTGGAGACGAGCACCGGGAAACTGGCCCCGGACCCGCGGGCCAACCCCCTGGTCCCCCTGATCGCGCGGGGCGCGGCGAGCCGCGACACGCTCGCCGCGCTCGCGCTCGAGCAGCGGTGGGTGATCGCCGCGGACCTCCGCTCGTTCCTGCACCTGGCGCAGCGCTCGGCCGTCACCGACCCGGCGTCCGCCGCCTTCTTCACGGCACTCGCCGAGGGCGAGACGCTGGCCGCCGAGCGGCTGAGGACGTTCGCGGAGGCCTGCGCCGTGACCGAGGAGCAGGCGACCGCGTACACCCCACTCCCGGGCTGCCAGGCCTACCCCGCCTACGTCGCCTGGCTGGCCCTCAACGCCGAACCACCCGACGCCGTACTGGCCCTGACCGCCAACTTCTCGGCCTGAGGCGGCTATTGCGCGACGATCGCGGACGCTCTGCGAAGCCACTACGACTTCTCCGACGAGGCGTGCGGCTTCTTCGACTTCTTCGCGGAGCCGTCCCCCGAGCTGGACCAGAAGGCGACGGCCGCGGTGCAGGCGGGCCTGGACGGGGACCGGCTGAACGAGCACCACGCCCACCACTACGGCCGCTTGCTGCAGACCTACGAGGCGATGTTCTGGTCGGCGCTGGGGCGGCCGACCTCTTAGGGGCGCGGGGCTGGACCAAGGTGCGGCTCCGCCGCGTGGGCGCGATCAACCACTCACAACCCGCAGACGGCACACAGCCGCACCCCCTACGGCGCACCCCCACTGCTGTGCGCGATACACGCCACATCGATCCGATCGGCCAGCTTCGCCAGCTCAATGGTCAACGCGGCCACCGTGTCCTCGTCGAGCCCTTCCTCCCCGGCCTCCACAAGACGCAGCCATCGTCCACCCACCGTCCGCAGCAGCTTGCTGACGTCCGCCGCAGCCACCTGCAAGGTCCCGCGGTCGTCGACGATCAGAGGCAGAGTCACTTCGCGGTTCACAGACGCGATGGTAGCCGCGCGGCGCTCACGCACCGTGCCAAACCGTGGTGATGTTGCAGAACTCCCGGATTCCGTGCCCGGACAGCTCACGCCCGAACCCGGACCGCTTCACCCCGCCGAACGGGAACGCCGGATGGGAGGCGGTCATCCCGTTGACGTACACGCCGCCCGCCTCGAGATCCCGTACGAAGCGGTCGACATCGCTCTCGTCACGCGTCCAGACGTTGGAACTCAGCCCGAAGGGCGAGTCGTTGGCGATCAGCACGGCCTCGTCCGCATCCGCCGCCCGGTACAGCGTGGCGACCGGCCCGAACGCCTCCTCCCGGTGGATGCGCATCTCGCGGGTGATGCCGGCGAGGACGGTCGGCGGGTAGTACCAGCCGGGCCGGTCCGGGCGCTCGCCCCCGCACAGCACACGCGCGCCGCCGCGCACCGCGTCGTCGACCAGCTCCACCAGGTCGTCGCGGCCCCGCTCGCTGGACAGCGGCCCGATCTCCGTGTCCTCGTCCATCGGATCGCCGATCTTCAGGGCCTTCATGCCCTGCACGAACCGCTCGGCGAAGGCGTCGTACACGTCCGTGTGCACGATGAACCGCTTGGCGGCGATGCACGACTGCCCGGTGTTCTGGCACCGCGCGTTCACCGCGACCTCGGCGGCCCGGTCGAGGTCGGCGGACGGCATCACGATGAACGGGTCGCTGCCGCCCAGCTCCAGCACCGTCTTCTTGATCATCTCGCCGGCGGTGGAGGCGACCGCGCGGCCCGCGGGCTCGCTGCCGGTGAGCGTGGCGGCCTTGACCCGTTCGTCGCGCAGGATGTCGTCGACCTGCGCCGAGCCGATGAGCAGGGTCTGGAAGCAGCCCTCGGTGAAGCCCGCCCGGTGGAACAGGTCCTCCAGGTACAGGGCGGTCTGCGGGACGTTCGAGGCGTGCTTGAGCAGGCCCACGTTGCCCGCCATCAGCGCGGGCGCGGCGAACCGGACCACCTGCCACAGCGGGAAGTTCCACGGCATCACGGCGAGGATCGGGCCGAGCGGCCGGTAGCGGACCCGGACGCGGGAGGCGCCGGAGTCCTTCACGTCGGAGGCGGCGGGCTCCTCGTCGGCGAGCAGTTCCCCGGCGTGGTCGGCGTACCAGCGCATCGCCTTGGCGCACTTCGCGGCCTCGGCGCGGGCCTGCTTGATCGGCTTGCCCATCTCGGTCGTCAGGACGCGGGCGATGTCCCGCTGGTCCTCCTCGAGGAGGTCGGCTGCCCTGTGCATCAGCCGGGCGCGCTCGTTGAAGCTCGTCGTCCGGTAGGTGCGGAACGTGGCCTCCGCGAGCTGGAGCCGGCGCGCGATCTCCTCCTCGCCCATGGCCTCGTACGTCTTGAGCGTCTCGCCGTTCGCCGGGTTCACCGTTGCGATGGGCATGGCTGACCTCCCTGAGAGCGGGCTGTGCTTCGACCTTCCCGCGCGGCGGAGGGGACCGCAACGCGAGTACGTCTGCTCAGGGCGAGTGCTCCGCCAGGCGGTCGAGAAACGCCGCCTGCGCCTTGACGATCACCTCGCGGGCCCGGTCCAGGCCGAACCACTCCACGCGGTCCAGCTCGGGGAACTCCTGGATCTGTCCCGACTTCGGGGGCCACTCCATCCGGAAGGTGCCCGGGGCGATCGTCGCCGGGTCGAGGTCGGACTCGATCGCCCAGGCCGTGACGATCTTGCCGTTGGTCTGCCGGACCTCGCCCAGCGGTACGGCCTCCCCGGCCGGCGGCGGCAGCCCCAGCTCCTCCTGGAACTCGCGGCGCGCGGCCTGCCAGGCGGACTCGCCGGGGTCGTACTCGCCCTTGGGCACGGTCCACGCCCCGGCGTCGCGCCGCGCGAAGAACGGGCCGCCCATATGGCCGAGCAACACCTCCAGGCCGTGATCGGCATGCCGGAACAACAGCAGACCGGCGCTCCGCCTGCCTTTCACGGCCGCACCTCCGGGTGCGCCGCCAGCAGTGTCTCCACCGTGTCCGCCTCCTCGGGGCGCTTGTCCTCGCGGTAGCGGACCACGCGGGCGAAGCGGAGGGTGACGCCGGCCGGGTAGCGGGTGGACCGCTGCAGACCGTCGTAGGCGATCTCCACGACCAGTTCGGGGCGTACGGTCACCACCCAGCCGTTGTCCTCCACCGCCAGCTCCCGCAGGCGCTCGGTCTGCCAGGCCAGCATCGCGTCGGTCATGCCCTTGAAGGTCTTGCCGAGCATGGCGAAGCCGCCGTCGGCGGTGCGGGCGCCGAGGTGGAGGTTGGAGAGCTTGCCGGTGCGGCGGCCGTGGCCCCACTCGGCGGCCAGGACCACCAGGTCGAGCGTGTGGACGGGCTTGACCTTCAGCCAGGACGCGCCGCGCCGGCCCGCGCTGTAGGGGGCTTCGAGCGCCTTGACGACGACACCTTCGTGGCCGCGCTCGAGCGTCTCGGTGAGGAACTCCTGGGCTTTGTCGACGTCCTCCGGGCCGTTCACCACCGTGCGCCGCACCCGCATCGGCTCCGGGACCAGCCGGGCCAGCTCCGCGTGCCGCTCGGCGAACGGCAGGTCGAGCAGGTCGCGGCCGTCGACGGACAGCGCGTCGAAGAAGACGGGGGAGACGGGGACCGTCCGCGCGGCCGTGGCGACGTCCACGCGCGAGCCGACCCGGCCGGCCGTCTCCTGGAACGAGCGGGGCCGCCCCTCTGCGTCGAAGGAGATCACCTCGCCGTCCAGGATGAACCGCTCGCCCCGCAACTCCAGCGCCGCCGACGTCACTTCGGGCAGGCGGTCGGTGATGTCGTCGAGGGTGCGGGTGTGGATCCGTACGGTGTCGCCGTCCCGGTGGACCTGGACGCGGATGCCGTCCAGCTTCTCCTCGACCGCGCAGGCGCCGAGCTTGCCGACGGCCTCGGCGACCGAGGAGGCGCTGTGCGCCAGCATCGGCAGCACCGGGCGGCCGACGGTGAGACGGAAGCGGTCCAGGGCGACGGGCCCGTCCGTGAGCAGGGCCTCGGCCACCGTCTGCAGGGAACCCGCCAGCATCACCGCCCGCCGCACGTCGGCCGGGGGCGCGCCCGTCGCCTCGGCCAGCCCCTCGACCGCGACGGCGTCCAGGGCGCCCTGCCGGACCTCGCCGGTGAGCAGCCCGCGCAGGAACCGCTGCTCGTCCTCGGTGGCCGCGCCCATCAACTGCCCGACCAGCCGGGACCGTTCGGCCTGCGAGCCGGGGCCGGACACCTTGCCGAGCTCCGTGAGGCGGGCGTCGACCCCGCGCACGGTCAGGGTCGGCTCGGCGGCCGGGGCGACGGGGCGGCTGAGCACCTTCCAGCCGACGCCGAGCCGCCCCTGCGGCAGCCGTCCCGCCAGGTACGGGATGACGATCGGCACGTCGTCCGCCTCCGCGTCCCGGAACAACTCGGCGAGCAGGGCGATCTTCCGGGACCGCGCCGAGGTGGCGGCGACCTCCTGGGACACACGGGCGAGCCGGTGCAGCAGCATGCAGCCATGGTGCACCTCGGTGGGCGGCTCTACACCTCCTGCACGGCCGCGTCGAGGTCGGCCATCAGCAGGTCCCCGACGATGGCGGCCGACGCCCGGTAGCCCCCGCTCGCCGCGTGCACGACCTGCTCGGCGAACCCGATGGCGTTGCCCGCGGCCCACACGCCGGGCACGGTCGTCAGCCCCGTCTGGTCGACCACGGGATACGCGCCGAAGGGCGTCTCGCGCAGTTCGGCGCCCAGGCGCTCCAGCAGGCCGGTCTGCGGGACGGGGCGCGGACCGACGTACAGCACCGAGCGGGCGTGGGTCGTGCCGTCCGCGAGGCGGACCCCGGTGAGCCGGTCCTCCTCGACCACCAGCCCGGCGACCTCGCCGGGCACCACGTCGACCCCCGCCGCGGCGAGGCGGCGCAGGTCCTGGTCCGAGAGCTCGTCCTCGGCGACCGTGTGCAGGAAGAACCGCACGTCCTTCGACCACTGCGACACGATCAGGGCCTGGTGCACGCTCAGCGGGCTCGACGCGAGCACCCCGAAGGGCTCGTCGCGGACCTCCCAGCCGTGGCAGAACGGGCAGTGCAGCACGTCCCGGCCGAAGCGCTCGGCGACCCCGGGGACCGACGGCAGCTCGTCCTTCAGGCCGGTGGCGACGACCAGCCTGCGGGCGTGCACGGTCCGCCCGCTGGCCAGCGTCACGACGAAGCCCTGGCTGACGTCCACCACCCGGTCCCGGACCAGCTCGACACCGTACCGGGCGATCTCCTCCCGCCCGACGGCCAGGAACTCCGCCGGCGACATGCCGTCCCGGGACAGATACCCCTGCATGTGGGCCGAGGGCGCGTTGCGCGGCTCGCCCGCGTCGACGACGAGCGTGCGGCGCCGGGCCCGGCCCAGGAGCAGCGCCGCGGACAGGCCCGCCGCGCCGCCTCCGATGACGACGACTTCGTACTTGTCGGTCGTCTCCGTCTTCTCGACGTTCCCGGTGTTCCCCGTCTTCTCGGTGCTCTCGGTGTTCTCGGTGCTATCGGTGCTTTCAGTCATGGTGACCACCTCCACTGAGACGGTCGCCCGAGCACTGCCGGATTGACAAATGTCTTTGCCGATTCCGCAAGGTGTCCCGCACAATGCGTCCATGACCACGGACGAGGTTCTCTCAGGCGTCGGCCCCCGGCTGCGCAGGGTCCGCAAGGAACGCGAGGTGACCCTGGCCGCCCTGTCCGAGGCGACCGGCATCTCCGTCAGCACCCTGTCGCGGCTGGAGTCCGGCCTGCGCAAGCCCAGCCTGGAGCTGCTGCTGCCGATCGCGCAGGCCCACCAGGTGCCGTTGGACGAACTGGTCGGCGCGCCCCCGGTCGGTGATCCGCGCGTACGGGCCAAGCCCATCGTGCGCGACGGGCGGACGCTGTATCCGCTGACCCGGCAGCCGGGCGGGCTCCAGGCCTACAAGATGGTCGAGCCCCAGCGGACGGTCGAGCCCGACCCGCGCACCCACGAGGGCTACGAGTGGCTGTACGTGCTGTCCGGGAAGCTGCGGCTGGTGCTCGGCGACCACGATGTGGTGCTCACCGCCGGGGAGGCCGCCGAGTTCGACACGCGGGTGCCGCACTGGTTCGGGTCGACGGGGGAGGGGCCGGTGGAGTTCCTGAGCCTGTTCGGGCCGCAGGGGGAGCGGATGCACGTCCGCGCGAAGCCCGCGCGCACGTGACCTACGCGACTGTTCCCTCAGGGGCAAGACTGTTCCCTCATGAGCAAGCGACCGCTTAGTATGCGGTGGACCCCGGTCAGACGACGCAGTCCCGTGGAGGCTCCGCATGCAGGCATGGCAGGTGCACGAGAACGGCGAGCCGAGTGAGGTGATGCGCCTCGACGACGTCGAGCCGCCCACCCCCGGCGACGGCCAGGTCCTGCTCAGGGTGCGCGCCGCGAACATCAACTTCCCGGACGCGCTGCTGTGCCGGGGCCAGTACCAGGTCAGGCCGCCGCTGCCGTTCACGCCGGGTGTGGAGATCTGCGGCGAGACCGAGGACGGCCGCCGGGTGATCGCCAACCCGGCGCTGCCCCACGGCGGTTTCGCGGAGTACGCCGTCGCGGACGCCGCCGCCCTGCTGCCCGCTCCGGACACGCTGGACGAGGCCGAGGCCGCCGCGCTGCACATCGGCTACCAGACGGGCTGGTTCGGCCTGCACCGCCGGGCCGGTCTGGAGGCCGGGGAGACGCTGCTCGTCCACGCTGCCGCAGGAGGGGTCGGCAGCGCGGCCGTGCAGCTCGGCAAGGCCGCGGGCGCGACCGTCATCGGTGTCGTGGGCGGTGCCGACAAGGCCGCCGTCGCCCGGGAGCTGGGCTGTGACGTGGTGATCGACCGGCGCGCCGAGGACGTCGTCGCGGCCGTGAAGGAGGCCACCGGCGGCCGGGGCGCCGACGTGATCTACGACCCCGTCGGCGGCGAGGCCTACGCCCAGTCCGCCAAGGTCGTCGCCTTCGAGGGCAGGATCGTGGTCGTGGGCTTCGCCAGCGGGACCATCCCCAGCCCGGGCCTCAACCACGCCCTGGTCAAGAACTACTCGATCCTCGGCCTGCACTGGGGCCTGTACAACACCAAGAACCCCAAGCTGGTCCAGCACTGCCACGAGCAGCTCACCGAGCTGGCCGCCCGGGGCGCGATCAAGCCGCTGGTGAGCGAGCGCGTGCCGCTGAGCGGGGCCGCGGCGGCCGTGCAGAAGGTCGCCGACGGGGTGACCACCGGCCGGATCGCCGTCGTG
Source organism: Streptomyces deserti (assembly GCF_054782695.1). Lineage (NCBI taxonomy): Bacteria > Bacillati > Actinomycetota > Actinomycetes > Kitasatosporales > Streptomycetaceae > Streptomyces > Streptomyces deserti. The sequence continues at coordinate 117,428 of NZ_BAAGRZ010000003.1, forward strand.
ATGGAGGAGGCAGCATGACCGACGCCGCCGAACTGCGCCGCCGTACGCAGGAGTTGCTGGCCGCGCACCCGCCCGCTCGGACGGACCGCCTGGACTTCCTCCGGGCCCGCTTCGACGCGGGACTGGCCTGGGTCCACTACCCGGAGGGCCTCGGCGGGCTCGGTGCTCCCCGCTCCCTCCAGGCCGTCGTGGACGCCGAGCTGGAGGCCTCCGGAGCGCCCGACAACGACCCGCGGCGCATCGGGATCGGGCTCGGGATGGCCGCGCCGACCATCCTGCAATTCGGTACGGAGGAGCAGAAGCGGCGGTATCTGAGGCCGCTGTGGACCGGGGAGGAGGTCTGGTGCCAGCTGTTCAGCGAGCCGGGTGCCGGGTCCGACCTCGCCGCGCTCGGCACCCGGGCCGTCCGGGAGGGCGACGACTGGGTGGTCAACGGGCAGAAGGTGTGGACGTCCAGCGCTCATGTGGCCCGCTGGGCGATCCTCATCGCCCGCACCGACCCGGACGTGCCCAAGCACCGGGGCATCACGTACTTCATCTGCGACATGACCGACCCGGGCGTCGAGGTGCGGCCATTGCGGCAGATCACCGGTGAGGCCGAGTTCAACGAGGTGTTCCTCACCGACGTCCGCATCCCCGACTCCCGCCGCCTCGGCGAGGTCGGCGACGGCTGGCGGGTCGCGCAGACCACGCTGAACAACGAACGCGTCGCCATCGGCGGCATGCGGCTGCCCCGTGAGGGCGGCATGATCGGCCCGGTCTCCAAGACCTGGCGCGAGCGCCCGGAGTCGCGCACCCACGACCTGCACCAGCGCCTGCTCAAGCTGTGGGTCGAGGCCGAGGTCGCCCGCCTCACCGGCGAACGCCTGCGCCAGCAGCTGGTCGCGGGCCAGCCGGGCCCCGAGGGCGCCGGCATGAAGCTCGCCTTCGCCCGCCTCAACCAGGAGATCAGCGGCCTGGAGGTGGAACTCCTCGGTGAGGAGGGCCTGTTGTACGACGACTGGACCATGCGCCGCCCGGAGCTCGTCGACTTCACCGGCCGCGAGGCCGGCTACCGCTACCTGCGCTCCAAGGGCAACAGCATCGAGGGCGGGACCAGTGAGGTCCTGCTGAACATCGTCGCCGAGCGGGTCCTGGGCCTGCCCGCCGAGCCGCGCACCGACAAGGACGTCGCCTGGAAGGACCTCGCCCGATGACCGATCTTCTCTACTCGGAGGAGGAAGAGGCGCTGCGCGCCGCCGTCCGGGACCTGCTCACCGACCACTGCGACGCACCGGGCCTCATCGCCCGCGCCGAGTCCGACACGCCGCACGACCGGGAGGCGTGGAAGGCGCTCGCCGACGGCATGGGTCTCGCCGGTCTCCTGGTGCCCGAGGCCCAGGGCGGCCAGGGCGCCACCCACCGCGAGGCGGCCGTCGTCCTGGAGGAGCTGGGGCGGGCCGTCGCCCCCGTGCCGTATCTGACCAGCGCCGTCGTCGCCACCGAAGCCCTGCTGGCCTGCGGGGCGGACGACCTGCTCGCCGAGCTGGCCGCCGGGCGGACCATCGGCGCCCTCGCGGTCGGACTGCACCTGGCTCCAGGTGCCGCCTTCCCGACCGTACGGCTGGACAACGGCACCCTGCACGGCGAGTTGACCGGCATCGCGGACGCGGCCGTCGCCGACGTGCTCCTCGTCCCGGCGGACGACGGCGGGCTGTACGCGGTACGGGCCGACGCCGTCACCGTCACGCCGCAGACCTCCCTCGACCTGACCCGGCCCGTCGCCGAGGTCGTCCTCGACGGGGCCGCCGGACACCGGCTGGGCGCCGCCGAACCCGCCGTGCGACGGGCTCTGCGCGCCGGGGCCGGGCTGCTCGCCTCCGAGCAACTCGGGCTCGCCGACTGGGCGCTGACGGAGACGGTCCGCTACCTGAAGGAACGCAAGCAGTTCAACCGGCCCGTCGGCGGCTTCCAGGCGCTCAAGCACCGGCTCGCCCAGCTGTGGCTGGAGGTCGTCAACCTCCGGGCCGCCGCCCGCAACGCGGCCGACGCCCTGGCCACGGGCGAGGACATCGACGTGGCGGTCACCGTCGCCCAGGCCTACGCGGCCCCCGTCGCCGTCCGCGCCGCCGAGGAGGCGCTGCAACTGCACGGCGGCATCGGCATGACCTGGGAGCACCCCGTCCATCTGTACCTGAAGCGGGCGAAGGCCGACTCGATCGCGTACGGCACGGCCGGCGCGCACCGGGAGGCACTGGCCGAACTGGTCGACCTGCGCGCACCCTGACGTTCATCCAGGAAAAGCCCGCCCCACGTGGGGCGGGCTTTTTCGTGTGCCCGCCACGGGGGCGGTGAACACACAGCGGCAGTCCGGCCAACTCCTGTCATGTGCAGGCCCTTTCAGGGACTGTGGCCCACATACTCACTGGGGTCCCCTACGGCACTCCCAGGGAGGCAGCGCATGGCCCTCACCACCCGTCGCAGAGCCCTCACCACTTTCGGCGCCGCCCTCGCGGGCACCGTCGCCCTGCCCGCCACCCGCACGCTGGCCGGCGAACACAAGCACCGCCCGCGCCCGTTGTGGCGCGCCCACGCCCACAATGACTACGAGCACCCGCGTCCCCTCCTCGACGCCCTCGACCACCGCTTCGGCAGCGTCGAGGCCGACATCTTCCTCGTCGGCGGCCAACTCCTCGTCGCCCACGACCCGGAGGACCTCGACCCGGCGCGCACCCTCGAATCCCTCTACCTCGACCCGCTCGCCGCCCGCGTGAAGGCCAACCACGGTTCCGTGTACCGCGGTCACCGCAGGCCGCTGCAGCTCCTCATCGACATCAAGACCGAGGGCGCCTCCACGTACCTCGAACTCGACCGCCACCTCCGGCGCTACCGGCACCTGTTCACGACGTACGCCCACGGCCGCGTCTCCCCCGGCCCCGTCACCGCCGTGATCTCCGGCGACCGGGCGGCCCGCGAGCCCATGGCGGCGCAGACCGTCCGGCGTGCCTTCTACGACGGCCGCCTCGCCGACCTCGGCGGCCCGGCACCGGCCTCCTTCATCCCGCTGATCAGCGACAACTGGACGCTGAACTTCACCTGGCGGGGCGAGGGCGCGTTCCCGGACGCCGAGCGGGAGAAGCTGCGGGGCATCGTCGGGGCCGCCCACGCGCGCGGGCAGCGGGTGCGGTTCTGGGCCACCCCGGACGCGGCCGGGCCCGCCCGCGACGCACTGTGGACCGAACTGCTCGCCGCGGACGTCGACCACCTCAACACCGACGACCTCGCCGGGCTGGAGGCCTTCCTGGACGCCCACCCGACGACGTAAGACACCACACGTTCGGCGGACAGGTCAGCCGCCCGGACGAACCCTCCGCTACGCCACACTTGCGGCCGAACGCCGTGAATGGGACGTGCGGCGTGGCGGAGGAGGTTGACGATGGCGATTTCCATCTCTGTGGTGCTGCTGCTCGCGATCCTGGCGGTGATCTTCGTACGCAACGGCGGGCTGAAGTTCTCCCACGCGCTGGTCTGCCTGCTGCTCGGCTTCTACCTGGCCAGCACGAGCATCGCCCCCACGATCCACAGCGGCCTCTCGGCGACGGCAGACATCGTCGGCAGTCTGCGGCCCTGAGCGTCACCCCTTCGGGACCGGGTCACGGCTTCGAGAAGACCCCGATGCCGTTCGGGACGGCGCGTTCCGCGCCGCCGCTGGGGTGGTTGCGTACGGAGACCGTGGCCGCCCCCGGCTCGCGGGCGACGAGTGTCGTCGACCCGCCGCCGTCCAGGCTGAACGCGTCGACCGAGCCCAACCGCCGCATCGCCTCGGCGACTTCGGCGATTGTCAGGCCGCTGCGGTACGCGGGCGCGCCGTCCAGCGCGAACAGCAGCAGGCGCCGTCCGCCGTCCGCGATGCCGGCGGCGGTGCGCACGGCCGAGGCCCTGCCGTCGAGGCCGGGCAGCGGCCGCCCACCGGTGAGGACCGGATAGCCACCGAGGGCGAAGCGGTACGGGATCCGGGACGCGGCGGCCACCAGCCGGTGCCGTACCGTCACCGGCTGGCCCGTGAAGAACTTCCGCAACTGCTGGGCGCCCGCCTCCCGGCCGACCAGCACGGTGGTCCCCGGGGCGATGGGGCCGCTGCCCGGTGTGTCGGCCGTCGACACGACCCGGCCGCCGCGGATCGTCACCTCGTGGGTGTCCGTGCTGCACGGCGCGGCCCGGTCCGTGTCCGTGCCGCAGGTGGCGCGCACCCGGGAGGCGCTGCCCCACCGCGCGGTGAACGCGCCGATGGAACCCACCGGCAGCGCGTACTGGTTGAGCCCGCCGAGCGGCAGCCGCTCCTCGGGCGTATGGATCGAGCCGTCGAGGGCCAGGCGGTCCAGCCGGGCCCGCCGGTCGACACCCACGCCGATCACGTCCTCCGTGGTCGTGCCGGGCGGCAGCGCGGGGCCGAACCGCTGGCCGTTCGGCACGGCAGCCTTCAGCGCCCGGCCGCGTGCGATCGCCGGACCCACGCTCGCGCCGGTCGCCTCGACACCCGGGTGCTGGGTCTCGGTGATGTTGAAGAAGTCCCCGTTGACGCCCGCGACGGCCCCCAGGGCGTCGGCCATCCGCGAGACGGGCGCCCGCGCGGCCACCGCTCCCGGATGCAGCAGCTCGACCCGGACGCGCGGGTCGCCGAGATCGACGGTCAGCACGTGCGCGTGCGCCACCCCTTGGGCCGCCGGGACGTCGAACTCCTCGTACCTGACACCCGGGGCGATGGTGACGGCCTCCTGCGCGGCACCGGCCGACGCCGCCCCCGCCAGGGCCGCGCAGGCCAGCGTGCCGAGTGCCAGGAGAACCGTCAGTACCGTTCTTGGTCCTCTGCTGCCTGTCCCTCTGCCTGTTCGTCTGTCTGTTCGTCCTGCTGTTCCTCTGCCTGCTCCGAACCGCTGTCTATGACGCGTCACAGTGTGCCCCCTGATGTCCCGTCAACTGTTCCAAGGCTCAGGGGAAGTGCACCAGACGGCCGGGGCCGAGGGCGTGGCCGAGCGCCGGCTGCACGGGAACGGGTGAGAAAACGCACCCCGTTGGATGCCATGGAAGCCGGATCGGGGTCACGGGCCCGTCGTCGGCTCCGTTCCCGTGGCGTACGGGGTGAAGTGGGCCGGTGCGCGGTCGATCGGGAGGCCGGGCCGCCAGGCGGTGAGGGCCTGGGCGCTGCACACGAACAGCTGCTCCGGCAGCCGGTCCAGCGGGAACCACCGCCAGCGTCCGACGCTCTCACCGGGCTGCTCGGCCGGCTCGCCGTGCCAGGCGGTGACCCGGGCGGCCACGGTCACCCGTACGACACCTCCGGCGTCGTCGAGCAGCGTGCCCAGCAGGCGGACGTCGGATGGTCGCGCCACGAGCCCGGTCTCCTCCGCGAGTTCGCGTACGACCGCCTCCGCCGACGACTCGCCGGGCTCCACCGTCCCGCCGGGCAGTTCCCAGGTTCCGTGGCGGTGGCGGCCCAGCAGCAGGCCCCGGGGCCCGTGCAGGATGGCGCCGACCCCGAGCGTGGCATGGGCGGCGGGAGGTCGTGGCGTGCGCGGGCGGGAGGAGACCCGGGCGGGGCGGGTGACCCTGAAGAGCCGGTAGGAGGCGTGGCCGTCCGCCTGCGGCGCGTCGAGGACGTCGACGTGCTCGACCCGCAGGCCGTGCTCGGTGAGCAGCTCCGTCCAGAGTTCCGGCGTGAGCACCCACATCCGGACGGTGACGTCGGCCCCGCCCGCCGGCCGGAGGATCTCGGGCCGTGCGGTGACCGTGGAGGAGGGGCCGTCGCCGCCGGAGTTGGTGTGCAGCACCGTGAAGCACAGCCTCCCGCCGGGCTTCAGCGCGGCGGCGAGGGCGGGCAGCAGGCGATAAGGGTCGATGTACGGGACGGCGTTGACGGAGTAGACGACGTCGTACGGCTGTGCCGTCCGCAGGTGCTCGACCGCGTCGGCCAGGACCAGCCGCAGTCCGGGCAGCGAACCGTAGCGGGCGCGGGCGCGTGCGTACTGGCTCGGCGAGGCGTCGACCGCGTCCACCAGCGCGCCGTGGGCGCGGACCAGATGGGCGGCGTGCCGGCCCGGACCGCACCCGAGATCCAGCACGCGCCGGCCCGACACCTCCCCGAGGACTTCCGTGCCCGGCCCGGTGTCGCCGGGGCCCCAGTCGATCCGTTCCACCTCGGGCAGCACCGTGCCGCGCCGCAGGTGGTGGGTCCCGTATGCCTGCCACGCGGCGGCGTCGGCGGCTTCCGGTGCGGCGGCCCCGCCGTGCGGGCTCGCGTCGTACGGTTCGGCGGTGTGCGGTGTCAAGGCGCGGCTCAACCCTCCGCGGCGGCGTTGCGCGGCAGCACCGTCACCCGGTGGAAGTTGCATCCGCCGAGCGGTGGTTCCCCGGGGGAGGGCCATGTCTGGTGGGCCTTGAGGGCGATGCTCACCAGGCTCAGCAGCAGGTCGACGTCCGCCTCGCAGTCGAGGTGGACGGTCACCCAGCACGAGCCGGGCACCAGATGGATCGCGCTCGAACCGACGAGGTCGTAGTGGAAGCGCTGGATGGCCCGGCGGGTGAGATGGAGGTCCACGTCCCGCTCCGAGTGGAAGTGGACGATCTCGGCGCGGGCGCTGCGCAGCGCCCGCCCGGTACCGCAACTGGCGGGACCCGCCGCGAGGTCGGGCCAGGCCGTGAGTCGGTCCATGGCGTGCTGGGCCAGAGTCATGTCCTCATCGTCGCCCGCTCACCGCGCCGCAACCGCCGGTTGAGGGATTTGTAACCGGGACGTGAGGTCTGGAATCCCTCTATGGCGCTGGTGGTCCCTCTCCAGGATCACGTCATGACATCCAGTGGACTCGTGACGCCGAACGGCACTTCCGTCCTCGTGTGCGACAAGGACGGGCGGCGGTTGAGCGGTGGCGACACCGCACTCGACCTGATCGGCGAGGCCATGGGATGTGACGCCGAGGTGGTGGTCGTGCCGGTGGAGCGGGTCGCGGACGACTTCTTCTCGCTGCGGTCCGGCGTGGCCGGTGAGGTCGTGCAGAAGTTCGTCAACTACCGCCTCCGGCTCCTGATCGTGGGCGACATCGCGTCCCGCGTGGCCGGGAGCGATGCCCTGCGGGACTTCGTACGCGAGGCGAACCGCGGCAACCAGGTGTGGTTCGTGAACTCCCAGGACGAACTCGACGAGAAGCTCGCGCGGTTGTAGCCCGCTGCAGCGCGTTTCGCAGCCCGCTTGGAGCCCCTTGCGGCGCTGAGCGGTCGCGGTCTGCGGCGGCCCGGGTTCAGGCCCGCTCGGCCACCGCCGCCGGATCGTCCAGCACCGCCCGCACCACCGCGTGCGCCGCCCCCAGCAGCGGCCCCTGCGGCCCCAGCCGCGACACGGTCACGGGACAGACCGGTCCCGCCGTACGCCGGGCCAGTTCGTCCCGCAGCGACGGCAGCAGCCACGGAGCCAGCCCGGACAGTTCCCCGCCCAGCACCACGCTCTCGGGGTCCAGCAGATTGACCGCCCCGGTCAGGGCGATGCCGAGGGCCTCGCCCGCGTCGCGCAGGGCACGGCGTACGGCCTCGTCGCCCGCCTCGGCGCGTCCGGCGAGCAGCCCGACACGGTCCTCGCCCGGCTCCAGGCCGGCCGCGCGCAGCACCGCCTCCTCACCGGCGTACTGCTCCAGACACCCGCGTCCGCCGCACGCGCACTCCGGCCCGTCCGGACGGACCGGCACATGCCCCAACTCGCCCGCGAACCCGCGCGTCCCGCGCAGCAGCCCCCCGTCCACCACCACCGCGGCGCCGATGCCGATCTCCGCCGACACATGCAGGAAGTCGCGCGGAGTGCCCTCTTCCAGCCAGAGTTCGGCGAGCGCGCCGAAGTTGGCCTCGTTGTCCACGGTCAGCGGGAACCGATCCGGAAGCAGGTCGCCGAGGTCCGTGTCGTGCCAGTCGAGGTTCGGAGCGCGTACGACGGTCCGGCCGTCGCGCGCCACCAGACCGGGTACGGCCACGGCCAGCCCCGCAGGCCACAGGCCCTCGCCCTCCGCCTCGGCGACCACCCGGCGTATCAGCCCGGTCAGCTCCTCGATCACCGGTTCGGGGGCGCGTCCCCGGTTCGCCCCGTGCCGCACGGCCCGCGACCGCACCTGACCGCGCAGGTCGACCGCGCACACCGCGAGGTGGTCGACACCGACCTCCGCGCCGATCCCGGCGGGACCGCGCCCGCTGACGGCGAGCGCCGACCCGGGGCGGCCCACCCGGCCGGGCCGCTCGGGGCCCAGCTCCTCCAGCAGCCCCGAACGGATCAGCTCGTCGACGAGGGTGGACACCGCCGCCCGGGTCAGCCCGATGCGCGAGGCGACGGCGGCCCGCGACAGTGGCCCCTCGGCGCTGACGGCGTGCATCACCCGGGCGAGGTTGCGGCGGCGCATGCCCTGCTGGGTGTCGGGCGTGGCACGCCCGGGACCGGCGGGGTGGGCCTCGTGCAGGGGTGCGGTCATGCCTTCGTCAGTCCTTGGTCGGTCCTTGCTTGCTCTTGGTCGGTGTGCCGGGGGCGCCGGACGGGGGGCACCCCCACACGCGCGTGCCCGTCAGTGCGTGTCCGTGCGCCGGTCCAGCAGCGGGGCCGCGTCGGAGAGTACCCCGGCGATCCTGGCCAGTGTCTCCTCGTCCCGTTCCACCGTCTCCAGCACCGGCCCCGCGGCCGTGTTCCAGCGCCGGGCGACCGCCGCCGGGTCCTCCCCGGTCAGCAGACCGGCCGCCTGGGCCGCCGCACCGAGCGCGACCAGTTCCCTGGCCTCGGGCACCTGGACCGGCCGCCCCGACAGCCGTCGTACGGTCTGCTGCCAGGCCGTGCCCCGGGCGCCGCCGCCGATCAGCAGCAGGGGCGCCGAGGGGTCCGCGTCGGCGTCGAGGACCAGGTCGAGGGCGCCGAGGAGGGAGTGGACGGCGCCGTCGTAGGCGGCCTGCAGCAGTTGGCCGGGTGTCGTGTCGTGGCGCAGGCCGTGCAGCAGGCCGGAGGCGTTCGGGAGGTTCGGGGTGCGTTCACCGTCCAGGTAGGGCAGGAGGGTCGCGGTGGTGCCGGGTTCGACGGCCTCGCGGTCCAGGCCGAGGAGGGTGGCGACGCGGTCCACGGCGAGGGTGCAGTTCAGGGTGCAGGCCAGCGGCAGCCAGTCGCCGCGGGCGTCGGCGAAACCGGCCACGGTGCCGGTCGGGTCGGCGGGCCGCCGCTGCGACACCGCGTACACCGTGCCCGACGTGCCGAGGCTCATCACCGGCATGCCGGGGCGCAGCCCGAGGCCGAGCGCCGCGGCGGCGTTGTCGCCGGTGCCCGGCGCGACCAGGGTGCCCTTGGAGAACGGCAGGTCGTGGCTGTCGCGCACGGTGCCCGCCACCTCGCCGGGCCGGACCACGCGGGGCAGCAGGGCGGGGTCGAGCCCCACGTGCGCGAGGATCTCCGCGTCGTACGACTCCGTCCCCGACGCCCACCAGCCCGTCCCGGACGCGTCGCCGCGGTCGGTCGTGCCCTGCCCGGTGAGCCGCTCGGTGAGGTAGTCGTGGGGGAGGCGTACGGCCCTGGTGGCGCGGACCGCCTCCGGCTCGTTCTCCGCCAGCCACGCCCACTTCGTGACCGTGAAGGAGGCGGCCGGGACGAGTCCGGTGCGCTCGGCCCAGAACTTCGCGCCGCCCAGCTCCTCGGTCAGGCGGCGGGCCTGCGGCGCCGAACGCACGTCGTTCCACAGCAGCGCCGGGCGGACCGGCTCCCCCCGGTCGTCCAGGGTGACCAGACCGTGCTGCTGCCCGCCGACCGCGACCGCGGCGGCCTCGTGCGCCGCCTCCCCGCACTGGCGCAGGGCCTCGCACAGCGCGTCCCACCACTGGCGCGGATCGCTCTCGCGACCCGCCCCGGAGGACACGGTGTGCGGAGCCTGACCGCTCGCCACGACCCGGCCGGTGGCCGCGTCGACGACCAGCGCCTTGGTGGACTGCGTGGACGAGTCCACGCCGACGACGAGCGGACCCTCGGCTGCTGACATCGGGTTTCTCCCTCTTCCGCGGCTCAGCGGGATGTGGTCCCGGGAATCTCACGGGTTTCACCGTCTTCGGGGACATGTTGTCTCTTCCCAGGGATGCGCTCGCATACTAATTTGTAAATCGCCATGACGAAATAGTCTCAGCGAGCGAGGAGCCGCGGCATGAGCTACCAGCCCACCCCCGAGGACAGGTTCACCTTCGGCCTGTGGACCGTCGGCTGGCAGGGCCGGGATCCCTTCGGCGACGCCACGCGGCGTGCCCTGGACCCGGTCGAGACGGTGCAGCGCCTGGCCGAGCTGGGCGCCTACGGAGTGACCTTCCACGACGACGACCTGATCCCCTTCGGGTCGAGCGACAGCGAGCGCGAGGCGCACATCAAGCGGTTCCGGCAGGCGCTGGACGCCACCGGCATGAAGGTGCCGATGGCCACCACCAACCTGTTCACCCATCCGGTGTTCAAGGAGGGCGCGTTCACCGCCAACGACCGCGACGTGCGCCGCTACGCCCTGCGCAAGACGATCCGCAACATCGACCTCGCGGTCGAGCTGGGCGCCCAGGTGTACGTCGCCTGGGGTGGCCGGGAGGGCGCCGAGTCCGGAGCGGCCAAGGACGTGCGGGTGGCGCTGGAGCGGATGAAGGAGGCCTTCGACCTGCTGGGCGAGTACGTCACGTCCCAGGGCTACGACCTGCGGTTCGCGATCGAGCCGAAGCCGAACGAGCCGCGCGGCGACATCCTGCTGCCCACGGTCGGGCACGCGCTGGCGTTCATCGAGCGCCTGGAGCGCCCGGAGCTGTACGGCGTCAACCCGGAGGTCGGGCACGAGCAGATGGCGGGGCTGAACTTCCCGCACGGCATCGCGCAGGCACTGTGGGCGGGCAAGCTGTTCCACATCGACCTCAACGGCCAGTCCGGCATCAAGTACGACCAGGACCTGCGCTTCGGCGCCGGTGACCTGCGCGCCGCGTTCTGGCTGGTCGACCTGCTGGAGTCCGCCGGGTACGCCGGTCCGCGGCACTTCGACTTCAAGCCGCCGCGCACCGAGGACCTGGACGGGGTGTGGGCCTCGGCCGCCGGCTGCATGCGCAACTACCTGATCCTCAAGGAGCGGGCGGCGGCCTTCCGCGCCGACCCGGAGGTGCGGGAGGCGCTGCGCGCGGCCCGGCTGGACGAGCTGGCCGAGCCCACGGCCGCGGACGGGCTCCAGGCGCTGCTCGCCGACCGCTCGGCGTTCGAGGAGTTCGACGTGGAGGCCGCCGCCGCGCGGGGCATGGCCTTCGAGCGCCTCGACCAGCTCGCCATGGATCATCTGCTGGGGGCGCGGGGCTGACCCGCACGCGCGCGTGCATGCCTTTGGTGAGCGGAGTTGAGTGAGCTCCGTACGGAATACGCCGGAATCATGCGATCCATGCCATGAGTCCGTATCAACTTCCGTGCGGAGCTCACTCGTTGCGGTGGCTCGGGGCGACCCTTGTCGGTATGGCCATGCCGTCCCAGCCGCCCGGTCCGCCGAACGACGCGCCGCCTCCGGGCGGCGGCTTCGGACCGCCCGCGTCCTCGTACGGTGACGGGGCGCCGTCCCAGCCGCGGGATCCGGGGGAGGGGCCCGGCCCGCGCAGGCGCCGGAATCCGCTGTTCGTGCTGCTCGCCGTTCTGGTGGCGGCCGTGGCCGTCTCCGCCGTGGTGGTGATGGCCTCCTCGGGGAGTGACGACGCGCCGGGGAAGGAGACGCCCGCCGAGAGCGGCGCGAGCACGAGCGGGCCGCCCCGCCCGTCCCGGAGCCTCCCGGTCGAGGTGCCCAGCGGGCTGCCGAGCCGGTTGCCGTCGGGATTCCCGACCGAAGTGCCGAGCGGTGTACCGAGCGACCTCGAATCGCTCCTGCCGTCCCTGCCGAGCGATCTGCTGCCCTGACCGGTTCCGCTCGCGGCATCGGACGCCGTCAGAATGACGCGTATGACAGACAACGACCGGGAATCGCTGGTCGTCGTGGCGGCAGCGATCGTGCGGGAGGGACGCCTGCTGGTGGTGAGCAAGAAGGCCGCTCCCGAGGTCTTCTACCTGCCGGGTGGCAAGCCCGACGCGGGTGAGCAGCCGCTGGAGGTGCTGTTCCGCGAGCTCGACGAGGAGCTGGGAGTGCGGCCGCTGGAGCCGCGGCTGCTGGCCGAGGTGGAGGCCGTGGCGGCTCTCGAGCGGGTCCCCATGAAACTGACGGTGTTCGAGGCACACATCGACCAGGACCCCCGGCCCGCCGCCGAACTGGCGGGCATGCGCTGGATTTCGGGGAACGAGCGGGACGTCCGGCTCTCGCCGGCCCTCAGGGACCATGTGCTGCCGTTGCTGCGGGAGGGCGGCCTGCTGGCCGCATAGCAGCAGAGGGTGCTGCCATGCGGCCACGCGCGCGTGGGAACGGCGGTCTGCGGGCCGTGGTGGCCGCTGTCCCGTCACACACCAGCACGGCGGTCTGCGGGCCGTGGTGGCCCTGTCCGTCACGCGCCGGTACCGGCCTCGTCCGCGGTCCGGCGCTCCGCCGAGGCGAGTGCCGTCGCCGGGTCCTGCGCGGCGCCTCCCGCCGGCACCCAACGCCCGCGCTCCTTGCGGTACGGCCACCAACGGCCGTCGCGTCCCAGCCGTAGCTGGCCGACGGCGCCCACGACGGTCCACCGGTTGCCGCGCGCCCGCAGCGACGGCCGTTCGTCCTCGTCCCAGGCCGACTCCAGAGCGGCACGCGCGCGTGCGAGCTCTTCGCCCTCCGGCGTCCACTCCTCGTCGAGCACGGACAGCGCGGCCGTACCCCCGTGCCGCCACGCGCGCACGGCCACGGCCAGCTCCTCCCGGTCGCGCCCCGACCCCTCGGCGAGCCGATCCGTCACAGCCCGTTCCGGATCACCTGAGGCCAGCCGCACAGCGTCCTGGGCGAGCGGCAGCTCCGCCTCCACCGGGTGCTCCGTGTGGTCGTCCCGGAGAGCCTGTGCGAGCAGGCGGTGGGCCTGTGCGGCGGTCCGGGCGGCCAGGAACTCCAGGGCGGCCGGGTCGATCCCGGGCGCGGGCGCGGCCTCGATGTCCAGGGACGGCGGCAGACCGGGTTCCTGGGGCAGCCCGGGCAGGGCGGGCAGCGGCGGCAGGATGTCGCCGGCCGCGTACGCCTCGGCCGCTTCCATACCCTCCGGCCGGGAGGATTCCTCGGCGGACGGGTTCGTGCGCGTCTGCAGGGCCTCCAGTACGGCGCGTTCGCCGCGGCCCCGCATCAGGAGCAGGACGAACGGGTCCTGGTCCAGCAGCCGCGCCATCTGGTAGCAGAGCGCCGCCGTGTGCCCGCAGTGGTCCCAGGCACCGCAGTCGCACTCCGGCTCCAGGTCACCCAGGCCCGGCAGCAGGTCGACACCGGCGCCCTCCGCGTCCTCGACGAGGTGGGGCGGCATCTCCCGGTCCAGCAGCGCCGCGACGTGCCCGGCGCGCTCGACGGCCATGTCGACGAAGCGGTCCCACTGGGCGCCGGACAGCTCCTCCAGCAGCACGTCGGCCCGGTGCGCCGCACGGCCGCGGTCCGTCACGACCGCCGTGATGCGCCCCGGGCGGACCGTGACCGCGCCGACCGCTCCGGCGCGGGCCAGCCCGCGTCCCGCCCTGAGCTGCCCGGAGTCCAGTGCCGTGTCCTCCAGGGCCTTCAGCCAGGCCTGCCCCCACCACGTCTGCGCGAAGCCACGCCCCCGCGCGGGCGGCAGCGCCGCGAACGTGCGCTCCGTGTCGGCCTCGTCATGGTCGTACCGGCTCATCACAGTCCCCCCCTCGCAGCTCCACCAGATCCGCCAGCTCCGCGTCCGTCAGCTCCGTGAGGGCCGCCTCGCCGGAGCCCAGTACCGCGTCGGCCAACTCCCGCTTCCGGGTGAGCAGTTCGGCGATGCGGTCCTCGATCGTCCCCTCGGCGACGATCCGGTGCACCTGCACGGGCCGGGTCTGGCCGATGCGGTACGCGCGGTCGGTGGCCTGCGCCTCGACGGCGGGATTCCACCAGCGGTCGTAGTGCACGACGTGCTCGGCCCGGGTCAGGTTCAGCCCGGTGCCCGCCGCCTTCAGGGACAGCAGGAAGACCGGGACCGCGCCGTCCTGGAACCGCCGCACCATCGCCTCGCGCTCGGCGACCGGCGTGCCGCCGTGCAGGAACTGCGTGGGCACGCCGCGGGCGGCCAGGTGCCGTTCGAGGAGCCGGGCCATCTGGACGTACTGCGTGAAGACCAGGACGCCCGCCTTCTCGGCGAGGATGGTGTCGAGCAGCTCGTCCAGCAGGTCCAGCTTCCCCGAGCGCCCGGCGATCACCGGCTGTTCCTCCTTGAGGAACTGCGCCGGGTGGTTGCAGATCTGCTTCAGCCCGGTCAGCAGCTTCACGATCAGTCCGCGTCGCGCCATGCTGCCGGCGCCGGAGATCTCGGCGAGGGCCTCGCGCACCACGGCCTCGTACAGGCCCGTCTGCTCGGTGGTGAGCGACACGGCGTGGTCGGTCTCCGTCTTCGGCGGCAGCTCGGGTGCGATGCCCGGGTCCGACTTGCGGCGGCGCAGCAGGAACGGCCGTACGAGCCGGGCCAGGCGGTCCGCGGCGGCCGGGTCCTGACCGCCCTCGACGGCCTCCGCGTACCGTCTGCGGAAGGTGCCGAGCCGGCCCAGCAGCCCGGGTGTCGTCCAGTCGAGGATCGCCCACAGCTCCGACAGGTTGTTCTCCACCGGGGTGCCGGTGAGCGCCACGCGTGCGCGTGCGCCGATGGAACGCAGCTGCCGTGCCGTCGAGGAGTACGGGTTCTTCACGTGCTGGGCCTCGTCCGCCACGACCATGCCCCAGGGGACTCCGGCGAGCCGGTCCGTGTCCAGGCGCATCGTGCCGTACGTGGTGAGCACGAACTCCCCGTCGGCCAGGTCGTCCAGGCTGCGCCGCGCACCGTGGAAGCGGCGCACGCGCGTGCCGGGCGCGAACCTCTCGATCTCCCGCTGCCAGTTGCCCATCAGGGACGTCGGACAGACCACGAGGGTGGGCCCGGCGGAGGAGGGGTCGGTCTGCCGGTGCAGATGCAGCGCGATGAGCGTGATGGTCTTGCCGAGTCCCATGTCGTCGGCGAGGCAGCAGCCGAGGCCCAGGGAGGTCATGCCGGACAGCCAGTTCAGGCCGCGCCGCTGGTAGTCCCGCAGCGTGGCCGCCAGGGCCGCGGGCTGCTCGACCGGCTCCTGCCCCTCGGGGTCCGCAAGGCGCTCCCGCAGCGCCGCCAGCCACCCGGTGGGCCGTACCTCGACCCGGCGGCCGTCGACCTCCACCGAGCCCGTCAGCGCCGCGCCGAGCGCGTCGACGGGGGTGACCTTGTGGTCCTGCCGCTCCCGGGCGCGCCGTACCTCCTGAGGGTCGATCAGGACCCACTGGTCGCGCAGCCGTACGACGGGGCGGTTGGCCTCGGCGAGCCGGTCCAGCTCCTCGCGCGTGAGCCGCTGGTCGCCGAGCGCGAACCACCAGCTGAAGGCGAGCAGCGCGTCGGCGGACAGGAACGACGGCATCGTCGAGGAGTCCGCCGCGCCGGGCCCCGGTTCGTCGTCGGGAGGACCGACCTCCGCGCGCGTGGTCAGGCCGCGGGTCAGTTCCTTCGGCCAGTGCACGTCGATTCCGGCGCCGGCCAGCGCCCGGGCGCCCGCACCGAGGAGCTCGGTGATCTCCTCGTCGGCGAGTTCGACCGCGTCCGGCACGGCCGCCGACAGCAGGGGCGTGAGCGGGGGCCAGGCCCGGGCCGCGCGGTGCAGGGCGAGGAGGGCGTCCATCCGCGCGCGCGATCCGAACACCGCGCCCGAGTCGCCGGCCCACACCTCGGCGGCGTCCGCCACGAGCGCCGGATCCCGCACGCTGTGCACCTGGAGTACGGCCCGGAACGCCACATCCGCCTCGTCGGGCGCCGCGGCCGTCAGGCCGTGCGCCTCGATCCGCAGCGACAACCGTACGCCCGCGTCGTGGCCCGCGGCGATGTCGGCGGCCCAGGCGCGCTGCTCCGGCAGGCGCTGTGGTTCGGGAGCCGCGTAGGCCGGGCCGCCCGTCACCAGCGGGGCGGCAGGGGAGCGGGGCAGTGTGTCGGCGACCGCGTCCAGGAAGGCGCGCAGCAGCCGCTCCGGGTCGGGCAGCCGCAGCGGCTCGGCGCCGTCCACCGGCACGGCGTGCGCCTCGGGCGGCATCGCGGCGGCGAGGCGGCGCACGGCCTCGACGTCCTGCGCGCCCAGCGGGCCCGCCCGCCAGGCGTCGTGGTCGTCCGGGGACAGGCCGGGCAGCAGCAGGCCGCGCGCCAGGAGATGCAGGGCGTGCACGGCGGCCGCGCCCCAGAACACGGCGGCCCGATGGCCGTACGGATGGGCACGCGCGCGCGTGAGGACCGGCAGGGCCGTACGCACCGGCAACCGCAGGGCGGGCACACTCACGGCCTCGACCCCGCCGTCACCGGGCAGGACGACGGTCAGGTCCGCGACGGACGCCGACGCCACGTCCGAAGGAGCCGCGCCGTCCGGCCGCCAGAAGGCGACGCTGCCGGTACGGGCCGGGTCACCGGGGAGGAACACGGCACAGCAACTGGCCAGTTCGGAGATCTCGGAGGGCGTGGGCGAGGGAGACGTCTGCACAGGAATGGCGTATTCCTCAAATTTGACTAGCGAGTCGGAATCGCCGAGGGTACAACACCGCTGGGTCTGCCGGGTATGCCTGAGCTGTGATCCGAGTCACCATCTAGATGCGACGGTATGCGGTCATGGCGGAGCCGGCGCCGGACTCTCAGGGGTACCTCGGGGATGTACCTCAGGGTCGTCTCAGGGTCGCGGTCCGGAACCGCCGGGAGCGCGGGCCCGTTTTCACGACAGAGAGCGGCAATGGCCGCGAAGGAGGCGACACTCATGTCGAAGAACGCCAAGATCGCCGCAGGCGGCGTGGCGGCCGGGCTCATCCTGTGGATCTGGCTGCCCTGGTGGGCCGCGCTCCTGATCATCCTGGGAGTCCCGGCCGCCGCGTATCTCACGCTCGACCCGTCACAGCGGCGCAGGCTGCGCCGCGTCACCCGCAAGGAGCTCGGTCGCTAGCGCCGGTCCGGCGGACAGGGTCTGGGTGCTAACGCTCCGACGCGGCCGAACCGTCCAGCGCGCAGGAGCCGACCACATCGCCGTCCGCGGGCCTGCTCACCATCCGGTCCGCGGGCGGCCGCACCCCTCGCTCCACCCACGCGGTCAGGGCGTCGAACGCCGACCGGTAGCAGGGCAGGATCGGACGCAGCCGGTCCGGATGGCTGTCGTACAGACCGTCGACGTGCGTGCCGCCCTGGATCGTGTAGTACCGGTGCAGCGGCCCGCGCCCGTGCGCGTCGACCATGCGGGCGTACACGTCGGAGTCCGCGGCCTTGGGCAGCAGCGCGTCCAGGTCGCCGTGCAGCGTGATCAGCGGCCTGCCGATGCGCCCGGTCAGTGCCACCCTGGCCACGGCACGGTGCACGGACGCGGGACGTGAGGCGTAGTCGTACGCGGCGTCGGCGGGACACGGCGCCAGGATCTGCTCCAGGGTGCCTCCGGCCGAGGAGCCCGGGCATCCGCGGTCGTACGCCGGGTCGAACTCGGCCCGGTAGATCTTCTGCGTGAGACCCCAGTAGGCCTTCTCGTGGTACGGCCACAGGAACTCGGAGCCGCGCGCGAAGCCCGCCGCGTACAGGTCCTCGTCCCGTGCCGTGCCGAACATCCTTGCCACCGCCGTAGGCAGGGAGGTGAGCAGGTTCGGGCCGTCGGCGGTCCACAGCGCGCCCTCCCAGTCCACGCCGCCGTCGTACAGCTCCGGGTGGTTCTCCAGCTGCCAGCGCGTGAGATAGCCGCCGTTGGAGATGCCGGTGATGTACGTACGGCGCGGGTCGTGCCCGTAGCGCTGGGCCACCGCGCGCCGGGCCGCCCGGGTGAGCTGTGTCGTCCGCGCGTTCCACTCCGCGACGGCGTCACCGGGGCTGGTCCCGTCGCGGTAGAAGTCGGCGCCGTTGTTGCCCTTGTCGGTCGCGGCGTACGCGTAGCCCTGGGCCAGCACCTGGTCGGAGATCGCCTTGTCGGTCGCGTACTGCTTGCGTGCGCCGGGCGCTCCCGTGACGACGAGCCCGCCGTTCCAGCGGTCCGGCAGCCGGATCACGAACTGCGCGTCGTGCCGCCAGCCGTGCGTGGTGTTGAAGCGGGAGGAGTCCGGGAAGTAGCCGTCGATCTGCACACCGGGAACTCCGGACGGCGTGCGGGTGGCCCTCGCGGTCAGCCCGGCCTGGTCGGCCATGTCCGTGTACGGGGTGCCGGCGAGCCCCGCGGTGGTCAGATCGGGCAGACAGACGCTGCGCTGAAAGGCCGCGCCCGGCACGTGCACACGCTGCTGTCGTGCGCAGTGGCCGTCGCCGACCGTTCTGGCCTCGGCGGGTGTCGGACCGGTGAGGGCCGCTGCGGTGAGGGCGGCGGCAAGAAACGGAACAGCACGGGACGGGCGCATGGCGAGGCCTCCAGTTCTGACGAGGAGCGAGGGAGCGGGGAGAGGGAGGGGCGTGAAGCCGCGGGCTGCCCCATGGTGAGGGCCTGCTCGCGCGCCATCCATGGGTTGGCACCACATGCAGTGCCCTGCCGATATGGGCGGACAAGACAGCCGTAGGGCGTAAAGCGCAGGGCCTGCCAGGGAGGTCGGGGTCCGCCGTCTCCAAATCGTTTGCGCAGAGGAGCAGCCGAACACCACCACGGCGGGCATGACGTGTGGAAAGGAGGCCCAGCGACTCCACGGTGAGCGCTGATGGCCTCCCCGGGGAGCACGCCTTCGAGGCGCTGCTCGCCGCCTGGGACGTACCCCGCCAGCATCCCGACGTACGGGCCGTGCTGGCCCGCGGGCTCCTGCCGGAAGTCGGCCGTCCCGGCGTGGCCGACCGCTTCCTGCGCGCGGCGCACGAACCCGCCGTCCGTGACGCCGTGGTGCACGCGCGCGTGCGGCCGGTGTCCGACGCCGAGCGGGGAGGCGTACACGGCCTTCCCGACGCGGCTGGTCGCTCACACCGACGAGGACACCGTGGTCACCGCGTGCCAGGCGCTGCCGTCCTGGCTGAACCCGGCCTCGACCGAGGCGATGAGCCTGCTGGCCGACGCTGTGGTGGCCCCGGAACGCCCCCGCGCGGTGTGGCACGCGGCGGCGCGCCAGTTCGCGGGCTCCCGCCCGGACCGGCCACCGAGTCGATCGTGCGAGGCGCCTTCACGGCCCTGGCGGAGCGCACACACGCGCGTGACCCGCAGGTCCGCGTCGACGCACTGCGCAGGCTGCACGGCTGCACGGAAGCCGTACGACCGTCCGAGACGATCCGGCAGGCGCTCCCCGGCCTGGACGCGCTCGCCGACACCCTGGACTTCGCCGGCCTGCACGCCGACGCGGCGCGCCTGAGCTGGGAGGGCGCCGTGGACTCGCTGCGGCACGGCAGACACGAGCAGCGCCGGTGGGACCGGCTGGTGCGGCTGTGCGAGGCGGGCCCGGGACGCTTCCCGCAGCCCCACCACGTGCCCGTGGACTTCAGCAGGACACGCGTGCGTGCCGCCGCGCCGCCCACGGCGCGCACCCTGCGCGCCCGCGGAACCGGCGCGTCCGGCCTGTTCGCGTTGCTCCTGGTGGGCGCCGGTGGCCGTGCCGCCGACTGGACCGAGCCGTGGCGCGCCGAACTCGTCGCCCTGCGCGCCCACTCCGACCCGGACGCCGCGATGGGTGCGCTCCTCGTCGACCCGGACCCGGGCCGCTCAACGCCGCGGCCGAGGCGGTACACCCGCGCGGGCTCAACTGGGGCGTACGGCCATCTTGTCGAGGGCCTCCAGGAGACCCGGCAGCTCCGGGCCCCGGCCCACCGGCAGGACTTCGCCGGGTTCCTCGTCGAGCAGCACGAACGCGATGTCGTCGGTCCTGGCCACGAGCGACCAGCCGGGACCGTCGGCGCGCAGGGTCCGCGCGTCACCCGTCGCGAAGGACGACCGGACCCGTCCCAGGGGCGGCGGAGTGTCGAGGTAGGCGCGGGCCTCCGCGAGCACGCGCCGAATGCCGTTGTGGCCCTTCCGCGCGCCCTCCGCGGGCCCGCCCGCACCGCTCGCTCCAGCTGTGACCGTCCCGTTCGCCCCGGCCGCGTCGGCACCGTTCGCCTCGGTCCGGTGGGCACCCTCGGCACCGTCCGTCCCGGTCCGGTCGGCATCGTTCGCCCCCGTCCCGTCCGCACGGCTCGGACCCGTCCCGTCCGCACGGCTCGCCTCGGACCTGTCCGCGCCGTTCGCCGCCTCGGCCGCGGCACCCTCCCTCACGAACTCGGAGTCGTCCACCTGCTCCCGCCACAGCGCCCACTGCAGCGCGATCTCGTCGGCCCCCAGGCGCCGCTGGGCCGGCCCCCATGTGGTGGTGTCCGGCGGCGACAACGGGGGCCGGCCGGCGTCCTCGGGATCGGGGTCGTGCGGCGCGGGCACGTTCGGGGCGGCGACGGCGACCGCGAGGGGCCAGCCGGGCAGGGCGGCGACGACCGTGCGCTCGTCGGGCGACAGGTCGTACTCCATGCCGCAGTCCCAGGACGCGATCGCGACGGCGACCAGCGAGACGTCGTCGATGACGACGGTCCAGCGGGCGCCGTCGCCGTCCTGGCCGAGCACCAGCCCGTACCCGTCGGCGAGCGGGGGGAGGCCGAGCGCCGCGCACGCCTCCGGATAGTCGTCGCCCAGCACACTCGGGAACTTCGCCGGCGTCAGCAGTACCGCCGTGAGCACATAGAGCGCGTCGTCCGCGGCGGCGACGGCGCCCTCGTCCGTCCCGGCCATCCCAGCCTCCCCATCGGTTCGTCCAACGGCGCGCACCCTAGTGCGAGCGGAAGCAGGTTGTCACGACCTCGCAAGCACACCCGGAGCTGCCGTTTTCCGACTCGGTGGGGCGAATCGGCCGTCCGTCGACGGGTGCGTCGCGGCGAGGCCGCCCCCGCTCAGGCGGCCGGCAGGCCCAGCAGCGCTCGAGCCACGGTCCGCGGCGACTCGCCGCGTTCTCGCGCGAGCGCGATGACGGCCCGGCAGGCCAGCTCGTTCACCCCGAACGACAGCGCCTCCGGCGACACCCAGCCCGCCGCCTCGTCGATCCGCTCCTGGTCGTTCTCGGCGCACGCCGAGACATAGGCCGCCGCGGCCTCGAAAAGATTGTGCGGACGTTCGTCCCGGCGGGTGTTCGTCTCCGTGCGCATGGCATTGCGAAGTCTCACGCCGGACTTGCGGACCCTGTCCCACATGCTGACCGCCTTCCCCCTGTGTGATGTGCCCCGGCCGACCGTTCATCTCCTGGGAGCCAACGTAGAGTTGGAGCTCCGGCGGCAGAAGGGGGACGGCGTTGTGAAGCGCTTCGCGCGGCTGGCACAGATCCGGCGCATGGACCCGTACCGGCAGGCCACGGAGATCTACCGGCTCAGCGCGGCCTACGAGTTCCCCTGGGACTTCACCCGGTCGCTGGAGCTGGCCCTCTACCGCACCTACGCCGTCCCGAGCATCGGCCGGCTCCTCGCCGAGACGGCGGAGCTCACGGACCGGACGCAGAAGCGATACGACGACACCTCGCTGCTGCTGGACGCCATCGTCGAGCACGGCTTCGGCAGCGACCAGGGCCGTACCGCGATACGCCGCATCAACCAGATGCACCGCAGCTACGACATCGGCGACGACGACATGCGCTACGTGCTCTGCACGTTCGTCGTGATGCCCAAACGATGGATCGACGCCTACGGATGGCGCCGGATGTCCCGTCACGAGATCGTCGCGAGCACGGTCCACTACCGCACCTTGGGGCGCCACATGGGCATCAAGGACATCCCCGAGACCTACGAGGATTTCGAGGCCTGCCTCGACGCCTACGAGGAGGCCCATTTCGCCTGGGACGAGGACGCGCGGCGGGTCTCGGACGCCACGCTCGCCCTGATGGCCTCCTGGTACCCGCGCCCCCTCGCGCCCGTGCTGCGCACCGCGACGCTCGCCCTGCTCGACGACCCGCTCCTGCGCGCCTTCCGGTACACCCCGCCGGGCGCCACCACGCGCGCGTGCGTGCGCCACGCGGTACGGCTGCGGGGACGGGTCGTCCGCCTCCTGCCGCCGCGGCGCGCCCCGCACTTCGCGCGGCAGAACTGGGAGATCAAGAGCTACCCGAACGGCTACCAGGTGGCGGATCTGGGCACCCGCCCGGTCCCGGGTGTCCGGGGTTGCCCCGTACGGCACATCGACGCCTCAGGCGTCGAGTGAGGCGAGGGTGTCCCGCAGCCGGGTGAGCTCGGCCGGGGCGTGGCACGCGCGGGGCGACCGTGTGTGTGGGGCGATCGTGTGGGGGCGATCGTGTGTGGGAGGCGATCGTGTGTGGGAGGCGATCGTGTGAGGGCGATCGTGTGAGGGCTCAGTCCTCGCGGACCGCCAGCGCCAGGAAGCGGGTGTCCTCATCGACGTACGACGTCATGCGCCACCCGGAACCGGCCAGCAAGGGACGCAGATTGGGCTCGGCGCGCAGATCGTCCGGAGTGAGCTGGCGGCCGTGGCGTGCCGCGAGCGCCGCCCTGCCGATCGGGTGGAACAGGGCCAGCACGCCGCCGGGGCGCACCACACGCGCCAACTCCCGCAGATTCTCGGCCGGATGCGGCAGATGCGCGATGAGGCCCGCCGCGAACACCGCGTCCAGCGACCCGGACCGCAGCGGCAGCGCCGCCACGTCGGCGAGCAGCAGCCGCCCGTCACGGTCCCGTCCGGCTTGTACGGCCTCCTCCAGCATGGCCGGGGTCAGATCGGCCCCCACGACCACTCCCGAGGGCCCCACGGCCGCCCGCAGCGGCGGCAGGGCACGTCCGGTGCCGCACCCCGCGTCGAGCACGCGGTCGCCCTCGCGCAGCCCCAGCTCGGCGACCGCGGCCGCGTAGACCGGGCCGTCGTCGGGGAACCGGCTGTCCCAGTCGGCCGCCCGGGCGGTGAAGAACTCCTGCACACGTGTGTGGTCGTCGCTCATGCTCCGCATGATCCCTCACCGGCACGAAGGACGCAGGCACACGTTCGGCGGACACCGTGGTGCGCATGTTCGAGCGTGACCCGGTCGTTCCGGTGCCGATCTGCGTCATATTGCAACACCTTTCGAAATGCGCCCCCATTGTGCGCCCGAGTCGGGACTAGCGTCCCGGGGCCATGGGACACCTGGACCACGCCGCCCTGGGGTGGCTGACCCCCGTGCTGTCGTACGTGATGGCCTGCACCGGCGCCGCCCTCGGGCTGCGCTGCACCGTCCGCGCGCTCGGCGCCACCGGTCGCTCGCGCCGCAACTGGCTGGTCACCGCCGCCTCGGCGATCGGCACCGGCATCTGGACCATGCACTTCGTGGCCATGCTCGGCTTCAGCGTCAGCGGCACCGACATCCGCTACGACGTGCCGCTCACCCTCGTGAGCCTGCTGGTGGCCATGCTCGTCGTCTGTGCCGGCGTCTTCGCCGTCGGCTACAGCCGCGACCGGGGCCGGGCGCTGCTGCTCGGCGGACTGACCACCGGGCTCGGCGTCGCGAGCATGCACTACCTCGGCATGGCCGCCGTGCGCCTGCACGGCGACGTGCGCTACGACCCGCTGCTCGTCGGGCTCTCCGTGCTGATCGCCGTCGTCGCGGCGACGGCGGCCCTGTGGGCGGCACTCAACATCAAGTCGCCCGTCGCCGTCACCGTCGCGTCCCTGATCATGGGCGCGGCGGTCAGCAGCATGCACTACACCGGGATGTTCGCGGTGAGCGTGGACGTCACCCCCTCCGGCGAGGTCCTGCCCGGGGCCACGGCGATGCAGTTCATCTTCCCCCTCGCCGTCGGCCTCGGGTCCTATCTCTTCCTGACCTCGGCCTTCGTCGCGCTCTCGCCGACGGCGGGGGAGCGCGCGGAAGCCGCCTTCGCCCAGCTGACGGTCGAGAGCGCCGTCCACTAGCCGCGGCCCGCGTGTCCCGGCCCGGACGGTACGGCCCCCAGCCCCCGGACGGTGAGCCCCGGAACCGAAACCGGAACCCCTGGACGGCACGGCCCCGAACCCTTCCCGAGCGAGGAGTCCATGCGTACACCCCGTAGGACCCCCACCACCGCCGCCGAGGCGGCGCCCCGGCCTCCCGTGCGGGGCCGCCGTGCGCATGCCGGGCCGCCGGCCCACGAAGGGCGCCCGGAAGCCGGCGCGAGCGAGGCACCCACGCGCGCGTGGGGACGGCGTATCCGCCCCCGCACCGTGCGCGCCAAGATCGTCTGCCTGCTCATGGTGCCGGTCGTCTCCCTGCTGGCCCTGTGGGCGTACGCCACCGTCACCACCGCCCAGGACATCTCCCGGCTGCGGCAGGTGCAGCGTGTGGACGCCGAGGTCCGTGCCCCCGTCCTTGCCGCCGTCGCCGCCCTGCAGGCCGAGCGCGCGGCCGCGGTGCGTCACGCGACCGACCCGTCCGCCGTACGGCCCGACGACCTGAAGAAGCTCGCTCAGCGCACCGACCGGGCCGTCGCGAAACTGCGGCTCGGCGAAGACCACACCGTCGCCGACGGCGAGGAACTGCCCGCCCCGGTGTCCGGGCGCCTCCAGACCTTCGTCGACGGAGCCGAGCAGCTGCGCACGCTGCGGACCGCGGTGCTCGACCGGCGCGTGGGCTGGGAAGAGACGTACGGCCGGTACACCAGGACCATCGCGACGGCCTTCGGCGCGGTCGGCGCCCTCGCCGGCCTCCAGGACGCCGATCTCGGCTCCGACGCGCGCGTGCTCCTCGAGTTCTCCCGCGCGGGCGAGGCGCTGTCCCAGGAAGACGCGGTTCTGGCCAGTGCCCGTCTGGCCGGAGGCCTCACCGGCGAGCGGCTGCGTCTCTTCACCGGCGCGGTCGACCTGCGCCGCACGCTCACCGAGTCCGCCGCCGCGGACCTGCGCGGCACCGAACGCGCCGCCTGGACCGCCCTCGCCGACAGCGGCGCCTACGACACCCTGAGCGCCGTCGAGGACAAGGTCCTCGCCGCCGGACCGGGCGCCCGTGCGGTCGACGCGGTTCCCGAGGACACCTGGGCGACGGCGCACACGCGCGTGCACAACGGCATGCGGACCATCGAGGACGAGGCGGGACGCGGCGTCGCCGACCGGGCCGACCCGTTCACCCGTGGACTGCTCACCCCGGCCAGCGCCGCGGTCCTCCTCGGCCTCGCAGCCGTCGCCGCCTCGCTCGTCATCTCCGTCCGCATCGGGCGCGGCCTCGTCGTCGAGCTGGTGAGCCTGCGCAATGACGCCCTGGAGATCGCCCGGCGCAAACTCCCCGAGGCCATGCGGAAACTGCGCGCCGGCGAGGAGATCGACGTGCGGGCCGAGGCCCCGCCCGGACCGCCCGCGGAGGACGAGACCGGCCAGGTCGCCGAAGCCCTGGGCACCGTGCACCGCGCCGCGCTGCGGGCCGCCGTGGAGCGCGCCGAACTCGCCAGCGGCATCTCCGGGGTCTTCGTCAACCTCGCCCGCCGCAGCCAGATCCTGGTCCACCGCCAGCTCAGCCTCCTCGACAGCATGGAACGCCGTTCCGACGACCCGAACGAACTCAGCGACCTCTTCCGGCTCGACCACCTCACCACCCGCATGCGCCGCCACGCGGAGAGCCTGATCATCCTCTCCGGAGCGGCACCCGGCCGCGCCTGGCGCAGGCCCGTCCCCCTGACGAACGTGGTCCGCGCGGCCGTCTCCGAGGTCGAGGACTACGCGCGCGTGGAGGTACGGCAGCTCCCCGAGGCCTCCGTCATCGGCGCGTCCGTCGCCGACCTCACCCACCTGCTGGCCGAACTCATCGAGAACGCCGCTCAGTTCTCACCCCCGCACACGCGCGTGCGCGTCACCGGCGAACCCGTCGGCAACGGCTACGCCCTCGAGGTCGAGGACCGCGGCCTGGGCATGGGCAAGGACACCCTCGCCGAGGCCAACCGGCGCATCGCCCAGTCCGAGGCGCTCGACCTGTTCGACAGCGACCGGCTCGGCCTGTTCGTGGTCAGCCGGCTCGCCGCCCGGCACGGCATCAAGGTGCACCTGAGGACCTCGCCGTACGGCGGCACCACCGCGGTCGTCCTGCTGCCCACCGCCCTGCTGCACAGCGGCACGGCGGAACGTTCCCCCAGCGAGGCGACCCAGGCGCGGCAGCCCGAGGAGCGCGCGTACGCGCGCGTGCCCGGCGACGACCCGTACCAGGAGGCCGTCCCCGCACCGGCCGACCGGCGCGCCCTGGTGGCCCCCGTACCGGCCGTGGCCGAGACCGCCGGCCAGAACCCACCCCAAGGAGTCGCCACCTTGCGCCTGCACCGCCCGGAGCAGGAGCCCGAGGGCTCCGACGACCTCCCGCGCCGCGTACGACAGGCCAGCCTCGCCCCTCAGCTGCGGGACGGCCGCCCCGAGGAGCCGCCGCAGGCGTCCGCGCCCCACGGCGACGACGAGCGCACGCCCGAACTCGTACGGGACCGCATGGCGGCGTACCGCGACGGCTGGGCGCGCGGTGGCGGCAGGCAACCCGGCCGCGGGACCACTAAGCATCCCGGGGTGGGTCCATCCTGCCCCGCGGCGGGCAGCGACGGCAGCGAAGGAGACCCCGCATGATCCAGGACCCGAGCACGAACGCCGCCCGGCGGTCCGGTGAACTCGACTGGCTGCTGGACGATCTGGTGCTTCGCGTGCGCGAAGTACGGCACGCCGTGGTGCTGTCCAACGATGGGCTCGCCGTGGGCGCTTCGAGCGACCTGCGCCGCGAGGACGCCGAACACCTCGCCGCGGTCGCCTCCGGCTTCCACAGCCTGGCCAAGGGCGCCGGCCGGCACTTCGGGATCGGCGGCGTACGCCAGACCATGGTGGAGATGGACGACGGCTTCCTGTTCGTGGCCGCCGCCGGCGACGGCTCCTGCCTCGCCGTGCTCACCGCCGTCACCGCCGACATCGGGTTGGTGGCCTACGAGATGGCACGGCTGGTCAAACGCGTCGGCGAGCACCTGTACACGGCGCCTCGCCTCGGCGCGCGACCGCACGCCGCCGGATGACGCGAAAGGGCGGTCCGCGCAGATGACCGAGGACATGACGGGCACCCCGCGCGAGCAGGGCAGCCAGTGGTACGACCACGAGGCCGGACCCCTCGTCCGCCCCTACGCCATGACGGGCGGCCGCACGCGGCCCGGCCCCACCGGGGTCCGCTTCGACCTGATCGCCCTCGTCACCCTGGACCCGGGCGCGCCCGGCGTCGACGACGCCGCGCTCGGGCCGGAACACCGGGCCCTGCTCGACCTGTGCCGCACGGAGACCCAGTCGGTCGCCGAACTCGCCGCCGGCGCGGATCTTCCCGTGGGCGTGGTCCGGGTGCTCCTCGGCGACCTCCTGGAACTCGGCAGCGTCATCGTCAGCCGACCCGTGCCGCCCGCACAGCTGCCCGACGAACGGATTCTGCACGAGGTGATCGCGGGATTGCGGGCACTGTAGATGGCCGTTTTGAAGCACACACGCAGGCATGCCGCGCGCGGACGCGTCGACGCGCCGCGGCACACGCCTCCCGACGCCGGGCGATGCCGGCCCTCCCGAGAGAAGTGATCGATGGTCTCCGAGCACCCCGATGCCACAGGCGGCGACACGGCCGCCCTGGCGTTGAAGATCCTGGTCGCCGGCGGGTTCGGCGTGGGCAAGACCACCCTGGTGGGCGCGGTCAGCGAGATCCGTCCGCTGCGCACCGAGGAACTGCTCAGCGAGGCCGGACAGTTGGTGGACGACACCGACGGCGTGGACCACAAGGTCACGACGACCGTCGCCATGGACTTCGGACGCATCACCATCCGGTCCGGTCTGTCCCTCTACCTCTTCGGCACGCCCGGTCAGGACCGTTTCTGGTTCTTGTGGGACGAGTTGGCGCAAGGGGCGCTCGGCGCGGTGGTCCTCGCCGACACGCGGCGCCTGGAGGACTGCTTCCCCGCGGTGGACTTCTTCGAGCACCGCCGCATCCCGTTCGTGGTGGCCGTGAACTGCTTCTCGGGCGCCCGGCGGCACGGCGCCCAGGACGTCTCCCGCGCCCTCGACCTCGACCGGGGAACGCCCGTCGTGCTGTGCGACGCCCGCGACCGCGACTCCGGGAAGGAGGTCCTGGTCCGGCTCGTCGAGTACGCCGGGCGGATGCACACCGCCCGGCTGCTCGACTCGGTGGGATGAGCTGGGATGAGCTGGACGAGCGCGGGCCCTGGCCTCAGTCCGCGACGCCCTTCTCGGTGAGGACCTTGTCGATCGTGACCCGGACGAGGAGTTCGCCGGGAACGCCGTTGCGGGCGCCGAACTCCTCGGCGCGGTCCTCGCCCATGTACCGGGCCCCGATACGGCCGGCCCAGTGCCGCAGCTCGTCGAGATCCTCCGAGATCCGGGCGCGGCCGTGCAGTATCACGAAGCCGAACGGCGGCCGGTCGTCGTCCACGCACAGCGCGACCCGGCCGTCGCGGGCCAGATTGCGGCCCTTCACGCTCTCCTTGCCGGTGTTGAACACCACCTCGTCCCCGTCGAGTACGAACCAGATCGGCGTCACGTGCGGACTGCCGTCGGCGCGGACGGTGGCGAGCTTTCCGGTGCGGGTGCCGTACGAGACGAACTCCCGCCATTCCGCTTCGGTCATCTTCTGTGCCATGCCTCCATCCTCCTTGCCCGCGCTGCGGTCGTGGGGAAGGCTGGCGTGGAGATCCTCCGGCCAGGAGGAGACACGTACGGGGAGAAAACGGGGAGACCGCAACCATGACGCAGAACCAGGGACTTGGCTGGCTGCTGGACGACCTCACCGAGCGCGTCGAACATGTGCGGCACGCTCTGGTCCTGTCCAACGACGGTCTGGTGACGGGGGCGAGTACGGGACTGCGACGCGAGGACGCCGAGCACCTGGCCGCCGTCTCGTCCGGACTGCACAGCCTGGCCAAGGGCTCGGGACGGCACTTCGGCGCGGGCAGGGTGCGCCAGACGATGGTCGAGTTCGACGACGCGGTGCTCTTCGTCACCGCCGCCGGCACCAGCAGCTGTCTGTGCGTCCTCAGCGGCGCCGAGGCCGACATCGGGCAGATCGCGTACGAGATGACGCTTCTGGTCAACCGGGTCGGCGAGCATCTCGACGTGGACGCCCGACAGCCCGAACGGACCCCACCCGTAGACCTCTGAACTGGGACTTTGTCGCCCCTCGTGGAGTTATCCACAGGCTCGCCACGAGATCCGCCGAAGCGGCTACGGTTTTTTCCAGGCCGACGCGGACAGCGCGAGCCACGTACTCCACGGGGGAGACCGACCATGTCCGGCAACATCATCACGGAATCCGACCGCCGTCCCTGCGCGCCCAGCCGCGCTGCCCGGGAACTGGGCCTCAAGCGGGGTGAGTTCGACCTCGCCGTGAACCTCGGACTCATCCGGACCGTTCCCGACGAAGGGGGCGGAGGCCGACGGGTCGCCCGCGCCGAGCTCGACCGGCTGCGTGCCCAGGACGGCCTGCCCGAGGCGCTGCGCGACCGCGTGAGGGCCGTGGGCACCAAGGAAGGCGCGCTGCTCGCGGGCGTGACGCCCACCAGGTTCACACGCCTGGCGCGCCTGGGCCGGATCGTGCCCGTGAAGTTCTACCTCAACCGCTACCGGGCCGTGGTCTGGCTGTATCTGGCCGAGGAACTACGGCAGTTCGCGGCCGACGAGAGCAACGCGCCCCTGCGGAAGGGGCGCATGTCGCCGGGGCTGCGGGAGCTGTTGGAGGAGGGGCTGGACCTGCGGCCGCGCAACTGGCGGGTACGTCACCTCGGGTTCCTGCTGCAGCAGGCCGGGGACGACCCCTGGGCGCAGGCGGCGGCGGTGGCTTGTCTGCTCGATCCTGGCGAGGTGGCGGAAGTCGTCGAGGATCCGTACGAGCGGGCCCAGCTGGACCGGCTCCGGCCCCGGCTTCCGGTGCACGGGGCGCCCGGCTCGCCCGCCGCGGAGCTCGCCGAGACGCTCATGACGGCATGCGAACCCGACGAGACCGCCTGGCTCCGCTCCGATCTGGCACGGACGGTGGAGGGGGCCCGGGCACTCCGGCCGGTACCGAAGCCGGCCCTGCCGCCACCGCTGCCGGAAGAGGGCGGACACCCACCGGAGGAACTGCCGCGCCCGCGTGGCCTGCTGGGCTGGCTGCGGCGCGGCGGCTCCTGACCTACAGGGCCCTGAAGAGCCCCTCCTGGACGACGGACACGAGCAGCCGTCCCTCCAGGTCGTAGATGCGCCCGCGGGCCAGACCCCGCCCGCCCGTCGCGATCGGTGACTCCTGGTCGTACAGGAACCACTCGTCCGCGCGGAACGGCCGGTGGAACCACATGGCGTGATCCAGCGACGCCATGTCGAAGCCCCGCGGGCCCCACAGCGGCTCCACCGGGATACGGACCGCGTCCAGCAGGGTCATGTCACTGGCGTAGGTCAGGGCGCAGGTGTGCACGAGCGGGTCGTCGCCCAGCGGGCCCACCGCGCGCATCCACACGGCGCTGCGCGGCTCGGCGTCCTTGACCTCCTCGGCGGTCCAGCGCAGCCGGTCCACATAGCGGATGTCGAAGGGCTGACGGCGGGCCATCCGCTCCAACTGCTCGGGCAGAGCGCCCAGATGCTCCCGGATCTCGTCCGTGACCGTCGGCAGGGACTCCGGGTCCGGGACCTTGCGGGCCGGCGGCAGCTGGTGCTCGAAGCTCCCCTGCTCAGGCTTGTGAAAGGAGGCGGTGAGATTGAAGATCGTGCGGCCCTGCTGCACGGCGGTGACCCGGCGGGTGGTGAACGACCGCCCGTCCCGGACCCGCTCGACCTGGTACACGATCGGCACACCCGGCCGGCCCGGGCGCAGGAAGTACGCGTGCAGCGAGTGCACCGGGCGGTCGCCCTCGGTGGTGCGCCCGGCGGCGACCAGCGCCTGGCCCGCCACCTGGCCGCCGAAGACCCGCTGGAGGGACTCCTGCGGGCTGCGGCCCCGGAAGATGTTGACCTCGATCTGCTCCAGGTCGAGCAGGTCGACGAGCCTCTCGGCCGGATTCGTCATGGGTGGGATTCTCCTGTGCTCACGGTCGGGCGACTGCTCACAGCTGGCCGACATCGGTGACACGGACGACCGCGCGGCCCTCCGCGTCGGAGGCGGCCAGGTCGACCTCCGCGCTGATGCCCCAGTCGTGATCGCCGTTCGGGTCGTCGAAGATCTGGCGGACGCGCCACAGGCCGTTCTCCGGCTCCTCCTTGATGACGAGCAGCTTCGGGCCGCGCGCGTCGGGGCCGGTGCCGAGGTCGTCGTACTCCTCCCAGTACTTGTCCATCGCCTCGCCCCACGCGTCGGCGTCCCAGCCCGACTCGGCGTCCAGCTCGCCCAGCTCCTCGACCTGGTCCAGGGCGGCGAGTTCGACGCGGCGGAACATGGCGTTGCGGACCAGGACCCGGAAGGCGCGCGCGTTGGTGGTGACCGGCTTGACCTCGTCGGCCTTCTCCTGGGCCTCCTCGGCGGTCATCTCCTCCGGGTTGGCGAGCTGCTCCCACTCGTCCAGCAGACTGGAGTCGACCTGGCGCACCATCTCGCCGAGCCACTCGATCAGGTCCTGGAGATCCTCGGACTTGAGGTCGTCGGGGATGTTGTGGTCGAGGGCCTTGTAGGCGCTGGCGAGGTAGCGCAGGACGATGCCCTCGGTGCGGGCCAGCTCGTAGAAGGACACCAACTCCGTGAAGGTCAGCGCCCGTTCGTACATGTCGCGGACCACGGACTTCGGCGACAGCGGATGGTCGCCGACCCACGGGTGGCTCTTGCGGTACGTGTCGTAGGCGTGAAAGAGCAGCTCCTCCAGGGGCTTCGGGTACGTGATGTCCTGGAGGCGCTCCATGCGCTCCTCGTACTCGACGCCGTCCGCCTTCATCGCGGCCACGGCCTCGCCGCGGGCCTTGTTCTGCTGGGCGGCGAGGATCTGCCGCGGGTCGTCCAGCGTGGACTCCACGACGGACACCATGTCCAGGGCGTACGACGGCGACTCGGGGTCCAGCAGCTCGAACGCGGCCAGCGCGAAGGTCGACAGGGGCTGGTTCAGCGCGAAGTCCTGCTGGAGGTCGACCGTCAGGCGGACGATGCGGCCATCGGCGTTCGGTGCGTCGAGCTTCTCGACGATGCCGCCGTCCAGCAGCGAGCGGTAGATGGCGATGGCCCGCCGGATGTGCCGCAGCTGCTGCTTGCGCGGCTCGTGGTTGTCCTCCAGCAGGCGGCGCATCGCCTCGAAGGCGTTGCCGGGCCGGGCGATCACCGACAGCAGCATCGTGTGCGTCACGCGGAAGCGGGACGTCAGCGGCTCGGGCTCGGACTCGATGAGCTTCTCGAAGGTCTTCTCCGTCCACCCGACGAAGCCCTCGGGCGCCTTCTTGCGGACGACCTTCCGCCGCTTCTTCGGGTCGTCGCCCGCCTTGGCCAGTGCCTTCTCGTTCTCGATGACGTGCTCGGGGGCCTGCGCGACGACGAACCCCTCCGTGTCGAATCCGGCCCGTCCGGCACGGCCCGCGATCTGGTGGAACTCGCGCGCCCGCAGCGTGCGCACCCGGTTGCCGTCGTACTTGGTCAGGGCGGTGAACAGCACCGTGCGGATGGGGACGTTCACGCCGACGCCGAGCGTGTCCGTGCCGCAGATGACCTTCAGCAGGCCGGCCTGCGCGAGCTTCTCCACCAGGCGCCGGTACTTGGGCAGCATGCCGGCGTGGTGGACGCCGATGCCGTGCCGGACGTAGCGGGAGAGGTTGCGGCCGAACTTGGTGGTGAAGCGGAAGTTGCCGATCAGCTCGGCGATCTGGTCCTTCTCCTCGCGCGTGCACATGTTGATGCTCATCAGCGCCTGCGCCCGCTCCACGGCCTGCGCCTGCGTGAAGTGCACGATGTAGACCGGCGCCTGCCGGGTCTCCAGCAGGTCGGTGAGCGTCTCCGTCAGCGGGGTGTAGCGGTACTCGTAGGAGAGCGGCACGGGCCGGGTCGCCGAGCGCACCACCGCCGTGGGGCGGCCGGTGCGGCGGGTGAGGTCCTTCTCGAAGAAGGAGACGTCGCCGAGCGTCGCCGACATCAGGATGAACTGCGCCTGCGGCAGTTCCAGCAGGGGGATCTGCCAGGCCCAGCCGCGGTCCGGCTCCGCGTAGAAATGGAACTCGTCCATCACGACCTGGCCGACGTCCGCGTTCTTGCCGTCACGCAGCGCGATCGACGCCAGCACCTCGGCGGTGCAGCAGATCACGGGGGCGTCGGCGTTGACGGACGCGTCGCCGGTGAGCATGCCGACGTTCTCGGTGCCGAAGAGCTTGCACAGCTCGAAGAACTTCTCCGACACCAGCGCCTTGATCGGCGCCGTGTAGAAGGTGACCTCGTCGCGGGCCAGCGCGGCGAAGTGGGCACCCGCGGCGATCATGCTCTTGCCGGACCCGGTGGGCGTCGACACGATCACGTTCGCCCCGGAGACCACCTCGATCAGCGCCTCCTCCTGGTGGGGGTAGAGCGTGAGCCCGCGCTCCCCGGACCACGACTCGAAGGCTTCGTACAGGGCGTCGGGGTCGGCGGTCGGCGGCAGCTGATCGATGAGGGTCACGCCCCCATCTTGCCTGGCCGCCTCCCTGATGCGGGAATCGGCTGCCGGCCCGAAGATCGCGAACGCTACGCTGTGTCGCCGACGGAGCGTCAACGCACCCGGTCAACTGGACAGCGGCACACGAGGAATGGGGCGGGCAACGGCGATGATGGGACCAGCACACTCACTGTCGGGCGCCGCTGCCTGGCTCGGCGTCGGTGCGGCGGCCGCCGCGACCGGGCATACGATGCCCTGGCCGGTCCTGCTGTCCGGTGCCCTGATCTGCGCCGGCGCCGCGCTCGCCCCGGACCTCGACCACAAGGCGGCCACCATCTCGCGGGCCTTCGGACCGCTGTCGCGCTGGCTGTGCGAGATCGTCGACAAGCTGTCGTACGCCGTCTACAAGGCGACGAAGAAGCAGGGCGACCCGCGTCGCTCCGGCGGGCACCGCACACTCACGCACACCTGGCTGTGGGCCGTCCTGATCGGCGCGGGCACCTCGGTCCTGGCGATCACAGGCGACCGCTGGGGGGTGCTGGCGATCCTCTTCGTGCACATGGTGCTGGCCATCGAGGGCCTGCTGTGGCGGGCGACCCGCGGCTCCGGCAGCGATGTCCTGGTGTGGCTGCTGGCCGCGGCGACCGCGTGGATCGTCGCGGGTGTGCTGGACAAGCCGGGCAACGGCTCGGACTGGCTGTTCACGGCGCCGGGCCAGGAGTACCTGTGGCTGGGGCTGCCGGTCGTGCTGGGTGCGCTGGTGCACGACATCGGGGACGCGCTGACCGTCTCCGGCTGCCCGATCCTGTGGCCGATCCCGGTGGGCCGCAAGCGCTGGTACCCGGTGGGTCCGCCGAAGGTCATGCGGTTCCGGGCGGGCAGCTGGGTCGAGCTGAAGGTGATGATGCCGGCGTTCATGCTGCTGGGCGGAGTGGGCTGCGCGGCGGCGCTGAACATCATCTGAGGGACGGGCCCGCCTCCTCAGCTCGTGGCCTGCCCGCCGCCGTAGCGCCGCTCGAAGCGGGCCACGCGGCCCTCCGAGTCCACCGTGCGGGCCTTGCCCGTGTAGAACGGGTGGCTCTCCGAGGAGATCTCCACGTCCACGACCGGGTAGGTCTCGCCGTCGTCCCACTCGATGGTCTGGTCGCTGGTCGCGGTGGACCGGGTCAGGAACGCGTATCCGGCGGCGCGGTCGCGGAAGACGACGGGGTGGTAGTCGGGGTGCTTGTCCTGCTGCATGGATGCTCCTCGGGCGGCTCGGGGCGGGGCGGCTGCAGGCGAAGGGCGGGGTCAGCCGGGCAGGGACTCCTCGTCGACGATGTGTACCGCGGCCTCCTCGGCGGAGGCTGCCGCGCCGTCGATGCCGACGTCCCTGGCGACGAGCGCGGGCTCCTCGTCCTCGTGCACGCCCTCGTCGGGTGCGACGAGACGGCCGGAGCGGGCGGCCCCGACCTCGTTGTCCAGGAGTTCCCCATCGGTGCCCGCGCAGTCGCCGAGGCCGTCGCCGTCCGGCACGGTGGGGTCCGGGAGCTCCTCGGCGAGCCGCTGGTCCAGCGTCTCGCCCTGCCGGCGCTCCGCCGCCGTCACGCCGATGTGCTCCACGGCCCAGGGCCGCTCCGGAGGGGACCAGCCCCGGTCGAGGGGATCGTCGACGCCGTCGTATTCCAGGGTGTCCTCGGCGTCGAGCACTCCCGTGTCCTCTTTTTGCTCGGATCCATCGGGCTGGTAGACGTCGTCTCCCCATCCGTCGGCGTTGTTCACGGCTACCTCCAGGGGGTGGGGACGGGCCCGTTGTCACCGCGACCCGTACCGGGCCGCCGCTGCACGGGGCACAGGCGCCACCCGTTGCCGAACCGCAGGGTTTCCGGGCGTTCCCCGAGCCGGTGCCTGACTCCAGACTTCCACCCCGCTTCGGGACCGCGCAACGGCACGCGTCGGGTGCGGACACCACGCCGTATCCCCGGCAGTGTCCGGCCGGCGCCGGGTCGGCAGCCCGACCGGCCCCCACCGTCACCGTGGGAGGGTCCGGCAGCCGACCACGGCCCGGTCGCCCCGGTCGCCCGCACCGGGGCCGCCGAACCAGTTCCCTGCGCACTGGCAGTGCGGAGCGAGCCTGCCCCGCACGCCGGGGGCAGGCTTCCCCGGGCAGCCCGGCACGAGGCTGCTCCGGCTGCTCGGGACGGGGCTGCTCCGGCTGCTCGGGACGGGGCTGCTCAAGCTGCCCGGGACGAGCCTGCTCGGGCAGCCCAGGACGAGGCTGCTCGGGACGGGGCTGCTCAAGCTGCCCGGGACGAGCCCGCTCGGACTGCCCGGGCAAGGGCCGCTTCTGTCGCTGTCCTCACCCGTGCCACGACCGCCACAGCGCCGCGTACGCCCCGCCCGCCGTGACCAGCTCGTCGTGGCTGCCCAGCTCGCTGATGCGGCCGTTCTCGACGACGGCGATGACGTCCGCGTCGTGGGCGGTGTGCAGGCGGTGGGCGATGGCGACGACCGTGCGGCCGTCGAGGACCCGGGCCAGGGACCGCTCCAGGTGGCGGGCGGCCCGCGGGTCGAGCAGCGAGGTCGCCTCGTCCAGGACCAGCGTGTGCGGGTCGGCCAGCACCAGGCGGGCCAGTGCGATCTGCTGGGCCTGGGCCGGAGTGAGCGCCGCTCCGCCCGAGCCGACCTCGGTGTCCAGGCCGTCGTCGAGCGCCCGGGCCCAGTCGCCCGCGTCGACCGCGCCCAGCGCCGCCCACAGCTCGGCATCGGTGGCGTCGGTGCGGGCGAGGCGGAGGTTGTCGCGCAGGGAGCCCACGAAGACGTGGTGCTCCTGGTTGACCAGGGCCACGTGGGAGCGGACCCGTTCCGCGGTCATCCGGGCCAGCTCGGCGCTGCCCAGGGTGACCCGGCCGGCCCGGGGCGCGTAGATCCCGGCGAGCAGCCGGCCCAGCGTGGACTTGCCCGCGCCGGAGGGGCCGACCAGCGCCAGCCGGGTGCCGGGCGCGACCTCCAGGGACACCTTGCGCAGCACGTCCACGCCTTCGAGGTAGCCGAAGTGCACCCGGTCCGCCTGCACATGGCGCCCGTCGGGGGACAGCCCGGGGTCACCGGCGTCCGGCTCGATGTCCCGGACGCCGACCAGCCGGGCCAGCGACACCTGGGCCACCTGCAGCTCGTCGTACCAGCGCAGGATCAGGCCCACCGGGTCGACCAGCATCTGCGCGATCAGCGCGCCCGTCGTCAGCTGGCCGACGCCGATCCAGCCCTGCAGTACGAACACGCCGCCGATCATCAGGACCGAGCCGAGCACCGTCACGTGGGTGACGTTGATGACGGGGAAGAGCACCGACCGCAGCCAGAGCGTGTAGCGCTCCCAGGCCGTCCACTCCTTGATACGGCGCTCCGACAGGGCGATCCGGCGGTCGCCGAGGCGGTGGGCCTCGATGGTGCGGCCGGCGTCGACGGTCTCGGCGAGCGCGGCGGCCACGGAGGCGTACCCGGCTGCCTCCGAGCGGTATGCCGAGGGCGCCCGCCGGAAGTACCAGCGGCAGCCGGTCACCAGCAGCGGCACGGCGAGCAGCACCGCGGGCGCCAGCGGTGGCGCCGTGACGACCAGGCCGCCCAGCAGCAGCCCGGCCCACACCACCCCGATCGCCAGCTGGGGCACGGCCTCGCGCATCGCGTTGCCGAGCCGGTCGATGTCCGTGGTGATCCGCGACAGCAGGTCGCCCGTCCCGGCCCGCTCCAGCACACCCGGCGGCAGCCCGACCGACCGTACGAGGAAGTCCTCGCGCAGATCGGCCAGCATCCGCTCGCCGAGCATCGCGCCGCGCAGCCGCACCTGGCGTACGAACCCGGCCTGAACGACCAGCGCGGCGACGAACAGCCCCGCCGTGAGCTCCAGATGCAGCTCCCGCGCCCCGTCCGACACCCGCTCGACGAGTCCGCCCAGCAGGTAGGGCCCCGCCATCGAGGCGACGACGGCCACCGTGTTGACGGTGACCAGGAGGAGGAAGGCCCGGCGGTGCCGGCGCAGCAGTTCGGCCACGTAGGCGCGGACGGTCGCGGGGGCACCGACGGGCAGCGTGCTGGCCGTCGTCGGGGCCGCCGGGTCGTACGCCGGTGGCGCCACGCCGATCATGCTGTCTCCTCGATCTCTTCCAGTTCCAGTACGTCGCTGAGCGCGGCCGGTTCGCCGAACGCGGCCTCGTCGTCGGTCTCGCGCGTCACCACCGCCCGGTACCGGGACTCGGTGTGCAGCAGTTCGCGGTGGATGCCGACCGCCGCGACCTCGCCGTCGTGCAGGAACACGACCCGGTCCGCGCGGTCCAGCAGCAGCGGGGAGGAGGTGAACACCACGGTCGTGCGACCCGCGCGCAGGTCCCGCACGCCTTGGGCGATGCGTGCCTCGGTGTGCGAGTCGACGGCCGAGGTCGGCTCGTCCAGGACGAGCACCTCCGGGTCGGTGATCAGCGACCGGGCCAGTGCGAGACGCTGGCGCTGGCCGCCGGACAGCGACCGGCCGCGTTCGGTGATGCGGGCGTCCATCGGGTCGTCGGCGTCCACGGAGCCCTGCGCCAGCGCCGCCAGCACGTCGTCGCACTGCGCGGCCGCCAGTGCCTCCCGCGCCTCCACGTCGCCCGAGGCGGGCACGTCGAGCAGCTCGCGCAGTGAGCCGGACAGCAGCACCGGGTCCTTGTCCTGCACGAGGACGGCGGTCCGGGCGGCGTCCAGCGGCAGTTCGTCGAGCGGTACGCCGCCCAGCAGCACCGAGGTGCCCTCCTCCGCGGGATGCCCGCCCAGCCGCTCTGCGAGCCGTCCCGCCGCGTCCGGGTCGCCGCAGACCACGGCGGTGAGCCGGCCGGCGGGCGCGAGCAGACCCGTGGCCGGGTCGTACAGGTCTCCGGAGGGCAGGTCGGCCGCGCGTGATCCCGCGCTGTCGGTGGCCCGCTCCAGCGCCAGCACACCCGCGGCCCGCTTGGCCGAGGGCCGGGAGAACGAGTAGGCCATGGCGATCTCTTCGAAGTGGCGCAGCGGATAGGTCAGGATCATCACCGAGCTGTAGACGGTGACCAGTTCGCCGACGGTGACCCGGCCCTGACCGGCCAGATGCACGCCGTACCAGACGATCACGATCAGCAGCAGGCCCGGCAGCAGCACCTGGATGGCGGAGATCAGGGCCCACATCCGGGCGCTGCGCACGGCCGCGTGGCGTACCTCCTGCGAGGCGTGGCGGTAGCGGTCGAGGAAGAGTTCCTCGCCGCCGATGCCGCGCAGCACGCGCAGGCCGGCGACGGTGTCCGAGGCCAGTTCGGTGGCGCGTCCGGCCTTCTCCCGCTGGATGTCGGCGCGCCGGGTCGCGCGGGGCAGCAGCGGCAGCACCGCGAGGGCCACGACGGGCAGGCCGAGGGCGACGACCGTGCCGA
Organism: Streptomyces deserti; assembly: GCF_054782695.1. NCBI lineage: Bacteria > Bacillati > Actinomycetota > Actinomycetes > Kitasatosporales > Streptomycetaceae > Streptomyces > Streptomyces deserti. Next base: position 156,445 of record NZ_BAAGRZ010000003.1, read on the forward strand.
GCGCGGGCTCGTAGACGACCAGGCCGACGCAGACCAGCACCACGGTGACGGCTGCGGCGGTGAACCGGGACAGCGCCTCCACGAACCAGCCGATCTTCTCGACGTCGCCCGTGGAGACGGCCACGACCTCACCGGCCGCGACGCGCCGGGTCAGCGCCGACCCCAGCCGGGCGGCCTGGCGGGCCAGCAGCTGCTGGACGCGGGCGGCCGCGGTGATCCAGTTGGTGACGGCGGTGCGGTGCAGGAAGGTGTCGCCGAGCGCGATGGCGGCGGCGCACAGCGCCAGCAGTCCGCCCGTCAGGGCGAGCCGTTCGCCGGAGCGGTCGACGACGGCCTGGATGGCGAGGCCGACGCAGAACGGCAGGGCGGAGACGGCGGCGAAGTGCAGCAGTCCCCAGGCCAGCGACTTGAGCTGTCCGCCCAGCTGATTCCGGAAGAGCCACCACAGGAATCGGGGACCTGAGCGCGCGTCCGGCACACCAGGGTCGGGGTACGGAAGGTCTTGAATCTGCATGACGTCCCAGTGGCTCGGGTCAGGGGTCGAGTGGGGAGGCGGAGGAGAGGTGGGGAGAGGAGCGGTGTCGACCGCGGACGGGTGCAACAAGCCGTGACAGGTTCGCGTCGGAACGTGGTGGAACGCAAACGGTTTTCCGTCCGACCGCACGGAAGCGGCTGACGTCCGTCACCCGGTCGTCGGGAACGCGGTGCGAGCATGGAGCGATGAGTGGTGGCACACGGCCTGCGAGGGCCGCGACGGCGGCCGTCGCTTCCCGGCTGACAATCCATACAGTCCCGACAGTCCATACAGCCCGGACGGCCCAGACAGCTCGAACAGCCCGGACGGCCCAGGCAGCTCGAACAGCCCGGACGGCCCAGGCAGCTCGAACAGCCCGGACGGCCCAGGCAGCTCGAACAGCCCGGACGGCCCGGACAGCTCGAACAGCCCGGACGGTTCTGACAGCCCTGACCGCTCTGACGGCTCTGATGTTTCTGACGGGGTGTGGAGGCAGCGAACACGGCGGTCCCAAGGCCGGAGTCGGGGCCGACGCGCCGCCCACCCGTCCATCGGCCGCCGACCCGACGCGCATCCCCGGCGTGGGGGACCGGTTGCAGCGCCGGATCCCGGCCGATTCGCGCCAGGTCGTCGCGGTCTACGGCGCCGGCCGGAACTCGGCGGACTCCACCGTCGTGCTGTACACGAAGCACGGCACCACCTGGCACCGCACCCGCAGCTGGCCGGCGCACAACGGCAAGAGAGGCTGGACCACCGACCATCACGAGGGCGACAACCGCAGCCCCGTCGGCGTGTTCACCCTCAGCGACGCGGGCGGCGTGCTGCCGGACCCGGGTGCGAAGCTGCCGTACACACGGTCTGCCGCCTTCGCGGCGCCACGCTGGTGGGCCAAGTCGTACTGGCACGACTTCAACTACGTCATCGCCCTCGACTACAACCGCGTCAAGGGCACTCCGCCGAACGACCCGACCCGCCCCGAGGGCCAGAAGAAGGGCGGCGGCATCTGGCTCCACATGGACCACGGCAGCGGTACGTCGGCCTGTGTCAGCCTGTCCGAGGCGGCGATGGTGTACCTGCTGCGCACGCTCGACCCGGGCCGGCATCCCGTCGTGGTGATGGGGGACAGGGCGGAGCTGAGGGGCTGACCGGCACGGTGCCTAGTCCCACCAGAAGTACCAGCTACCGGCCCGCAGTTGGGTCGCGGCCAGCTCCTCGATGCTTCCGGTGCCCTGGTCGACGATGTCCGGGCAGTAGGCGTAGTGCTCCAGCGCGGCCGTGGCGACGTCCTCCGGTGTGCGCGGCCGCCGGGTGACCAGGAGCTCGATGACCTGGTCCTCCAGAGTGACCAGTTCGGCGCCGTAGCGTTCGTGGAAGTGGCGTAGCACCGCCCGGTGTTCGGTGCCCGTGATGCCGTAGTTGCAGGCACCCCACCAGTTCAGCAGGGCGGGGACGTCGTAGCCGTGCGTGGCCTGCACAAGGCACAGCACGGTGTGCTCCTGGCGGATGGCCGAGATGTGGGTGCCGCCGACGAGGTCGAGGTCCGTCTCGGCCGCCACGTGGGCGGCGAGGCGCCGGACCGGCACGTCGAAGGGGTCGCCGCCGGCCGGGGTCCGGTCGGCCGGGGCGCGCAGGTGGTGCTCGGCCTCCCGGGCCCAGCGGGCCAGCAGCTCGCGTCCGACCGGCGGTGGCTCGTCGGTCCCTCCTCGCGCCGGTGCGAACTCCGGTCGCAGGCCGACGAAGACGTTGTCCATCAGCTCGGGTCGTCCGGCCAGCACGGGCCACCAGCCGGCGCTGCCCTGCACCGCCCGCAGGTCGCTCCAGAGCCGGAAGGCGTCGGTTACTTGACCTGGCCGACGTACACCGGTGTTCCGTCGAGGGCGTCGGCGCCCTGGTGCAGGGCGGGCAGAGTGAGCCCCTGCTCGGCGCAGAGCTGCTGCAGCCCGGAGATCGTCATCGCCATGCGGCCAAGGTACCGGCGAGGTCTGACAGCGGGGCACGAGCCCGACGCCGGGCAGCCGAGCCGTCATCGCGCGGGAGTGCCGGATCCCCTCGCCGGATACGTCGACACCTCGCACGGCCGCGTCACACCACCGTCGGCCGCTCGGTGACGGACAACATCGCGCGACGGGCGGCGCACCGCGTGGTCACGGCTCGACGACACCTGCACGGTCGACGCCACCTACACGGTGAACGTGCCGCGCGACCAGCGGCACGCGGTTTGCACGAGGAGCGAGCGCCACCGGCTCTCCGGCTCGTACGGCTGCTACGACCGCACCCTGACGACCGTGCAGGGAGTGCTCACGCGGGCCCGCGGCGGCTGTTGAGCCGGTCGGCGTGCGGCGCGCCACTCGGCGGGTGATTTACAGGACCGCAACACGCAAGTCTCCCAAGGGATCAACGACACCCCCAGAGTGATCGGCACGGAAGTCGCATTCCGTATCGCAGAAGTTCTCCCCGGCTTCTGCGCGTGCCGCCGTTTCCCCAAGGAGTGCCCGTGCCGCCGTCCGTACCGTCCCCGCCGGGACGCGTCGCACGCATACTGCGTACCTCACTCTTCGCGCAGGTCGCCTGCGCGCTCGTGCTCGGCAGCGTCGTCGGAACGCTGTGGCCGGACGCGGCCACGGCCTTCCAGCCGCTCGGCGACGGATTCACCCGGCTCATCAAGACGGTGATCTCACCGCTCGTCTTCTGTGTGGTCGTCGTCGGCATCGCCAAGGCCGGTGACCTCAAGGCGTTCGGCCGGATCGGGGTCAAGGCCCTGATCTGGTTCGAGGTCGCCTCCACGGCCGCCCTGCTCATCGGTCTCGTCGCCGCCAACGTCGTCGGACCCGGCAACGGCATGAACGTCGACCCGGCCACGCTCGACGCCGCGGCGGTGGACGAGAAGACGGGCGGCGGGGCGCTGCCGTCGACGACCGAGTTCGTCCTCAATGCGCTGCCGCAGAGTTTCATCGGCGCCTTCGCCGAGAACGAACTGCTCCAAGTGCTCATCCTGGCCTGCCTGGTGGGCGCCGCCCTGCTCCACCTCGGGCACACCAAGGTGCCGAAGGTCCTGCCCGCGATCGAGCAGGCCCAGGAGGTCGTCTTCGCGATCGTCGGGTTCATCATGCGGCTGGCGCCGCTCGCCGTGTTCGGCGCGATGGCCCACCTGGTGGGTCAGTACGGGCTGGGCGTGATGGAGACGTACGCCAAGCTCATCGTGCTGTGCTACGCGGCCGCCGCGTTCTTCGTCGTGCTGCTCGCCGTCGCGCTCCGGGTGGTCACCGGAATCAGCCTGTGGAAGTTCCTGCGCTACATCCGCGAGGAGATGCTGCTCGCGCTCGGCACCGCCTCCACCGAGTCCGTCATGCCGCGCGTGATGCAGAAGCTGCGCCGGGCCGGCGCCCGCGACGACGCCGTGGGCCTGGTCCTGCCCACGGGCTACTCCTTCAACCTCGACGGCGCCTCGCTCTACCTGTCCATCGGCACGCTGTTCATCGCCCAGGCCGTCGGCGTCGACCTCAGCCTCGGCCAGCAGATCACCGTGGTCCTGGTGCTGATGCTGACCAGCAAGGGCATGGCGGGCATCCCCGGTTCGGCGTTCCTCGCGCTGTCCGCGACCGCGTCCTCCCTGGGGGCCATTCCCGCCGGAGCCGTCGCCCTGCTGCTCGGTGTGGACCGCTTCATGGACTCGATGCGCGTCGTCACCAACCTGCTCGGCAACTGCGTCGCCGTGTTCGCGGTGTCCCGCTGGGAGGGCGCGCTGGACACCGTACGGGCGAAGAAGGTGCTCGACGGGGAGGCCGGGGCTGCCCTGCCCGATGAGGCTCCACCGGTGGAGGTCCCCGCCCAGAAGACCAAGGAACCCGCTCCCGAGGTCGGTTGACCAGGAAAGTCCCGAGGTCGGTCGACCCGGAAAGCACGTGCCGCGGCCCCGCTCCCCGTGCAGGAGCGGGGCCGCGGCGCGTCGTCATGCGGGCGGATACGTGCCGTCCGGTGCAGTCGTTCCGTCGATCAGCGCGCAGTCCGGCGCGGCCGTCCCGTCGACCAGGGTGTCCAGCAGCCCGCCCAGCACCTTGCGCTGCTCGTCCGTCAGGGGCGCCAGGATCTCCTCCGCCGCGGACCGACGCGCCGCGCGCAGTTCCTCCAGGACCTTGCGCCCGTCGTCCGTGAGCTCGATCCGGATCACCCGCCGGTTGGTCGGATCCGGGACCCGGCGCACCGTGCCGCCCGCCTCCAGCGCGTCCACCAGCGTGGTCACGGCCCGGGGCACGACTTCCAGGCGCTCGGCCAGATCGGCCATGCGGGGCGGCGAGCCGTAGTGCGCGAGCGTGCGCAGCAGCCGGGACTGGGCCGGGGTGATACCGAGCTCGCGTCGCTCCAGATGGCGCTTCTGGATGCGGTGCACCCGGCGGGTGAGCCGCAGCAACTGCTCGGCGAGCGGGCCGTCGGGGTCGGGCGTGGTCATGCGGGAACAATATCAGGATGCCGTTCATTGTGAGTATAGGTAACTATGAGCTAGGCTCCGCCAGGCTCTGGCAGTCATCGCGTCCCCTCACCTCCCGTAGGAGCCCATGCATCCCGATCACGAACCCGCCTGGATCCCACCCGCCGACTCCGCGGAGCAACCTCGGCAGGTGCGCCGCATCCTGCGGCTCTTCCGCCCCTACCGGGGCCGTCTCGCGATCGTGGGCCTGCTCGTCGGTGCCGCGTCGCTGGTCTCGGTCGCCACGCCCTTCCTGCTGAAGGCGATCCTGGATGTCGCCATCCCCGAAGGGCGGACGGGCCTGCTCACCCTGCTCGCCCTCGGCATGATCCTCAGCGCTGTCCTCACCAGCGTCTTCGGGGTGCTGCAGACCCTGATCTCCACGACGGTCGGCCAGCGCGTCATGCACGATCTGCGCACCGCCGTCTACGGCCGGCTGCAGCGCATGTCGCTCGCCTTCTTCACGCGCACGCGTACCGGCGAGGTCCAGTCCCGCATCGCCAACGACATCGGCGGTATGCAGGCCACCGTCACCTCCACCGCGACCTCGCTCGTCTCCAACGCCACCAGCGTGATCGCCACGATCGTCGCGATGATCGCCCTCGACTGGCGTCTGACCGTCGTCTCGCTGCTCCTGCTGCCCGTGTTCGTCTGGATCAGCCGCCGGGTCGGCGACGAACGCAAGAAGATCACCACCCAGCGTCAGAAGCAGATGGCCGCGATGGCCGCCACGGTCACCGAGTCGCTGTCCGTCAGCGGCATCCTGCTCGGCCGCACGATGGGCCGCTCCGACTCGCTCACGCGGTCCTTCGCCGAGGAGTCCGAGCGCCTGGTCGACCTGGAGGTGCGGTCCAACATGGCCGGCCGCTGGCGCATGGCCGTCATCACGATCGTCATGGCCGCCCTGCCCGCCGTCATCTACTGGACCGCCGGCATGGCCCTGCAGTTCGGCGGCCCGCAGGCCTCCATCGGCACGATCGTCGCCTTCGTCTCGCTCCAGCAGGGCCTGTTCCGCCCGGCCGTGAGCCTGCTGTCGACCGGCGTCCAGATCCAGACCTCGCTGGCGCTCTTCCAGCGCATCTTCGAGTACCTGGACCTGCCGATCGACATCACCGAGCGTGACAAGCCGGTCCGCCTCGACCGCATCAAGGGCGAGATCCGCTTCGAGAACGTCACCTTCCGCTACGACGACACGGACGCCGACGGCGGCGAGGGCGACAAGGCCGACGCGAACGACAAGAACGACAAGAACGACAAGAACGACAACAGGGAACAGGGCGACGAGAACGACAAGGGCGGCAAGGGCGGCAAGGAAGGCAGGGACACCCCCGTCCTCGACGGCATCGACCTCACCGTCCCCGCCGGCGGCAGCCTCGCGGTCGTCGGCCCGACCGGCGCCGGCAAGTCCACGCTCGGCTATCTCGTGCCGCGGCTGTACGACGTGACGGGCGGCCGCGTCACTCTCGACGGGGTCGACGTCCGCGACCTCGACTTCGACACCCTCGCCCGCGCGGTCGGCGTCGTCTCGCAGGAGACGTACCTCTTCCACGCCACGGTCGCCGAGAACCTGCGCTTCGCCAAGCCCGACGCCACCGACGAGGAGCTGTACGCGGCGGCGAAGGCGGCCCAGATCCACGACCACATCGCGTCCCTGCCGGACGGCTACGACACGGTCGTCGGCGAGCGCGGCCACCGCTTCTCCGGCGGCGAGAAGCAGCGCCTGGCCATCGCCCGCACCATCCTGCGCGACCCGCCGGTCCTCATCCTCGACGAGGCCACCAGCGCCCTGGACACCCGTACCGAGGCCGCCGTCCAGGAGGCCATCGACGCCCTGTCGGCCAACCGCACCACCCTGACCATCGCCCACCGGCTGTCCACCATTCGGAGTGCCGACCAGATCGTGGTCCTCGACTCCGGGCGCGCGGTCGAACGGGGCACGCACGAGGAGCTGTTGGAACGGGGCGGGCGTTATGCGGCCCTCGTACGCCGGGACGCCCAACTCACGCCGACAAGATGAAGATATGCCGGGTTTGTGGCGATATGCGGGTTACCGTGCCCGCATGCAGACGAACACTCCGCCACGGAGCACGAGGAGCACGAGCAGCACGATCCGACTGACGCGCAGGGGCCGCCTGGCCCTCATCGCGACCGGGGCCGTCGTGGCCGGCACCGCCGTGGCGGTGCCGCTGCTGACCCTGGGCGGCGAGGAGGAGACCAAGCCCGCCACCCTCGTCATCCCGGAGGGCTGGCGCGCGAGCCAGGTCTACGAGGCCGTCGACAAGGCCCTCGCCCTGCCGCCGGGCACCACGAAGAAGTCCCTCGCGAAGGCCGGGCTGAAGCTGCCGAACGACGCCGAGGGCAATCCCGAGGGCTACCTCTACCCGGCGACGTATCCGCTCGACGAGAAGGCGACGCCGGAGCGGCTGCTGGCGTCCATGGTCGACACCGCCAACAAGAAGTTCAACGGCGCCCCGATCGCCGCGGGCGCGCAACGCAACGCGATGAACGTCTACCAGGCGGTCACCATCGCGAGCATCGTCCAGGCGGAGGCGGCCACCAAGGCCGACATGGGCAAGGTGGCCCGAGTGATCTTCAACCGCCTGGAGCGCGGCATGCCGCTGCAGATGGACTCCACCATCAACTACGCCCTCAACCGCTCCACCCTGAAGACCACCGCGAGCGACACAGGGATCGACAGCCCCTACAACTCGTACCAGCGCATGGGGCTGCCGCCCACGCCCATCGCGAACCCCGGTGAGGACGCGGTGCACGCCGCGATCAACCCGCCTCCGGGCGACTGGCTGTACTTCGTCACGGTGAAGCCGGGCGACACGCGTTTCACCGCCGACTACGCGGAACACCAGCGCAATGTCGCCGAGTTCAACACCCGGCAGAAGAAGGCGCAGTCGGCGCGGTGACCCGGCGGGGCGTCACGCGGCGACGGCCGGCTCCTCGGCCGGCAGCCGCCTGATGTCCCGTACGGCCGCGCGGCCGGCCCGGTTGGCGCCGATGGTGCTGGCGGACGGCCCGTAACCGACGAGGTGGATCCGCGGATCGGCCACCGCCCGCGTCCCCTCGACCCGGATCCCGCCGCCCGGCTCGCGCAGCCGCAGCGGGGCGAGATGGTCGATGGCGGCCCGGAATCCCGTGGCCCACAGGATGACGTCGGCCTCCACGTGCCGCCCTCCGCCAAGCTCCCGGCTCCGTCCGGGCAGGGGGGAGTCCCGTCGCCACTCCACCCCGGTCGGTGTGATCCGGTCGAACATGGGCTGCCGGTCCAGGACGCCGTCCGCGATGCCCTGCCGGATGGCGTCGTTCAGCGGCAGCCCCGTGACGGAGACGACACTCTTCGGCGGCAGGCCCTGCCGCACCCGCTCCTCGACGAGCGCGACGGCGGCCCGGCCCGCGTCCTCGTCGAAGGGGCCCTCGCGGAAGACCGGCGGCCGCCGGGTCACCCATGTGGTGGCCGCCGCGTACGGGGCGATCTCCAGCAGATGCTGCGTGCCGGACGCGCCACCGCCCACCACCACGACCCGCTGCCCGGCGAACTCCTCGGGCCCGGCGTACTGCGCGGTGTGCAGCTGCCGCCCGCGGAAGGTCTCCTGACCCGGATAGCGCGGCCAGAACGGCCGGTCCCAGGTACCGGTCGCGTTGATCAGCGCCCGCGTCGCCCAGGCACCGGCCGACTTCTCGACGAGCAGCCGCCCCGCAGGGCCCTCGCGCACGGCCCGTACGTCCACGGGCCGCCGTACCCGCAGGTCGAAGGTCCGCTCGTAGGCGGTGAAGTACTCGGCGATCACCTCGGCGGACGGCCGGGCCGGATCGGCGTCCGTGAGCTCCATGCCGGGCAGGGAGTGCATCCCGTGCACCTTGCCGTACGTCAGCGACGGCCACCGGAACTGCCAGGCGCCGCCCGGGCCGGGGGAGTGGTCCAGCACCACGAAGTCGCGGTCCGGCTCGTAGCCGGTGCGCCGCAGGTGGTAGGCGCCGGCCAGCCCGGCCTGACCAGCACCTATGACGACTACATCGACCTCACGCGTGTTGTTCACATTTCTACCAACGGTCCCGGGGGCGTGGATCTTCCCGCGTGACCAGCGGCCTACTAGGAGCCTTCCGACGGGCGGGGCGAGGTGGTCGACGGCGGGAGATCGCCGTTGAACCGCGCATCCGTGAAGCCGGCGAAGTCGACCTTGCGCGGGATGAGCTTCAGCTGGGTGAAGGTGTCGGCGATCTCCTGCTCGGAGGCGATGAGCGGCTTGTCGACCGCGACCGCGATCCGGGTGGTGTAGGTGCGCCGCACCGCGGCCAGCGCCACGTCGGCGGGCAGCCCGGTGTCCTTCGCCCAGACCTTCGCCCACTCCTCCTCGTGGTCGTACACCCAGGTGTAGGCGCGCCGCAGCCGCGCCAGGTAGTCCTTGATGGCGGCGGTCTTCTTCTTGTCCTTGAGCGCGCTCGGCGCCGCCACCTGGAAGGTGAGCCCGTTGGTCACGCCGTCGCCGGTCGTGAGGACGCGGCCCTGCTCGGCGTTGAGGACCTGCGAGGTGTACGGGTCCCACACCGCCCACGCGTCCACCTGGCCTGAGGTGAACGCGGCCAGTGCGTCGGCCGGCTGGAGGTACTTGACCTTGATGTCGCTCAGGCTCAGCCCGGCCTTCTTCAGGGAGGCGACCAGCTGATAGTGGGCGGAGGAACCCTGCGCGACGGCCACCGACTTGCCTTTGAGGTCCTGGGGCCCGGCCAGCTTCGAGTCGTTCGGTACGAGGATGGTGTCGCCCTTGGACGTGCCGTGCCAGGCGGCCACCACCGAGATCTTGGAGTCCGCGCCGGCCGCGAAGACCGGCGGAGTGTTGCCGACACCGCCGATGTCGACGGCGCCCGCGTCGACCGCTTCCAGGAGCGGTGGGCCGGAGGTGAAGGTGGACCACTTGATCTGGTAGTCGAGGTTCTCGAGCTCACCGGCGGCCCGCAGGATGGCCTCCGAACCGCCCTTCTGGTCACCGACGTGGAGGGTGAGAGAACCACTGCCATCGGTGTCTCCGCCCGCCGAGGCCGCCGAGTTGCCGCCGCAGGCGGACAGGAGCAGGGCCAGGGGGAGGAGCAAGGCGGCGGGGACGAGGCGTCGTCGCATGGTGGATCCGTTCTTGTGCACTGAGGGTGGTGGGAGTTCAGGTGGTGGGAGTTCAGGCGGCTTCGGCGGCGGTCTCGACGCCCAGGCGTTCCAGGAGGCCGGCGCGCAGCTCGGCGAAACGCGGGTCGGTGATGTCGCGGGGCCGGTCGAGGTCGACGCGCTGCTCGTGGGCGATGACCCCGCCGTCCATCACCAGAACCCGGTCGGCGAGCAGCACGGCCTCCTCTACGTCGTGGGTGACGAGGAGCACGGCGCAGCCCCGGCGCTGCCACAACTCGCCCACCAGCCGCTGGGCCTTGATGCGGGTGAGCGCGTCGAGCGCGCCTGGGGGCACCTCCCACGCCCGTTCAGGGCAGTGGGGGAGGCTCGTCGAGCAGCAGCAGATCGGGCTCCCGCACCAGGGCGCGGGCCAGGGAGGCGCGCTGCGCCTCGCCGCCGGAGAGGGTCTTGGGCCAGGCGTCGGAGCGGTGACCGAGCCCGACCTCTTCCAGAGCCCGGTCGGCGACGGCACGTGCGGGCTTGCCCGGCAGGCCGAGCAGCACGTTGCGCCACACCTTCTTCCACGGCATCAGCCGCGGCGCCTGGAAGGCGACGGCCTTGCGGCGCGGCACCAGCACCGTGCCCTCGATGTCGCGGTCGAGCCCGGCGAGAATGCGCAGCAGCGTGGACTTGCCGCAGCCGCTGCGGCCGAGCAGGGCGACGAACTCGCCGGGCCGGATGTCCAGTCGGAGACGGTCGATGACCGCACGGCCGTCGAAGGAGCGGGTCAGCCCCTCGACTCGGACCGCGTGGGCCGTCACCGGCCGGTGAATGTCGGTCGCCATTGCAGCAGCAGCCTTTCGAGGGAGCGGACGACGAAGTCGGCCAGCAGGCCGAGGAAGGCGTAGACGATCAGGCAGACCACGATCACGTCGGTCCGCAGGAAGTCCCGCGCCTGCACCATGAGGAACCCGATGCCGGAGTCCGCGTTGACCTGTTCGGCGAAGACGAGGGCGAGCCAGGCGATGCCGAGGGAGTAGCGCAGCCCGGTCATGGCCCCGGGCAGCGCCCCCGGCAGGACGACGTGCCGTACGAGCCCCCACCGCGACAGGCCCAGCGACTCCCCGGCCTCGATCAACTGGGCGTCCACGCCGCGGATCCGGCGTAGACGTTGAGGTAGAGCGGGAAGGTCACACCGAGCGTGATGATGGCGACCTTCGGGGCCTCGCCGATGCCGAACCAGATGATGAACAGCGGGATGAGGCCCACGAACGGCACGGTCCGCAGCATCTGCAGCGGCGCGTCCACGAGATCCTCACCGATCCTGAACAGGCCCGACAGCAGGGCGAGTCCGGTGCCGACGACCAGGCCCAGCAGCAGCCCGGCCGCGACACGCCGGAGCGAGGTGCCCATGGCGGAGGGCAGGGAGCCGTCCGCGGCCAGATCCGCGGCGACCTGGGCGATACGCCCCGGCGAGGCGAGCACGTCGGCGGTCAGCACGCCCGTGGCGCTGAGGAGTTGCCACAACGCCAGCAGCAGCACCGGACCGGTCGTACGGCGCAGCCAGCGGGGCACGCGGGCGCGCCGTGAGGAGGCGGGGACGAGGGGATGGAGTGCGAGCGAGGGGGGCGAGGAGGGTACGGAGGAGGCGTCGGCCTTGGAGGCGTCGGATGTGTCGGCCTTCGCGGTGCTGGATGCGTCGGTCTTCGAAGTGCTGGATGCGTCGACTTTCGGGGCGACAGATGCCCCTATAGGCGAAATATCCGGCTCATGGGAGCCAGGCGGGGCGTGGCTGCTGAAGCGCATGAGTGCTCCACGGCAGGGGAGAGCGGCAGGGGGATACCGGCAGAGGGCGCGGGTGCTTACGCCTCGGCGCCGCACCCACCGCTACGACCGGAATCGATGACGACCGGATCGGTCAGAGGTGCGGGACGGCCTGGCGTAGGCGCGAGAAGAAAGAGATGAGGTGGGGAAGGGCGTCAGCGGCCGCGGCGACACGCGGCGGAGGCCACCCGCAGCAGGTCGATGTGACCGCGCGTGGTGAGCAGGGCTGAACGCAACATGCGCCTGAACGTAGCCAGATGGACCGTGCACGGTCAACGGGCGTCTCGCGAAGTGGACCCCCGTTTCACGGTCCGGGCGGGCGCTCCCGGCCGGAATCCGGTGGGTGCGTCAGGATGGGGGCATGTCCGATGCCTTCACCACGCGAGTTCTGAACGTCACCACCGGTTCCACGGAGAGGGTCGTCGACCTCACGCGCGACTGCGAGTCCTTCCTGCGGGAGGCGGCGGCCGGCCGCGACGGCCTCCTCAACATCTTCGTCCCGCACGCCACGGCCGGCATCGCCGTCATCGAGACGGGCGCGGGCAGCGACGACGACCTGTTGGCCGCCCTGCACACCCTGCTGCCCGCCGACGACCGCTGGCAGCACCGCCACGGCAGCCCGGGCCACGGCCGCGACCACGTCCTCCCGGCCTTCGTGCCCCCGCACGCGACCCTCCCGGTGGTCGGCGGACGGCTGGAGCTGGGGACGTGGCAGTCGGTGTGCCTGGTGGACACGAACCGGGACAACCCCGAGCGCAAGGTGCGGTTGAGCTTCCTGGGCTGAGCGAGGCAGGCCACCCGTCGTTCGGCCTCAAGTGCCGCCTGAGGTAGGGTCCCACCGGTTCCGGCTACCGACCGGTGGTGGGCCGGTACGCGGAGTGTCGGAGGGCGCAAGACGATGGAATCCCTGAGGGGTGATGGCGGATCCGTGGACCTGGACGACACCCGGTTGGAGACGATGACACTTCAGCCGCTGCTGACCCGGGACTACGAGACCCGTCCCTCGCTCGTGTACGAGCGGCTCAGGCAGCAGCACGGCCCGGTCGCACCGGTCGATCTGCTGGGGGTTCCCGCCTGGCTGGTCCTCGGCTACCGCGAGGCGCTCCAGGTGCTCCAGGACGACGAAGGGTGGCCGAAGGGGCTGGAGAACTGGCGGGCCCGCTCGGAGGGCAGGGTGCCGGCCGACTGGCCGCTCGGCCCGTCCCTCGAGGTCAACCACGTGCTGATCCAGGGCGGCCCCGGATACCGGACGCTGCGGACGGCGTGGGACGCGGCTCTCAAGCCGTTCCAGGACCCCGGCCACCCGCAGGCGAAGCGGCTGAAGGCGGCCGTCACCGCCTACGCCGACGATCTGATCACCTTGCTGGGGCAGGGCGGCGGCACGGGCGTGGCGGACCTGTCCGCGCAGTTCTCCCGGCCGCTTCCGCTGATGGTGGCAAGTCACCTGCTCGGCTTCCCCGGTTCCCAGGGCGACGACGCGCTGATGGACATGTGGCGGGTCCTGGACGCGGGCCCGGACGCGGAGCCCGCACTGGAGCGGCTGCTGGCGACCCTGGCGGAACTGGCGGCGGTGAAGCTGAGGGAGCCGGGGGAGGACTTCCCCTCCTACTTGCTGGCCGCACACCCCGACCTCTCGCTCGACGAGCTGGCCCGTGAGCTGTTCATGCTGCTGGGCATGACCTCCGACCACGTCGGCATCCTCATCTCCAACACCGTGGTCGAGGTCATCTCCGGTGAGGGCGGCGTGCGGTCCAGCCTGTCCGCCGGGATGGTCCGCGAGACCATGAACCGGGTGGTCATGCGCAAGCCGCCGCTGGTGAACTTCGTCCCGCGGTTCGCGGCCCAGGACACCCCGCTCGGCAACTACACGATCCGCGCGGGCGACCCGGTGTGGGTCTCCTCCGCCGCCGCGCACGCCGACCCGCTCTTCGCCGACCACGTGGCGACGAGCAGCACGATCAGCACCCGGGCGCACCTGTCCTGGGGGGCGGGCAGCCGCCAGTGCCCGGCGCGCGAGCTCGCCTCGACGGTCGCCGCGGTCGGTGTGGGCCGCCTGTTCGAGCGGTTCTCCCATCTGGACCTCGCCCTCCCGGCCGACCAACTGCCGTGGCGTTCCTCGCCGTTCATGCGAGGCCTGCGCTCGCTGCCCGTACGCTACGAGCTCGCCCCGGCACTCGAGCAGTCGCCTGCAGGCGAGCCGGAACCGGAGACGGCCGAGACGGTGGTGCCGGACTCCACCGCCCGGCAGCGCTCGTCGCTGTGGCGCTATCTGACGGGCCTGATCCGGTCCGGCCGCTGACCCCGGGCCGGAAACGCACGGGCTGCCGCGCGAACCGGCCGGTCGCCTCGCGTTCGGGCATCCGTCATGCGGTGCCCTTACGGTGCGCGCCATGAGAAGACTTTCGATCATGGCCGGTGCCGTGGCGCTGACCGTCGGCCTCGCCTCGCCCGCGGCGGCCGACCGGGACCACCAGGACTTCGGCCGGGCCACGCTGACCGGCTTCGCGTCCCTACCCGCCGAGACGTTCGTGCCCGGCAGCCGGCCCTCCGGCTCGGCCATCGGGGCGGGCCCGTTCAACGGGATCACGCCGCCGTTCGCCCACCAGCCGGTCCAGGGCTTCAGCGGTGTGATCAACCGGCGTGACGGCACCTTCGACGTGCTGTCGGACAACGGCTACGGCAACAAGGCCAACAGCGCCGACTTCCTGCTGCGCGTGCACCGCGTCGAGCCGGACACGTCCAGCGGGAAGATCCGCGTGCTGGGCGGGTTCCACCTCAGCGACCCCGACCACCGCCTGCCGTTCCCGCTCACGCGGTCCGACCGGGTGCTGACCGGCGCCGACTTCGACGTCGAGTCGATCGTGCGGTCGTACGACGGCACGTACTGGATGGGAGACGAGTTCGGCCCGTTCCTGCTGCACTTCTCGCCGGCCGGCCGTCTGCTGGAGGCGCCGATACCGCTGGACGGGGTGCGGGCGCCGGAGAACCCGTACCTGAACGGCGGGCAGCCCAGTCTGGGCAGCAGCAAGGGCTTCGAGGGTCTCGTCCGCTCCGTCGACGGCCGTCGCCTCTACCCGCTCCTCGAAGGCACGGTGAACGGCGACACACCCGGCGACCTGCGGTTCAGCGAGTTCGACCTGCGCCGGGGCACGTACACCGGGAAGCGGTTCGTCTACCGCCTGGAGTCGCCCGCGCACGCCATCGGTGACGCCATCGCCGTCGACCGCCACCGTTTCCTGGTCATCGAGCGCGACGGCGGCCAGGGCGACACCGCCAGGTTCAAGCGGATCTACCTGGCCGACCTGCGTGACCGTGACGGCGACGGACGGGTGGACAAGACCCTGGTCGCCGACCTGCTGGACCTCGCCGACCCCAAGGGCCTCGGCGGATCCGGCGAGACCTTCCGTTTCCCGTTCCAGACGATCGAGGACGTGACGCTCCTCGACGACCGGACGCTGGCGGTCCTGAACGACAACAACTTCCCGTTCTCCTCGGGCCGCACGCCGGGCAGGCCGGACGACAACGAGTTCATCACCATCCGGCTCACCTCCCCGCTGCACGCGGACCGGCGCGCCTTCCGCTGACGGCGTGCGCGGGCCGCGCGGCAGCCGTTCGGCTCCCGCGCGGCCCGCGCCGGACAGGCCGGCGGCTCAGGACGATTGGGCCGTCCGGTACAGGTTCTGCGCGTCCGCTCCGAAGTACGGGCCGTACATGGCGGTCGGCAGGAAGGTGTACTTGAAGCTGTTCACCGAGGACTGCAGCCCCGTGCCGGTGGCCTCGTCGAACTGCGTGAACCAGGGGCCTCCGCTGGAGCCGCCGGTCATGTCGCAGGTCAGTCCGTGGTCGCTGGACAGCAGGAAGTCCCGGTAGGTGGTGCCGCTGCAGTAGATGAACTTCTCGCCGTCGTACGGCGCGGCGGCGGGGAAGCCGAAGGCGTACATCGCCTTGTTGTAGCCGGTGTTGAAGGCCAGACCCTGGCCGCCGACGACATCGGTGAGCCGCCTGCCGTCCAGCGGGGCGACCACGGCCGCGCCGATGTCGTAGTTGATGTCCTCACTGGCAGTCCACTGCGGTGTGGCCAGCGTCCTGGCCGCCGCCCATCGGCCGTACGGCGCCTGCCCGTCGTGGTAGCCCGGGACGAACACCCAGTTGGTGTGCCAGGACCCCTCCAGCTTCACGCAGTGGCCCGCGGTCATCACGGTGCTCTTGTTGGCGCTGGTGACGGCGTTGCCGGAGCAGGACGCGGTGCGGCCCTGGTAGGTGAAGAACACCCGCCCCGCGGTCTTCACCACGGCGCCGCCCCCGGTCCAGGGGCCGCCGCGCTGGGGAAACGCCAGGGTCCCGACGGGTGAGGCCGGCGCACTGGGCGCGATGACGGTCTTGACGCCCTTGCGCGGGACCGACGCCCTGACGTCGGAGCGGTCGACGGTCAGGACGTCGAGCGGAGTGGCCCGGCGCATCCGCTCCGGGGTCCAGAAGTCACGGGCGCGTTCCTGCGCCGAGAGCGTCACCGCTCCCGGTGCCGGGCCGGCGGCGCTCGCCGGCACCGCGGCGACACCGGTGGCCAGCAGGGCGGCGACACCGGCCAGAGCGCCGAGCACGGAGCGGCGAGCGCGGGTGCCGTCGGAGGAGCGACGTCTGCGGAGGCTGCCTATCACGCGGTCTCCTTCTGCGGTGGGGAACCGGGCGGTGGGGACCATCCGCCCGGGCAAGCAGGGGTGTTACTGCGCGCAGTCCGGAAGGCAGCGTGACACCGGAAACCGCAATTGGACAGGTGCACGTCAGAACGACGACCGAAAAGGCACACCATCTCTTCGCGGGCGACACCTCTTCACGACGAGCGCCGGGCGCGGCGCGCGTCGTGGGTTGATCGAGTGGTGACGCGTACGAGGCGGGCGTACGGTCGAACGGTGGCCTCCCGAGAGGGCGACGTGCCATGAGCCGCAGACCACAGCCGACGTCCGCACCGCAGACCACCGCCCCGGAAACCGGCGGTGGTGGAAACGCGATGGCGCTGCTGGTCATCGCGTCCTGTCAGCTGATGGTGGTGCTGGACATCACCATCGTGAACATCGCGCTGCCGCACATCCAGCGCTCGCTCGACTTCTCCACCACCAGCCTGTCCTGGGTGGTCAACGCCTACACCCTCACCTTCGGCGGCCTGCTGCTGCTCGGCGGCAGAGCCGGCGACATCCTCGGCAGACGCCGCGTCTTCATCTTCGGCGTGCTGCTCTTCGTGCTCGCCTCTCTGCTGGGCGGGTTCGCCCAGAACGCCGGCCAACTCCTCGCCGCCCGCGCCCTGCAGGGCGTCGGCGGGGCCATCGCCTCCCCGACCGCCCTGTCCCTGGTCAGCACGACCTTCCGGGAAGGGCCCGAGCGCAACCGGGCGTTCGGGGTGTTCGCCGCGGTCTCGGCGGGCGGCGGCGCGATCGGGCTGCTCGCGGGCGGGGTGCTCGTGGAGTGGCTGAACTGGCGGTGGGTGCTGTTCGTCAACGTCCCCATCGGGCTGCTCATCGCCCTCGCCACACCCCGCTGGATCAGGGAGTCCGAACGCCACCCGGGCCACTTCGACATCACCGGCGCGCTGACCTCCACCATCGGCATGGTGCTGCTGGTGTACGGGTTCATCAGGGCCGCGCAGGACGGCTGGCGGGACGCGCTCACGCTGGCCTCGTTCGCCGGGGCCGCCGTCATCCTCGTGCTGTTCGTCCTGGTCGAGCGGCGCTCCCGGCAGCCGATCACGCCGCTGCACATGTTCGCCGACCGCAACCGCGCGGGCACGTACGGCATCATGCTGTGCCTGGCCGCCGCGATCTTCGGCATGTTCTTCTTCCTCACGCTCTTCGTGCAGAACGTGCTGGACTTCAGCCCGCTGCAGGCCGGGCTCGCCTTCCTGCCGGTCAGCGCGGTCATCGCGATCGGCGCCGGGCTGGCCGCGCGTTTCCTGCCCGTGTACGGCCCCAAACCCTTCATGGTGGTGGGCGCGATCCTGGCGGCGAGCGGCCTGGCCTGGCTCACCCTCACCGACGTGCACTCCACCTACGCGGGCAGCGTCCTCGGCCCGATGCTCGTCTTCAGCCTGGGCATGGGCATGGAGTTCGTCTCGCTGACCCTGATGGCACTCTCCAACGTCTCCCCCCGGGAGACCGGCGCGGCCTCCGGGCTCCTCAACGCCACCCAGCAGGTCGGCGGCTCCCTCGGACTGTCCATCCTGGTCACCATGTTCGGCACGGCCAGCATCAACGAGGCCGCGCAGCAGATCCCGCGGTTCCTGGCGCAGGCGAGCCCGGCCGAGCGGCTGCGCTTCGAACGCACCGGGCAGCTCCCGGGACGCTGGGCCGACGAGGTCCTCACCGCCGGGGTCTCGGCCGCCTTCGTCATGGCGGCGATCTTCACCGTCCTCGCCGCGCTGATCGCCGTCGTCGCCATCCAGGTCCGCCCCTCCGACCTGGAACGCCTCCAGGGCGGGGCGGGGCCCGGCCCGGTCTGAAGTTCCAGTGCATCGCGGGCGCGTTGCCCCGGAGGAACTGCGTCTGCCGTCCCTCCGGGGCGACCGCGCCCGCGCGGGAATCAACTCACGGTGCAGCTCGCGCCATTGAGGGTGAAGGCGGTGGGGCCTGGGTTCGCGGCCCCCTTGGTGGCCGTGAAGCCGAGGGTGACGGAGCCCGACGCGGGGACGGCCGCGGTGTACGAGGCGGAGGTGACGGTGACCTCGGAGCCGCTCTGCGTCGCCGTGCCGCCCCACAGGTTGGTGATGCGCTGGCTGTCGGGGAAGGTCCAGCGCAGCGTCCAGCCGTTGATCGCCGAGCTGCCGGTGTTGCGCAGGACGATCTCGCCCTGGAAGCCGCCGGTCCACTCGTTCGTCACCCGGTAGCGGACGCCGCAGACCGCCGACGAGCCGCCGGGCGCGGTCGTGACCGTCACCGTGCCGGAGCGCTGCGAGCGGTTGCCGGCGGCGTCGCGGGCGTAGACGGCGAAGGTGTACGAGGTGGCCGGGGCGAGGCCGGTGAGGGTGGCGGAGGTGCCGGTCGTCGTGGTGGCGACCGTCTCGGTACCGCCGCCGACGCGGACGACGTCATAGCCGGTGACGCCGGTCGCGTCCGTCGCGGCGGCCCAGGTCAGGGTGACGGACGAGGAGGTCACCGCGGAGGCGGTCGGGGTGCCGGGGGCGGTCGGGGGAGTGGTGTCGCCTCCGCCGGAGGAGTAGATGTCGGCCTCCTCGGACGTGGCCGCGATGCCGTTCGCGCCGTCGAAGATCCGCCGGCCCCACGAGGTCAGCCGGTTCGGGTCGAAGTTCGTGACCATGTCCAGGTACTCGACCCCGCCGCCGTTGCCGCTCCAGGACCAGCCGAGGTAACCGAGTCCGAGCTGCCGGGTCACGGCCAGGATGGTGTCCTCGTCGGGGTTGCCGTCGGAGTGGTCGTGCCCGAACTCGCCCACGACGATGGGCAGTTCCGCGGCGACGAAGCGGTTCAGGTAGTCGCTGACCTCGGCGGCGGTGTCGAAGACGCCGTACATGTGGATGGAGAAGATCGTGTTGGCGTCCGGGTCGGCGGCGAACACCGACGCCGCGTTGTCACGCATGGTGAACGCCCAGTCCTGGCCCCAGTTGGGCGCGTCGACCATGATCGTGTGGTCGAAACCCGCGGTGCGCAGCTTCTGGATGGCCGCCTTGGTGTCGGCCGTCCAGTTCGCGTAACCGGTGTTGCCGTACGGTTCGTTGCCGATGTTGACGATGACGTAGTCCTCCTGGCCCGTCAGGGCGCTCTGCACGCTGATCCAGTAGTCCGCGGCACGGGAGAGGGTGACGGCTCCGCTCTGCTCGCCGTAGCCCGTGGTGTCGTGCACCTCCAGCACGCAGATCAGCCGGTTCCGCTTGCACTGGGCGACGACGTTCGCCACGTCAGCGGTGTCGTTGCGGGTCCAGCGGTCACCGCTGGAGAGGACCACCCGGACGGTGTTGGCGCCCTTGGCCTTGATGTGGGCGAGAGAGCTGATGCGGTCCGGGTACCAGGTGTGGGCGTGGTTGACGCCGCGCATCACGAAGTCGTTCCCGGACGCCTCCAGCAGACGCCCGTTCTCGATGCGGAAGCCGGTGGGCGCCGCGTGGGCCGGGGTGCCGACGGCCAGCAGGGAGAGCAGCAGTCCCAGGAGGGCGGACGCTACGGCGGCCCGGCGTGGGACGGTGGCGGTACGGGATCTCATGGCGGCTCCAGAAGAGGTGGGTGTCAGGAGGCGGCTGCCGTCGACCTGCGGCCGACGGTCGCCGCCGACTGCCGTCGGCGAGGAAGCCGGACGTGGCGCTCGCGCCGGGGCGCGGCTGCCGTCCACGCCGCGTCAGTGAACGTGCCGTCGGCGGCCGTGGTGTGTGTGCCGTTCCAGGTCTGGGTGAGCCCGAGGTGTTCCCTTCCCCGGATGAGATGGGAGCGCTCCCATGGACATCAAGCCATCGTTGTCATTTGCGCGTCAAGACGTCGGGGCGGGGTGTTCAAGGAGGTGCAGGTGGCGTCCGTCTGTCAGACGGGGGGCCACGGCCGTCTCGAGCCGAGGTGCTGGCGCTGCGGCACTGTGCGCTGGTGACAAATGCCTTCCCTGGAACCTGAGTTCCCGTCAGTACTCCCTGAGCACACACCGGACGCAGCCCTACCGTCCGTGGCATGGACATGAATCGCAGCAGGAGAGGACGTACATGGCGCAGCGCCGCTCTGGCGGTGCTGCTGACCGCCGGGACGCTCACGGCCGCGGCGCCGGACGCCCTGGCGGACGGGCCGCGAACCGAGACGCCGGTGGGGTCGACGTCCCCGGTCGCCGGAGTGCGCGAGTCGGTGGTGCGGGTGAAGGTGCCGCTGCCGAAGGAGGCCGGGCCCCGTCCGGCCGCGTGCGACTGGCTGTCGTATCTGCGCTACCGCGCCGCCGGAGGGCCGCAGGCCTCGGCCGACGCGGACCGGATCCTCGTCGCCCAGCCGGGCATCCTGGAGGGCGCCGGGGCCTTCGACAGCGTCGCCCGCAACACCGTGGCACGGGCCGCCGAGCAGGGCCTGCACATCGAGTTCTGGGCGCTGGACCGGCGCTCCAACTGCCTGGAGGACCGCACCGGCATCGCCTCCGGCGACCAGCACACGGCCGTCGACTACTACTACCGCGGCAAGGAGGTCGACGGCCGCACCTTCGACGGCTACGTCGGCAACGGGCAGTTGAGGTGGATGGCGAAGCTCGGCATCGAGCAGACGGTGCGCGACCAGTACGACCTGCTCGCCGCCGAGCTGCCCGACCAGGGGCTGCGCAAGCGGAAGGTGCTGTGCGGCGGGCACTCGCTGGGCGGGGTGATCACCGGGTACTTCGCCACCGCCGACTTCGACGGGAACCGCACCACCACCCAGGACGCCGGACACAACCAGTGCGCCGGCTACTTCGCCCTCGACACCACCGTCTCCACCTCACTGGCCGATCTGAACGGCAGCATCCCGGACGACACCAACCTGCCCGACATCGGCCTCGGTCACGGCGCCATCCAGGCCGGGCTCGACAGCGGGGTGCTGCCGCGTGCGCTGTCCGCGCCCGTGCTGCTCAACCCCGAGACCATGACGCTGCTCGCCATCGCCGGACTCGGTGCCCTCCAGGACCCGGACGCCGAGGCCGACCTGCCCCGCCGTCTGCCCGCCAACCTCAACATCGAGGCCACCAACCGGTTCCTGTTCTCCGAGGACACCGCCACCTTCCTCACCGGCTCACCCGCGGTGAAGGACTTCCGGCTCACCAACGCGGCGATGCTCGGCGCGCTGCTGGACGACCACTCCGTACCCCTGGCGTTCCTGCAGACCAGCGTCGGCTTCTTCGACGGCGGGCCCATCGCCGACAAGAACTTCCCCGTCGCCAACGGCAGTTCCCAGCAGGCTGGGCTCTTCGGCACGGAGTACAAGGCCATCCCGGACCGCCCGCACGGGCCGCTGTACACCTGGCGGAACTACGACCGGGTCGGCGACCCCGACGACCCCGGGTACCGGTCGGCCGACGGCACGCCGTTCACGAACGCCGGCAAGGAGGTCACCGACATCCGGCAGCTGGCCCGCAGCCTCGCCGAGCAGCCGCTGGACTTCACCGAGCAGTACTTCCCGACCAAGCTGGTCACGGACCTCCAGCTGGCCACCTCGCCGCAGGTGAAGAAGCTCGTCGTGCATCCCGGCGGACTGACCGCCAACCCGACCCTCACCGTGCTCGCGGGCGAGGGACTGCTGGCGGGCCGCGTCCCCGCTGACCTGAACCCGGTGGTCGCCGACGGCTACCAGCACCTCGACGTGCTGACCGCGGCGCCCGTGCAGAACGACGGCCGGCCCGAGCCCGTCTCCACCCACCTCGCGCGGTTCGCCGCGACCCCGCGCTAGCCGTCCAAGGACAGGGCCCGGGAGGATCTCCTCCCGGGCCTCTGCCGCGCCTGCGGCTACGGATCAGACCTTGCCCACGGCGAACGCGGCCGCCTCGTCGGCGTCATCCGAGTAGCCGAGGTGTGCCAGCGTGTCGCCCCCGCCGCGCTCGCAGACGGGGTCGCCCTTCGCGCAGACGTCGAAGGTGCGGCTCTGGTACGTGCCGGTGACGCTCTTTCCGAGGGCCCGGATCGGGTTGCCGAACAGCAGCACCGCGGCGACCTTCGGCTCGACCGACGCGGGCAGGGTGGCCACGATCGGGCTGCCGACCACCGCGCCCGCACTGCTGATGCCGATCGAGTTGTCGACGACATTCGCGCCCTGCGAATAGCCGACGAGAATGAACCTCTGGTTCGGGCACGACGCGGCCTGGCTCTTGACGTGGTTCACCAGATCCGAGTTGCCCCGTGCGGCCGAGGTGGGGGAAAGGTTCGCGGGATAGTCCACCGCATAGCTGGACAGACTCTTGCCCGCCAGTTTCTTCTGCAGCTCGGAATACACCGGGTCGCCGACGATCAGGCCGAGCCGGCCCGGCTCGAACGTGCCTCGCGCCGAGACGACTTCGACGTCCGTGCAGGGAGCGGCCGAGGCCGTGGGTGCCGAAAGAGTGGCGAGTCCGGCCCCGCCGGCCAGCGAAAGCACGGCGAGGCACAAACGAATACGCATGGAATCCTCCGCGTGTGAGGCGCGTGTTACGCCTGCGAAAAAGGACGGCCCGAACGTATTCCGTTGACTCGGCCAGGTGTTATGGACGGGATTATGGAAATGTCGCGAGTTTTTGTCGCCGGGTGAATGTCGGAGTCAGTTCTCCGGTGTGCGCAGTGCCTCGGCCCGCAACGCGAGAATGAGGTCGAGGCGGGTATCGGGATCGTGCAGGGCGTCGCCGAAGAGCTTCTCCAGCTGGCGCAGGCGGTAGCGGACGGTCTGCGGGTGGACGTGCAGACGGGTGGCGACGTCCGGCACGTTGCTGCCGCTGAGCAGCCACGCCAGCAACGTCTCGGTGAGCCGGGCACGCTGCCCCGCCGAGACGCTGTCGAGCGGGGCGAGTGCCCGTGCCCGGAGCCGGCCCAGCAGCGGCTCGTCGCTGTACAGCAGCAGGGTCGACAGATGGTCGGCGCACCGCACCACGCCCTGGCGGGGGAGAATCCCACGGCCCATCAGCCCCAGCGCCCGGGTCGCCCAGCGCAGCGACTGCGCCGCCTCGGTGAGCGGAACCGTCGGCCCGATCGCGGCGGGCCGGCCGCGCAGCGCGAGCGTGAACGCCCGGCCGCCGAAACGGCCGGAGCTGTCCGGGTCGGGCACCAGCATGCGCGGCGGCCGGGACTCCATGTCCACCAGCGCGCCCGCCGCCGCCAGCGGCCGGTCCTCCTCGCGCCGGTCCGCGGCGGCCGCCAGCGCGACGACGGCGACCTGCCGCGGCACCGTCCACCGTGCGCTGTGCGCCAGATCCTGCACGGCCTCCAAGGACACCGGCCCCTCGCCGAGCAGCAGGCCGAGCAGACGCCTACGGCGCCGCTCCAGCTCCTCCGTGCTGCGCAGCTGTGCCTCGGCGTACCCGGCCGCCGCCGCCTCCGCGACCTCGTGCACGGTCCGGAACGCGAGCTCGCCCAGCGCGGCCACCATCGTCGAGTCCAGCCCGAGCTCCTCCGCCGTACGGCCCATCAGCCGCCAGGCGTGCAGCCCGCCCACGCGCAGCGCCGACTGCAGCGCGTCCAGACTGCGTCCCTCCTCGGCCTCGCCGCGCCCGAGTTGGTAGTACGTCGCGGCGATCGCGCTCCCGTCGTCGCGCGGATCGGCGATGTGGTCGACGAACAGGGTCAGGGCCTGCACCACCCCGGCCCGCAGGTTCCTGCCGTAGGTCGCGTCCGCGGGCCGCGCGTACTCGGGAACCTGGCGGCGGACCTCCTCCTCCACCTCGTCGGCCACGGCCTCCAGTTGGGCACGCAGCAACTCGGCCAGCTCTAACGGTATGGGCGTGGCCCCTGCATCGTCCGGCACGGGACGCGGGGCGGGAACAGCCATCACGGACACTCCTTTCACCCGGAAGCGGCTCACCCGCGCACTGTTACCAGTGGGGCGAGTGGGATGTCCTGTGTTGGACGGACGACCCCTCCGCTCCGTTCCGTGCCCCGACGGCACCGAGGTCACCGGGGCACGCCCAGCGCACGGGCGAGCACCGGCCACGAGGCGGTGAACTCCCGCTTCCAGTAGGACCAGTCGTGTCCTCCTCCCGGGTAGAAGTGGGTGGTGACCGGGGTGCGCAGCCGCGCGAGCGCGTCCGTGAAGGCGTGCGCGGAGGGCCACAGGGCGCTCTCCAGCGCCTCGGGCAGCAGATCGCCGCTGCCGCCGGCCAGTCCGCTGCCCTGGGAGACGTACAGGGCGGTGCCGCGCAGCCCCTCGGCACGCGCGCGTGGGTTGAACTCCCGCCAGGTCAGGAAGTTCAGCAGCGGATGGCCCCACAGGGACCCGGCCGGCAGGCTCTCGCGGGCCACGATGGCGTTCACGATCGTCGGCACACCGGGCGCGGTGGTGTCGAGGATCCCACTGTAGGAGGCCGCGGCGGTGAACGCGCCCGGGTGGCGGGCCGCGTGCGCCATCGCCCCGTAGCCGCCCGTGGAGACCCCGGCGACGGCCCGGGCACCGGAGGCCCGGTACTCGCGGGCGAGCAGCGCCGGGACCTCCTCCAACTGGAACGTCTCGTAGTCGGGCCCGCCCCGCCAGACGCTCGGGATGCCGGTGGGACCCGCGTCCGGCATCGCCACGATCAGGTCACGGCCCTCGGTGAAGGCCTCGATGTCCGTCTCCCGCGTCCAGGACGTGTAGTCGTCGTGGGCGCCGTGCAGCAGATACAGCACGGGGTACGTCCGCCCGGGCTGCCGGTCGAAGCCCGCGGGGAGGATCAGCCGTACTGGAGCGCTGCGGCCGAGCGCGGCGGAGGGGACGGACACGTCCAGGGTGCGCGGTCCGAGCCGGGTGGCCGCCCGGGCGCGGCCGGTCGCGGTCGCGGCGCCGAACAGGACGGCCGCAGAGGCGGCGGCCGTCGCCTTCGCGACGGTACGCCGGGGCACTCCGGTGGGGCGGTCGGGCATGGCGGCTCCTCGGGGCTTCGGTTCAGGGGGTTCGGTCGGTGAGCACCCGGCCAGGACGGGTGGCTTCAGGGGGTTCGGTCGGTGAGCGGGTTCGGCCGGTGAGCACCCGGCCAGGACGGGTGGCTTCAGGGGGTTCGGTCGGTGAGCGGGTTCGGCCGGTGAGCACCCGGCCAGGACGGGTGGCCTCAAGAGGCCCGTTCGGCGAGCACCCGGCCGAGACGGCCGGCGTCAAGGGGCCCGCTCGGCGAGCACCCGGCCGAGATGGGCGGCGATCTCGTCGACGTACGGCGGGTCGAGCAGCGACAGATGATGACCGGGCACCGGCACCACCTCCAGACGCGGGCACACCTCGTCCCAGCCCAGCGCCTCGTCGTCCCGCTCGTACGCCGGATCCCGCACGGTGTGCGGGGCGGGCTCGGTGGCCCGGTACAGGACCACCCGGCCGTCGTGCCGGCCCGGACGGTGCGCCTCGCCGATCCGCAGGTCCAGGTAGGAGGCGCGCTGGTGCTCCAGCGCCGCGGGCGGCACGTCGGCGGCCTCCCGCAGTGCGGTCAGCACGGTGTCGATCCGGTCGCGGTCGTCTTCCGCCGCGATCAGTTCCTCGTACGGCAGGTCCAGCTCGATCCCGTAGGTGTCGGCGACGTGCCGGGCGAAGCCCGTGAAGTGGGCCCGGATCCGGTCGGCCTCCGTCCGCCCGGGCTGCGGCAGGGGCCGTACGGAGTCGATGAGCACCACCAGCTCCACGCTCCGCCCGGCGGCCGTCAGCTGCCGGGCGGTCTCCTGGGCGACGAACCCGCCGAAGGACCAACCGCCGAGCAGGCAGGGCCCGTCGGGGTGCGCGGCCGCGATGGCCTCGGCGTAGCGCCGCGCCTTCTCCGGCACCGTGCGGGCCTCCTCGATCCGCTCCAGACCGAACACCGGCTGCTCGTCCCCGAGCCGTTCGGCGAGCGCCCGGTAGACGGCGGTCGGTCCGCCGGCGGCGTGGACGAGGAACAGCGGGGGCCGGGACCCGGTGGCGCGCAGCACCCGCAGCGGGGACAGCGCCCGTTGGACATGGCCGGCAGCCTCTTCGACGGTGGCCGCGGCGAACAGGTCCCTCAGGGGCAGCTCGATCCCGAACTCGCGCTCCACGGCCGTCCGGATGCGCACGGCCATCAGGGAGTCCAGGCCGAGGCCTGCGAGCGGGGTGGCGGGAGTGATACGGGCGGGCGGGTGCCCGGTGACGGCGGCGATGTGGTGGGTCAGCCGGGCGAGGACCGAGCCGTCGTCCGGCGCTGTCTCCTGGTCGACAGGACGCTGATCGGGTTCGGTGGCCGTCCGGCGGTCCGTCCACCAGTACCGGACGTGCCGCCAGCGCGGCCCGGGCAGGTCGACGACCCGGCCGGGCGGCAGAGGCAGCCGCTGCCCCGCCGCGTACAGGGCGCCCACCTGCGCGGCGAACGCGGCGGATCCGTCCGCGCCCCGGCGCAGCGTGCCGATGGCGAGGGCGCCGGGCGCGGTGTCGGCGACGGCTCCCGTCAGCACCGGGTGGGGCGAGATCTCGACGAACGCCGTGTGCCCGTCTGCGGAGGCCGCCGCGACGGCCCGGTCCAGGCGCACCGGCCGCCGCAGGTTGGCCGCCCAGTGCGCGGCGTCGAACACCGAGTCGCCGCGCGGGTCGTCCAGGACCGTGGAGTAGACGGGGACACGCGGCGACCGGCCCCGCACGTCGGACAACGCGGCGGTCAGCTCCGGCAGCAGCGCGTCGACCTGCGGCGAGTGCCCGGCGCCCACCACCCGCATGGCCCGGGCCGCCCGCCCCTCCCGCTCCAGCCGCGCCACGAGCCGGGCCACGGCCGCCTCCTGACCGGTGACGACCTTCTGCCGGGGCGAGGAGTGGACGGCCACGTGCACACCCGGGAAGTCCCGTTCCACGACGTCCAGTTCGGAGTCGTCCAGGTCGACGACGGCCATCGCGCCGCCGCGCAACCCGCTCAGCAGCCGGGCCCGTACGGCGATGATCCGCGCCCCGTCCGCCACGTCCAGGGCGCCCGCGCACACGGCCGCGGCCACCTCGCCCATGGAGTGGCCGATCACGGCGGCGGGCTCGATGCCGTACGAGCGCCACAGCTCGGCCAGCGCCACCTGTACGCCGAACAGCACCGGTTGGGAGACCTCCAGCCGATCGAGTGCGGCCCCGGACGCCAGGTGGTCGTACAGGGAGAGCCCGCCGCACTCCGCGGCGAGCTGCGGGTCGAGTTTCTCCACGGCGGCGGCGAACGCGGGTTCCTCGGCCAGCAGCCGGCGCCCCATGCCGGGCCACTGGCTGCCGTACCCGGAGAACACCCACACCGTGCCACGGCCGACCCGGTCACGGTCACCGGTCAGGACCCGCGCGTCCGGGCGCCCGGACGCCAAGGCCCCGAGCACGTCGGCCAGTTCGGCCCGGTCACCGGCGACGACGGCGGCCCGTACGGGGCCGCGTCCGGTGCGTCCGGCGAGCGTGCGCGCCACGTCGGCGACGTGCGCGGAGCTCGCGGGCAGC
Organism: Streptomyces deserti; assembly: GCF_054782695.1. Lineage (NCBI taxonomy): Bacteria > Bacillati > Actinomycetota > Actinomycetes > Kitasatosporales > Streptomycetaceae > Streptomyces > Streptomyces deserti. Next base: position 184,389 of record NZ_BAAGRZ010000003.1, read on the forward strand.
CAGTCGGCGAGCCGGGCCGCGGTGTCGCGGACCCGCTCCGCGTCGGCGTCGGAGAGGAGGTAGAGACGGGCGGCGTGCTCCCCGGCCGGGCGGGGCGGGACCACAGTGGGCCGCCATTCCTCCAGCACCGCATGGGCGTTGGTGCCGCCGAAGCCGAACCCGGAGACCCCGGCGGTGGCCGTACCGCCGTAGCGGGGCCACGGCTCGGGCTCGGTCACCAGCCGCAGCCGGGCGTCGGGCAGCGCGGCACCGTCCGCGCCGTGCAGGGACGGCGGGATGAGATCGTGGTGCAGGGCGAGCACCGTCTTCACCAGCCCGGCGATGCCGGCGGCGGCCTCCAGATGGCCGAGGTTGCCCTTGACCGAGCCCAGCAGCAACGGCTGGTCCGGGTCACGGCCTGGGCCCAGCACCGCACCCAGCGCGCCCGCCTCGATCGGGTCGCCGAGCGGAGTGCCGGTGCCGTGCGCCTCCACGTAGTCGAGGTGCGCCGCGGTGAGCCCGGCCCGCGCGTAAACGGTCTCCAACAGGGCTTGCTGCGCTGCGGGGTTGGGGGCCAGGAGGCCGTTCGAGCGGCCGTCGGAGTTGACGGCGGTGGCGCGGATCACCGCCAGGACGCGGTCGCCGTCCCGCTCGGCGTCCGAGAGCCGCTTCAGCAGGACGAGCGCGCACCCCTCCCCCCGTCCGATGCCGTCGGCCGTCCCCGAGAACGGCTTGCACCGCCCGTCCGGCGCGAGCGCTCCCGCCCGCCGGAAGGCGACCGTGACGGCCGGGGACAGCAGCAGATTGACCCCGGCGGCGATCGCCGTGTCGCACTCGCCGCTCCGCAGGCTCACGCAGGCCTGGTGCACGGCCACCAGCGAGGACGAGCAGGCGGTGTCCACGGCCAGGCTCGGCCCGCGAGCGTCCAGGACGTACGACAGCCGTCCCGCGGTGACACTCAGGGCCGCACCGGCCGGGGCCCACGGGTCGACCGCGCCCGGGTCGGCGCCGGTGAGCTGCCCGTACTCGGGAGCGGAGACACCGACGAAGACTCCGGTCGCGGTACCCGCCAGGGACACGGCCGGGACGGCGGCGTGGTCGAGCGCCTCATGGACGACCTCCAGCAGGACCCGCTGCTGCGGGTCCATCACCGCCGCCTCGCGCGGGCTGATGCCGAAGAACTCCGCGTCGAACCCGGCGATGTCGTCGAGATAGCCGCCGTACGGGAGCGCGTCGGCGGGCGGGAACGGGGTGAAGTCGCGCCACCGGTCCTCCGGGACCCGCCGGATCGCGTCGACGCCCTCGGTCAGCAGCCGCCAGTAGTCGGCCGGACCGTGCACCCCGCCGGGCAGCCGGCAGCCGACCCCGACCACCGCGACCGGCTCCCCGGACGGCCGGGCCACCGGTACGGAGACGGGCCCCGCCGCCGTCCCGCACAGCCGCGCCACCAGCGCCTCGCCGGTCGGCGCCTCCCACAGCAGCGTCGCCGGCAGCTCCCGCCCCGTGGCCCGGGACAGCTCCCCGGCCAGGGCGACCGCGTCTCGCGAGGACATGCCGAGGTCCGCGAGCGGCCGGTCCATCGGAACGTCCTGCGGCGCCGTGCCGTTCCATGCGGCCACCCGCTCGGCGATCAGCCGGCGCAGCGCACCCGCGTCCGCGGCCGTCACTGCCCGGCCCCCGCCGTCTGCGCGTACGCCCCCTCCAGGTACCGCGCCCGGGTCAGCGCCCGCGACACCTTTCCGCTGGACGTACGGGGCACCGTGCCCGGTGGCACGAGCAGCACGTCGGCGAGCCGCAGCCCGTGCCGCGCCGAGACGGCACCGCGCACGGCACGCACCACACCGGGCACATCGAGGTCGGCGAGGCGCGCGGTCCGCACGTGCTCGGCCACGACCACCACGCGCTCGCCCGCCGCGCCGGGCACGGCGAACGCGGCGAGCCGGTCCCGGCGCACGGCCGGATGCGCGTCCTGGGCCGTGGCCTCGACGTCCTGCGGGTAGTGGTTACGGCCGTCGACGATGATGAGGTCCTTCAGCCGCCCGGTGACGACGAGCTGCCCCTCCAGCACCGTCCCCAGATCACCGGTACGCAGCCAACTACCTTGAACAGACTCGGCGTTGGCGAACGCCGCCCCGAAGACCCGCCCGCTCTCCTGCTCCCGGTTCCAGTAACCACGGCCGACGTTCGGCCCCTGCACCCAGATCTCACCGACCTCCCCCTCGGACAGGGCGGTGCGGGTCACGGGGTCGGCGATCCGCACCCGCTGCCCCGCCGGGCTGCCGCAGCCCGCCAGCAGCACGGCCCGGGGATCGTCCGGCCGCGCGGGCAGGGCCTTCCCGGCGGCGAGCGCGTCACGGTCGAGGGCGAACCGGCGCAACGGCTCACCGGGCCGGGCGGCGCTGACGAACACCGTGGCCTCGGCCAGCCCGTACGACGGGCAGTGAGCCTCCGGGGCGAGGCCCTGCTCGGCGAAGGCGGCGTGGAAGCGGTCGGCCGTGCCGGGGCGCACCGGCTCGCTGCCGTTGATCAGCGCGACCACCCCGTCGAGCCGGAGGTCCGCCTTCTGCTCGCCGGTGACGGCGGAGGCGCAGTAGTCGTACGCGAAGTTGGGCGCCGCGCTCACCGCCCGCGGATGCGCGCCCAGCAGCCGCAGCCACCGCACCGGCTCGTGCAGGAACGCCGCCGGCTCCATGAGCACCGACAGCAGCCCGCGCACGACGGGAGCGGCGACGCTGAGCACCAGCCCCATGTCGTGGTAGAGCGGCAGCCAGCCCACGCACGTCACCGGATGCGCGTCGGCACCGTACGCGGTCAGCGCCTGACGGGCGTTCGCCACGACGTTGGCATGGCTGATCTCCACGCCCGCCGGGGCGCGGGTCGAACCGGACGTGTACTGCAGATACGCGGTCGCCCCGGCCTCCGGTGCCACCGGCCGCCAGTCACGGGCGTCGTCGTCGGGCACCTGGTCGGCGACCACGACCGGCACTCGGTCGCACAGAGCCCGCACCTCGGGCAGGGCCCGGCTCGTGGTCACGACGACCTCGGCAGACGCGTCGGCCAGCACGCCCGTGAGCCGGTCCTCGTGCCCGGGCAGGCCGGGCGGATACAGCGGTACGGCCACCAGCCCGGCGGCCAGCGCCGCGAGGAACGCGGTGACGTACTCCGTGCCCTGCGGGCACAGCAGCGCCACCCGCGCACCCGGCCCGGCCTCCTGGGCGAGCCGGGCGGCCAGCGCCCGCATCCGCACGTCCAGGCGCCGCCAGGTCAGGGTCCGGTGGACGCCGCGCGAGTGCGGTGCGGGATGCTCGACGAAGGTGAACGCCCGGCGGTCCGGGGCGGTGCCGGCCCAGTGCCGCACATACTCCGGCAGAGTCCGGCACGCGGGCGCGAGCGGGGGACGACGGCTGTCCATCTGGCGTGACTCCTCACGTCGCGGATCGGCTGACGGCCCTGCGGGCCGGGTGGTTTCTCGGCTCGTGCGGATCAGAGCGGGATGTTGCCGTGCCGGCGCTCCGGCATCGGCGCGCGTTTGCCGCGCAGCGCGCGCAGGGCGCGGCAGATGTGCGCGCGGGTGTCGCGTGGCGCGATCACTGCGTCGACATAGCCGCGTTCGGCGGCGAGGTAGGGCGTGCCATGGGTGCTCTCGTACGCGGCGACCAACTGGGCGCGCAGCGCCTCGGGATCGTCGGCGGCGGCCAGTTCCCGCCGGTGCAGGACACCGACGGCGCCCTCGGCACCCATGACGGCGATCCGGGCGGTGGGCCAGGCCAGGTTGACGTCGGCGCCCAGGTGCTTGGAACCCATCACCGCGTACCCGCCGCCGTACGCCTTGCGCACCACCACCGTCACCTTGGGCACGGTCGCCTCGGCGTACGCGTACAGCAGCTTGGCCCCGCGCCGGATGATCCCGCCCCGCTCCTGGCGAACACCGGACAGATAGCCCGGCACGTCCGCGAACGTCAGCAGCGGGATCCCGAAAGCGTCGCAGAACCGCACGAACCGCGCCGCCTTCTCCGAGGCGTCGATGTCCAGGACACCGGCCGCGTGCAGGGGCTGGTTCGCGACGACCCCGACCGAACGGCCCTCGACTCGGGCCAGCGCACAGATGATGTTCGAAGCGAACAGTGCCTGCACTTCGAGCAGTTCACCGTCGTCGACCACCGCGCACAGGATCTCCCGCATGTCGTAGGCCTGCTCGAGCCGGTCCGGCACGACCGTGTCGAGGAGGTCCCCGGCGGGCGCGTGCCCCGGGAGGTACTCCGGGGGCCGCTCCAGGTTGTTCGCCGGGAGGTACGACAGCAGGTCGCGTACGGTGTCGAGGGCGTCCTCCTCGTCGGCGGCCAGGAAGTGCGCGTTGCCGTTGACGGCGTTGCTGGTACGGGCGCCGCCCAGCTCCTCGGCGGTGGTGCGCTCACCGGTGACCGCCTCGATGACGTCCGGCCCCGTGACGAACATGTGCGAGGCGCCGTCCACCATCACCGTGAAGTCGGTGATCGCCGGCGAGTACGCGGCCCCGCCCGCACACGGCCCCAGGACGGCCGAGATCTGCGGGACCACCCCGGACGCCTGCACATTGCGGCGCACCAGCTCCGCGTAGAGGGCGAGCGAGGCCACGCCCTCCTGGATACGGGCGCCGCCGGAGTCGTTGAGCCCGATCACCGGGCAGCCGGTCTTCAGCGCCAGATCCATCAACGCGACGGTCTTCTCCCCGAAGGCCTCGCCCATGCTGCCGCCGAACACCGTGGAATCCTGGGCGAACACGCACACCTGGCGGCCGTCGATCGTGCCGTGACCGGTGACCACCCCGTCGCCGTAGGGTCGGCGGGCACCGTCCCCGGTGGGCCGGGCCCGCACGAACTGCCCGGTCTCCGTGAAGGAGTCCTTGTCCAGCAGCCGCTCGATCCGCTCCCGGGCCCCGAACTCGCCGCGCCGGCGCGGCCCGCCCGGGACGAGTGCCTGCTCCTGACGGTGCGCCAGATCGGTGATGCGGTGCGTAGTACCGCCGGGTGCGCGCGCCGCCGCTTGGCCCGGGCCGGATGTCGTCGCCTCTGTGCTCACAACCACCTCCGCAGTGGCTGTCGAATATGGCAGTGAGGCGGCGGGAGGCTGGGCGGATCGTCGTTCTGTGTGGGGGAATTGAGTCCTCCGGTAAGAGGTTTCATCCCCGTGTGACAAGACAGCTCAGGGGGCTGAGAAGTCAAGCGCTCACGCCGGCGAAGACAGTCGTGGGCCACGGCTGCTGCTGCCAGGCAGGTAGCCCACGATCAGCACATGCCCCTGGACCAGCGTCACCGGACCGGGATCGGCTGAGTGAGGTTCACCGGGTTGCCGTCGGGGTCCTGGATGTGGGCGACGCGCTGTCCCCACGGCATGTCGTTGGGGCCGCCGCGGACCGAGCCGCCCAGCGCCGCCACCCGGCCGAGCGTCTCGTCGACGTCGTCGACGCCGATGCTGAGCAGGATCCGCGACGCCGCCCCAGTCCCCGGGTTCGCCTTGGCCACCAGCCCGAGGTCGGTGTCGCCGATGCGCAAGCCGAGGTAGAAGGCCGGGCCTTCCGCCGGCACCCGGAAGATCTCCTCAGCGCCGAACAATTCCGTGTAGAAGCCGAGCAGAACGTCCTGGTCGGCAGTCAAGATCACTGGCTGGATGGTGGACATGGCACTCCTGTCGAGAACCGTCGTGTCGCTGGGTAGACCGTTCGAGGCCGGTGAACTCATCGGCACAACCACCCGCCGGACGATCTCCAACACAGACTGCCGCCCACGACCAGCACGAGCACCCCGAAACAAGGTCACGCCACCCCGCTGACCAGCCACTTCAAGATGGCGGAAACGTCAGGCGCGGGTCACGGCCGGGGGCCGGGGAAGGTCTCCAGGGCTGCGGCGAGACCGGCGGCATCCGTGCCGATCTTGCGGTACACGGAGGAGAGCAGCTGCCGCACGCCTTGTTCGGTGAGGTGCAGTTCCTTGGCGATCACGGCCGTCGGGTGGCCCTGGGTGGTCAGTTCGGCGGCCTTGCGTTCCGGCACGGTGAGCGTGTCCGTCTGCGCGTAGCGCAGGGGCAGCGGCCGCAGCCCGGCCGCGGACAGTTCCTCCCGCGCCCGGGTGGCCAGGGCCTCGGCACCGCAGTGGACGGCGCCTTCCAGGCCCTGGTAGAGGCGGTCGGCGGCCTCCTGCAGCTTGCCGTTCCGGGTGAGCGCGACGCCGTGGCCGACCAGCGCACGGGCCAGCTCGTAGGCGGCCGGGGAGCGTTCCAGGTGGTCGACGGCCTCCGCGTACAGGTCGAGGGCCGTCGGTCCGCCGGTCACCTTGGCCAGCGTGTGGAGCGCCTGCCCGATCGCGGACGCCGCACCGAAGTCCCGGGCCCGCTCGACGGCGTCCTGGGCATGGTGGACCGCTTGGTCAGGGGCGGTGCGGGCGAGTGCCGAGGCCAGTTTCAGCCGCCAGGGGCACCATGCGGGGTTGCGCCAGTCCCGTGCCTCCAGCCACTTCCCGACCTCGGACAACAGGCGCGCCGCGTCCGCGAGTCGCCCCTCCGCAAGGAGCAGTTCGGCGTACACCGTGCGGGGATCGGGGAAGATGACGGCGTTCGGGACCACGCCGCCGTAGTGGTGGGTGTCGGCGAGCTGGCGCGCCTCGGCGGTCCGCCCACGGGCCAGCAGGATCTGGATGAGAATGCCGATGGCGAACCACTGGGCGGGCACCGCGCCTTCGACGCGCTCGGCGGTGTCCAGCCCTGCCCGGACGAGCTCTTCCGCCTCGGGGAGGCAGCCGCGGCGGTACCGGATGTAGCCCAGCAGCGTCTGGCCCTGCGCCAGATGGGAGCCGCGCCACCCCATGTGCTCGCACTCGGCCATCCCCGCGGCGAACAGTTCTTCGGCCCGCCACGGCTGGTCGCAGTACATGAACAGCAGGGCGACCGCGACGGGCACCTCGAAGCCGCGGTTCTCGTCGGTCCAGCTCATCCCTCCGCGCAGGGCGTCCTCGGCATACCCGAGGGCGGTCCGCCGCGGCTCGCCGCGCACGAGGGCGTCCCACGCCCGCAGACCGAGGATGTAGCGCTCCTCCAGGCCGCGGCCGGTCAGCTTGTCGGCCAGCCGCGCCAGCCGGCGTGAGCGGGCGGACAGGTCGGGCTCGTCGGCGCGAAACGCGCTCCATACGAAGTGATCGGCCTGCATGCGCAGTTTGACGCGCGCATTCGTGGCCCTCCGCGCCTCGTCGGCGGCCACGGTCGCGGCCTCGGTGAGCCGGTCGGTGTGGGCCAGCGCCTGGGTCAGCCGGTAGACGATGGAGGCGCGCAGGTCGGGGTCGATTCCGGGCTCCGTCAGCGCCTCCCGGAGATAGCTGACCGTGGCCGTGGGCTCGATCAGGAAGGTCGAGCAGGCGAGTTCGTGGAGAAGGGCGGCGCGGTCCTCCGCGGGCGGCGGTTCCCGCAGCGCTCGGGTCAGCACGCGCCGGGCGGCCTCCGGGGCCCCGGCGCGGAGGTACTCGCGCGCGGCGGCACGCAGGCACGCGACCGCCTCGGGCCGGCCGTCGCAGGGAACCTCCAGCAGGTGCCGGGCGGCAGCGGTGGGGTCGGGCCCGACCGCCTGGGCATGGTAGGCGGCCGCGTTGTGCATGCCCACCCGCAGGGCCGAAGGGACGGCGCGGTAGATCGTCGTGGCGATCAGCGGGTGGACGAACTCCAGGCTGCCCCCGGGCCTGCCGCCGTCCGCGAGGATGCGGCAGGCGCGCAGCTTCTCCGTCGCCTCGGCGGCCTCCTCGCTGCCGACCACCGCGAGGTCGGCGGCAACCTCCGGTGAGAAGGGCCCACCCAGGACGGCACCGGCCCACGCGAAGCGGACGGTGCTCGTGCCGAGCCGGTTGAGGCGCTCGATCAGTCCGGGGCCCTTGACCGCCGCGGCGAGGTCCCGCATCAGGGGCAGGTCGTCCTGGGTGCCCTTCACCTGCCGCTCACGCAGCCTGATGGCCAGTTCGACGGCCTCGAACGGGCTTCCGCCGGTGACCGTCCAGCACTCCCCGCAGAACGCGTCCTCGGCTTCCTCACCCACTTCGTTCCTGATGATCCGCGCCACACCGGCCTCGCCGAGCGGAGACAGCAGGTGCGGGCGCTGCTCGTGGCGTTCGACGAGCGTGCGGAAAGAGGTCGCGTCGGGCGGGAGTTCGCCGGGCCGGTAGGCGACGACGATCAGGAGCGGCAGGTCCGCGACCCGGGGCGCGAAGGAGGCGAGCCAGTCAAGGGATTCGGCATCGGCCCAGTGCAGGTCGTCCAGGAGCAGAACGAGAGGCACGTTCATCATCGTCAGGCGCGTCATGACCCAGTCGAGGCCGTCGCGCACTCCGGTCGGGTCCGGCATCCGAGCGGGATCCGTCGCCTCCAGACCGAGCGCGGCGCCGACGATGTCGTACCAGCTGCCCAGGAAGTCCCGGCGCTCCGTCTCGCTCATCCTGGCCAGGGCGGGCTGCATGACCTGGCGCACGACGCGGAACGCCAGCCCCTGCTCGGTCTCACCGCCCTTGCCCGAGAACACCGTGAACCCGAGTGCGGCGGCGCGGGCGCGCGCCGCCGCGATCAGTGTCGTCTTGCCCAGCCCGCCCTCACCGGTGAAGGCGAGCAGCCCGCCACGCGGTTCCCGGGGCACGCCGTCGACGGCGTCACGGAGCTCCGACAACGCGCGGTCGACGGCCTGGAGTTCGTCGTCGCGTTCGAGTAGAGGCCGGTGTTCGGTGATCGGTTGCCGCAGCCCATGGGCCATGTGGTCTACCGCTTCCTGTCGTTGCTCCCCGCCGGACGGGGCGAGCGTACGCGCTGCTGCACACCCCCTTGGCCGGGTCGGAACAGGAGGTCGACACGGAGGGTGAATTTTCCGCAGGAGCGCTTCGAGTCTCAACCCTTCGGGTAGCCTGCTCTGTTTCCGCCCCTCTCGGAACCTCTGCGCGGGCGACCGGTCGGGGCAGAGGAAACAGCGGAAGCAGAGGAAGCAGCGGAATCAGAGCACGGCGGGTGCCGCCATCGTGTCCGCGTACCGCGGCACGGTACGGGACCAGAAGTAGCAACCGCGGATCCAGCCGGCCATGCCCTCCACGTAGCCGACGCCGGACGGGCTCAACTGCGGCCTGATCTCACCGTAGAGCTCCTCGAACTCGCGGATCGTGCTGTTGATGTGCCGTATGGCCAGCGTGACGGCCACCGGCAGGGGGCACTCGTGCGCCCGCTGGTAGGCGAGGGCCAGGTTGATCAGGCCGCCCGCCCGCTGCTCCTTCACCGCGGAGAAGAGGTCGGGAATCCACACCGCCGCGTCGGCCGACAGCCGGCTCAGGCGGCGCATGACGGGATGATGGAGCTCCTCCGGGGTCAGTTCGCACGGCTGCGCGGCCTCGCACAGTGGATAGAACGGCTCGACGCCCGCGATGAGGGAACGTATGGACCGGCACAGCCCGCTTCCCACAGGGGCGGGGTCGGTCTGGGCCACCGCTTCGTACAGCAGGCCGTGCACGTACTCACGGCTGTTCCAGGCCCATCGTGCGGCCTGGGCGGGGGTGCACCGCTCCTGGACCTGTCGATGCAGGTCGGCCAGGGCCGCCCCGAGCGGGGTGGCGGGCGGTTGGCCGTCCCGCAGGATCCCGACGCTCTCGCTCAGCATGGGCAGCAGCCGGCCGGGCGACCGTCGGCCGACGTCCTCCGCCCGGTCGTCGAAGACGAACTGGTAGGCGATCTGGTTGGCCATGATCTGGAGGAGCCCGGAATCCATGGTCGGACTGTTGAAGGCCGCGAGTTCGGCGGGGCGCGTACAGGAGATCATGGCCGCGACTGCCGGGTCATCGGTCAGCCCCCATGCGCTCAGCCATTTCTCGACACCTGCCGCCGCTTCGGACGCGTGGGGGTTGCTCCGGAACGGGAAGGGCATGTAGAGGTTCGCGTCGATCAGTTCCCTCAGGTTGACGGCCGGAATTCCGTCCTGCGCGGCGAGCGCGATTTCCTCATCCGTCCTGGACATCGTTGCCACCTGCCGTTCGGGAGTTGTGGACGACGGGTACGACGGTTGTCCGGGGTACGCGGGAACCTTCCCGAGGAGGTGTGCCCACCGGCCGCCCCGCTCGCGGTTCGCTGACCATCATCAATCCTCTCGGCCCCAACGACGCCGCGGGGCGCAGCCGTTCGGCGTAGCCGGGCAGATGGCGCAGCCGCCAGTGGCGGGCGATGAACGCGACGGCCACCGTGGCCTCCGCCAGGGCGAGTGTCTCTCCGATGCATTTCCGGCTGCCCGCACCGAACGGAATCATCGCTCCGGGCGGGACGGCGACGGCCTGCCCCGGCAGCCAGCGGTCGGGGAGGAAGCGGTCGGGGTCGGGGAACCAGGCGGGGTCGTGATGCAGGAGGTACGGGCTGAACATGACGGTGGCGCCCTGCGGGAGACGGTGCCCGGCCAGCTCCGTCCCCTTCGTGGTGACGCGGGTGAAGAGCCAGCCGGGCGGGCGGTGGCGAAGGGTCTCGGTGAGTACGCACCGGGTGTGGACGAGGCGCGGCAGCGCGTCGGGGCCGGGCGGCCGCCCTCCGGCGAGCACGGCGTCGACTTCGGAGTGCAGGCGCGCTTCCTCGTCGGGATGCCGTCCCAGGAGCTCCAGGGCGGAGGACAGGCACAGGGAGGTGCTCTCGGCTCCGGCGAACATCAGCGTGATCACCTGGCCGTGGACTTCCCTGTCGGTGATCGCCGTCCCCCCGCCGTCGCCCCGCGCGGCCGCCAGCAGGGTCCCCAGCAGGTCGTCCCGGTCGTCGTGGGGTGTGCCTCCTCGGCGCTCGGCGATGGCCGCCTCGACGATCGCGCGCAGGCGGTCGGAAGCGTGCTGGTAACGCCGGTTCGCGGGCGTGGGAAGACGGAACAGGGCGTCGACCGGCATCACCGTCCGGATGAACATGCCGCGGACCACGGTGGCCAGGCACCTGCGCATCTCGGCGGCCGTCGCGGCGTCGAGGGAGTCGGAGAAGAGGACGCGGCTGACCACGCGTGTCGACAGGTCCAGCATGGTGGCGCTGATGTCGACCACCTGCCCGGCCCGCCACGCGCGGCACGCCGACTCCACTTCCTCGCCCATCAGTGCCACCTGCTCGGCGACGCGGGCCTTGCGGAACTCGGGTTGGAGCAGCCTGCGCTGGCGTCGGTGATCCTGATGGCGGCACGTGCCGACGCCGTCCCCCAGCAACATCCGCAGCCTGTCGTAGAGCGGGCCACCCTTGTCGAACGTGCGCGGGTCCCTGAGCACCTGGTGCACCAACTCCGGGTGACACGCCATCCAGGCACGCTGGGGACCCAGGCGAATCTCGACCAGATCTCCGTGCGCGGGCAAAGAATTAAGAAAGGCCAGCGGCCGACGGACCAAGTCGATACCGTGGCCGATGAATGGGAATATGCCTGGAGCAGTGCCCACTGTCCAGTCTCGGGCCGGTCCGGGAACGGAGCCGCTCATCGAATACCACCTGCCTCAGTTGGCACACGGGATTTCCGTGCCGTCGCACCGACTTGATGCTCGCCTCATGTCCTGCCCAGTGGAATCTGCCGACGGCTCGCGGAATCCTTTTTCCATAGGGGCGCACGGATGCACGGAGGGGCGTCGAGCGCATCAAGGTTGCTGCGTGCACCCGGCTGATCGTTGCTTTTCTGCTGTTCTGAGCGTTTTCCCGCGTCGCGATGTGAATCCGGGCGGTGGTGACAAAATGCACGGTGAAATCCGTGTTCCCGTCTTGGAGAACACGACAGTTGTGTTTGTGCCTGGCATGGACATGGAGGCCACGTGCCGCGTACGGCCGGTCGGCGACGCTCGTACCGGCCCAGGGCCGGGCGGACGCCGCGGTACGGCGTCCGGCCCGGCGACTGAAGGATGACCCGGCCTACTGGTCCGGTGCCTCCACCCGCGGTGCGACGGCGGGGTCGGGATTGAAGACGCGGTGGTAGCTCTCCGGTGGCGCGAGATGACTGGCGGGCAGGCCACCCGTGTCGATGACGATCTGGTCCACGGCGATCGCGGGGTCGGCCATGAACAGCCGCAGGACGTGCTCACCCGGCTCCGTCACGGTCACCGTGGCGGTCAGCTTCTCGATGCCCTCCTCGACGTTGCGGGCCCAGGCGTCGCCCCGGTTCCCGGTGGCGACGGCCTGACCCGACAGGACGGTGACCGGCTGGTCGTCGAGGGCGACGGCCAGCCTGCGGGTGCCACGCTCGTCCAGGGAGGGCAGCCGGAAGACGGTCACCGGGAAGGTGCCGGTGCTGCTGAACCGCACCCGGTAGCGCAACTCCGGCGCGCGAGCGGCGAAGTCCCCGGTGATCGGCGCCGCGGTCACCGGCACCGCCTCCACGGCGGCCGTACGACGCCCCAGCCCCCGCACGACCCGCCAGCGGGCCCCGCCGCGCGGCACCTGGCCGTCGAAGTGTGCGGCGTCGATCGAGACGTAGCCGTGGGCCTCGACGAACCCGCGAGCCCGCTGACGCGCCCGCTCCGCGTCGACGGCGACCCTCAACGGCACCTCGACGCTCCGTCCGGCACCGGTGAAGGTCACCGACGGTTCGTGCGTGCCCTCGGGGGTTCGCACCCAGTCGATCTCCACCCACAGGCGGGTCTGCTCGGTGAGGTGGCCGCCCGCCGCGCTCAGCCGGACCCAGGGATGGCTCGCCTCGGCACGCCACTCCAGCGGCAGGAAGCCGGTGTTGAAGACGTCGACGAAGCGGCGGTCGCGGGTGTAGGAGGAGAAGGACAGCGGCCGGTCTGCTCCCGTCTCGTTCCCCTCCGCCGCCACGCCCAGCCCTGAAGTCTCCTGCCGGGGCACCCTCGTGACGCTCGGGCGGCCCGGCGCCTTCGGGATCTGGGAAGGGTACGGGTTGACGATTCCGTCCCATTTCCCGCCCGCGATCTCCGTGTTGTACCGCCTGGTGATCGCCTGCTCCTCGGCGTGGGCCGCCTCCGCCAGATCCGCGAAACGGTTCGCCCCGGCCCCGCGCCCCTGACGGACCGCGAGGGCGTTGCGGTCCGCCCAGTAGTACTTCAGGTTCATCAAGTAGGCGCCGTGGACGGGGTATTCGACCAGCTCGTAGAAGGCGTCCCGGTAGGCGTCGGGCAGTTTGGCGCCGAGCGTCCGGACCCGTTCCAGCAGGCGAGCGTAGGCGGCCATGCGACGGCCCGCCTCGTCGCCGTGGTGGACGGTCGAGAAGACGCCGCGGTCGATGAACTCCGGGCGCCGCTCGGCCGCCAGACGGTAGTACTTCGTACGGATCGCGGCGATCTCCGGGCCGTGCCGTAGGCCGAACTGGCGCCCGGCCCACTCCACGAGGAACTCCTCGACGTTCGCAGGGCCCCAGCGGTCCACGTTCCAGGCCATGTCCATGCAGAAGGACAGGCCGGTCTCGATCGACTTGATGTCACCGACGTTGAAGATCCACATCCGGTCGGCCCGGTGCTCGTACACCCGGCGAAGTTCCTGCCACACCTTGGCGAGCTGCGTGGTGTCCAGCCACAGGTAGCTCCTGGGGCGGCCCCAGTAGGAGAGGTGGTAGTAGATGCCGTTGCCGCCGGTGCGCCGCCGCTCCGCCTCGTCCGGCAGCTGGCGCATGTTGCCGTGGTTGTCGTCCGGCCAGATCAGCGTGACGTCGTCGGGGACCCGGACGCCCGCGTTGTACAGCTCCAGGACCTCCTTGTACGGGATGAAGATCTGCGGCGTGGCGGCGGCGCCGACCTCCTCGGTGAGGATCCTGCGCTGGTCCGCGATGATGTCGTTCATCACCGCCACCTTCTCCGGGATCGTGGTGGCGTACCGCGTCTCCAGCGCGCTGTCGTGCAGGCCGCGCATGCCGAGCGTCCAACTGCTCTCGTAGCCGGCGTTCTGCCGCGCCCGGGCCCGCCAGTAGTCGGAGATGACGGCCGGGTTCACGGTGTAGTCGTACAACGGGAGGCTGCCGTCCGCGTTCTTGTGTTCCTCGGCCCAGGGCTGCCACTCGTGCACGCCGTTGCGCAGCAGCGCCTCGGGATGGCTGGAGCCGACGACGATGCCGTACCGGTCGGCCAGCTCCGGGTTCTCGCGGTGCTTGTTGAAGAAGTCGGAGTACGGATGCATCGCGGGCCACAGGTAGTTGGCCTTGAGGCGGAGCAGCAGCTCGAAGATCCGCTCGTACGTCCGGGGGCCGATGTTCTTGTCGGGCTCCTGGGTACGGCGGGACCACGTGGTCAGGTTCTGCTCGTCGTTGATGAAGACGCCCCGGTAGCGGACGGAGGGTTCGTACCGCTTGACGGGGCCCGCCGGGACCGTGACGGTGTCGCGGCGCTCGACCGGTACGTCCGCCCACCAGTGCCAGGGGGAGACGCCGATGCGTTCCGAGGTGTCGTAGACGCCGTAGACGGTGCCGCGCCGGTCGCTGCCGGCGATCACCAGGGCGCGGTCGACGCCGGGCAGCGGGCGGTCCACGACCTGCGTCACCGACGCCTCCCAGCGGCCCTTCACTCCGGAGACGTCGAGGCGTCTTCGGGCGATCAGCCGGTCGATGACCGGGCTCGCGCCGATGGTGCCGACCAGGACCAGGTGCGCGGCCCGCTCCGGCAGGGTGTGCAGCAGGCGGGGCCGGACCCCGCTGACGCGCTCCACGTCGGCCTGGAGGTCAGCGGCGGCGCGGAGCACGGCGGGGTCGTCCGCCGGGTCCACGAACAGGTCGACGGCGGTGCCGCCGCGCACCATAGGGAAGTCCGGCCGGTGCGCGGGAGCGGCCTGGGCGGTCGTGGGCAGGACGCCGGGGAGCAGCGGGGCGGCGCCGACGGCCGCCATGCCCCGTAAGAACGCCTTGCGGGTCCATGGGGAGGAGGGCGACGGGCTGTGCGGCTCGGCGCGGGAGCTGTGCGGCTGGGTGCGGGGACTGTGCGGCTCGGTGTGCGGCACGCGGCACTACCTTTCCGCGCCAGACCCTCAGCAGGCGGAAGCGGAATGGCGCGAGCTTGGCATGGGCAGGCTAGAAAGCGCTTACTCGCGGCACCTTAAAGGAGCCCCCGCAGGGCCGTCCAGATCCCCGGCGGTGCGATGTGCGGGGCCTACTCCTGGCCGGGCTCGCCCTCGTCGGCGCGGTAGGTCCTGGTCCAGGTGGCCCCGCAGCGGCAGCGGGAGTGCTCGACCAGCTCGCCGTCTTCCGACACGGCGATGCCGTCACGGAGGCGGACGTGAACGTGCTGACTCATGGGATCGGTTCTCTGTGAGGGGCTGTCGTTCCACAGTGTGCGCATATGTGCCTCTACGTCCTCAATGACATGCGTCACACGGGCGTCGCGATGCAAGCGTCACAGGCGTGCGTCACAGGCGTGCGTCACAGGCGTGCGTCACATGGCTGGGCCGTGCCTACGTCGCGCCCGCCATGAGCAGCCCGCGAGCAGTGCGGTGCGGGGCGGGACGTGGTCCAGCAGGACGTGTTCGTGCCGGGCGTGCGCCCCGTCGCCCAACCCGTCGGCGCCATCCCGGGCACCGCGCACGCCGACGTCCAGCTGCGTTTCGTCGTCGGCACCGACTGGCGGGACCTCGAACGCGTCGTCCACGCCCACCTCGACGCACACGGCCTGCCCATGGCCGACGTCGAACTGCTGCAGGCCGTACCCGCGACCCGGCTGAGCCCCGACGACCCGTGGGTGACATGGGCCGTGGACTCCGTGCGCCGCACCACCGGCAAGGAACCGGCCGTCCTGCCGAACCTCGGCGGCGCCCTCCCCAACGACGCCTTCGCCGACACCCTCGGCCTGCCCACCATATGGCTCCCGCACTCCCACCCGTCCTGCGCCCAACACGCCCCCCACGAACACCTGTTGGCGCCGGTCGCCCGCGAGGGGCTGCGCATCGTGGCGGGACTGTTCTGGGACCTTGGAGAGCCCGGGAACCCGTATACCGGAACGGATCCGCTCTGACCCGCTCGCGCGGCCCCGGAGCCACACGTCGCGTGTGCCGTCGGTACGTTGATCCCCGGCGCGGGACCGACGGGCTCCGGCGCCGACCGCCGCCCCCCATGGAAGGACACCCCGTGCGCCCTCGACGCCTCCGGTCCGCCCTCACCGTCGTCTGCGCCGCGGCCGCCGTCGCCCTCGGCGGCGTGACGCCGGCCGCCGCCCGGCCCGCGGCCCCCGCACCGCACACGGCCGCCGCCCACGCGTTCACGCCGATGACCGAACTGCTCACCCAGCGGCTGCTGCTGGCCGACAAGGTCGCCGCCGCCAAGTACGGCACGGACACGCCGATCGACGACCCGGTGCGCGAGCGGCAGATCCTCGACGACGTCCGCACCCGGGCCACCGCCCTCGGCCTCGACCCCGACGCGGTGGCCGCCGTGTTCCGCGACCAGATCGAGGCCAACAAGCTGGTGCAGCGCGGCCTGTACGCCCGCTGGGACGCCCACCCCGACGAGCGCCCCACCCAGCGCCCGGACCTGGTGAAGGAGGTCCGCCCGCAGCTCGACCGCATCACCACACAACTGCTGACCGAGCTGAAGACCACACAGGCGCTGCGCACCGTACCCTCCTGTGAGGCCCGGCTGGCCACGTCCGCCGTGCGCTCCGCGTACGCGCACCGGCTGGACGCCCTGCGCGCGGCGGGCCTCGTACGGGCGCTGCCGTCGGTGTGCGCCGACGCGTAAGAGACTCTGCTGCCAGCAGGGCGCAGCTCCGGTCGGGGACCTGCTCGCCCTTGAGGCTGAGCAGGACGCACGGGCGCCGGCCGTTCAGGCGGACCGTTCGCCCGCCTCCACGAACCGCGCGAGGTTCGCCAGCGCCAGACGCGTGCCCGTCTCGTTGTCGGCGGCGGGCACGGCGTCGGGGACGCCCTCGTGGACGACGAGGACGTCCGTGCCGCCGCCGTCGGTGTCGGTGAGCGTGGTCGTCATGGTCATCGTGCCGTGCAACGCCGGGTCCGGGCTCTCGAACTCCAGCACCTCCACCACCTGCTCGTCCGGCACGAGCCTGGCGAAGTGGCCGTGGTAGGTGTCGGTGTGCGCGGCCGACTTGCCGGCCCCGGTCGGTGCGTCGTACGTGAGCGAGACACGGAAGAGGCCTCCCTCCCGGGCGTCGAACTCGTGCACCTGGCTCCTCATGCCGGGCGGCACCCGCCACTGTGCGATCGCCTCCGCGCTCACCAGCGCCCGGTAGACCGCCGAACGGGGTGCGTCGACGTGACCGGAGACCTGCGTCGTGTACATGAACCCAGCCTAGGACGCAGGTGCTCCGGCCACCGGGTCATTCCGTCACGTCCGCCCCGGTCGGCAGCGCCGGCTCCGCCGTGATGCGCCGCAGTTCCTCCTCGGTGAGCAGGCGGGAGCGGAGCAGGAAGCGGACGCCCTCCGGGGCCTCCAGTGAGAAGCCGCTGCCCCGGCCGGGGACCACGTCGACGGTGAGGTGGGTGTGCGACCAGTACGCGTACTGGTCCGCGCTCATCCAGAACGGCGTGTCACCGGCCACGTGCCCGAGCAGGACGTCCGAGGCGCCGACCCGGAACTCGCCGCGCGGATAGCACATGGGGGCGCTGCCGTCGCAGCAGCCGCCGGACTGATGGAACATCACCGGCCCGTGCGCCCGGGTCAGGTGCCGCACCAGGTCCTCGGCGGCGGGCGTCAGTGCGACGCGCCCGGCGCGGGTGCCCATCAGAAGAACCCGAGCTTCTTGGCGGAGTAGCTGACCAGCAGGTTCTTCGTCTGCTGGTAGTGATCCAGCATCATCTTGTGGGTCTCGCGGCCGATGCCGGACTTCTTGTAGCCACCGAACGCCGCGTGCGCCGGGTAGGCGTGGTAGCAGTTGGTCCACACCCGGCCCGCCTTGATCTCGCGTCCCAGGCGGTAGGCGGTGTTGCCGTCCCGGGTCCACACGCCGGCGCCGAGGCCGTACAGTGTGTCGTTGGCGATCTTCAGGGCCTCGTCGACCGAGTCGTACGTCGTCACCGACACCACCGGGCCGAAGATCTCCTCCTGGAAGATCCGCATGTCGTTGGTGCCGCGGAAGATGGTCGGCTCGATGTAGTAGCCGCCCTCCAGGCCGGGGACGCTGCGCGGGTTGCCGCCGGTGACGAGTTCGGCGCCCTCCTTCTTGCCGATGTCGAGGTAGGAGAGGATCTTCTCGTACTGGTCGTTGCTGGCCTGAGCGCCGATCATGGTCGCCGGGTCCAGCGGGTCACCGCCGACGATCGCCCTGGTGCGCTCGACGCAGCGGGCCATGAACTCGTCGTAGATCGAGGAGTGGATCAGGGCGCGCGACGGGCAGGTGCACACCTCGCCCTGGTTCAGCGCGAACATCACGAAGCCCTCGACCGCCTTGTCCAGGAAGTCGTCGTCGGCGGCCATGACGTCGGGCAGGAAGATGTTCGGGCTCTTGCCGCCCAGCTCCAGCGTGACGGGGATGATGTTCTCGCTCGCGTACTGCATGATCAGGCGCCCGGTCGTCGTCTCGCCCGTGAACGCCACCTTGGCCACGCGCGGGCTGGACGCGAGCGGCTTGCCCGCCTCGACGCCGAAGCCGTTGACGACGTTGAGCACGCCCGGCGGGAGCAGGTCGGCGATCAGGTCGATGACGTAGAGAAGGCTGACCGGGGTCTGCTCGGCCGGTTTGATGACCACGCAGTTGCCGGCGGCCAGCGCGGGCGCCAGCTTCCAGGCGGCCATCAGGATCGGGAAGTTCCACGGGATGATCTGGCCCACCACACCCAGCGGCTCGTGGAAGTGGTAGGCGACGGTGTCGGCGTCGAGCTCGGCGATGCTGCCCTCCTGGGCGCGCACCACCCCGGCGAAGTAGCGGAAGTGGTCCACGGCCAGCGGGATGTCGGCGGCCAGCGTCTCGCGCACCGGCTTGCCGTTCTCCCACGTCTCGGCGACGGCGATCTTCTCCAGGTTCTGCTCGATGCGGTCCGCGATCCTGTTGAGGATGTTGGCGCGTTCGGTGGTGGAGGTACGGCCCCACCGGTCGGCCGCCCGGTGGGCGGCGTCCAGGGCCAGGTCGATGTCCGCCGCGGACGAACGGGCGACCTCGCAGAAGACCTCCCCGGTCACCGGCGTCGGGTTGTCGAAGTACCGGCCCTCCACGGGGGCGACCCAGTCACCGTCGATGAAGTTGTCGTAGCGGCGGGCGAAGCTGACGATGCTGCCGTCCGTGCCGGGCTGCGCGTACACCATGGCGGCTCTCCTCGGTGTGGAGCGAGTGCGGTCCTCCGACGGCCTGTGCCGTCGGGCTGGACTTCACTGTGGGACCGGGAGGTTGGCGCGAGGTTGGTGCGGCCGGCCGGCCGTCGGGCGGATCAGTCGCGCAGGGCCGTGGTGAGCCGGCCGGCGGCGATCGCGCGGCGGGTGTCGCCGGGGCCGAGCAGGCGCAGCGCGTGTTCGTGCACCTCCGCGTCGTACGGGGCCCGCTCGCCGTAGCGCAGGGCGTGCTCCGGGCGCGTACTGGCCAGCACCGCCTCCCGCACGGCCACTTCGAGACGGATGCGCCACTCCTCGACGCCCGGCGCCTCGGAGCGGGGGAGCAGCGGGCCGCGGTACAGGCGCAGCGCGGTCTCGGCGTCGCCGTTCTCCAGGGCGCGCAGCACGTCGACGGCGTCGCAGGAGACGGGGACGGTCAGCGCGTAGCGGCGGGGCGCGATGCCGCCGCCGAGGGCGCGGCGCAGATGGGAGATCTCCGCCTTGAACGTGGAGGCGGTCACCGGCCGCTCGCCGTACAGGGCGTCGCGCAGCCGGTCCGGTGCGAAGCCGTCCGGTTCGAGGGCGAGCAGGGTGAGGATCTCCACCTGGCGGGGGCGCAGAGGCAGGTGCTGCCCGTCGCGTACGGCCTGTTCGGCGCCGAGGCAGGTCAACCGGACGTTGGGGGCGTGTGGCTGGGGCCGTTCCCTGGCGAGGCGGGTCTCGATGGCGGACACCAGGGTGCGCACGGTGGACATGGCCAGGGGATGCGAGCGGTCCCAGGTGGTGGACAGGTCCAGGACGCCGAGCACGCGGCCGTCCGGGGCGTGGATGGGGGCGCAGTAGCAGACCCAGCCGTGCAGGGCCGACACCAGGTGTTCGGCCGAGAAGACGAAGCTGGGGCGGCCGGTGCGCAGCGCGAGGGAGAGCGCGTTGGTGCCCATGGCCTGTTCGTCCCAGCGGCCGCCCGGCGCGAAGTTGACGCGTTCGGCCCGGCGGCGCATGGTCGGCCCGCCGCACGTCCACAGGATCGTGCCGGACTCGTCGGTGACCGCGGTGACGAACCCGGCGTCGTCGGCGATGCTGTGCAGTTCGCCGGCCAGGTCGGCGACCGGCCCCCGCAGCGGCGAGCTGGTCCACCGGTGGTGCACCAGGCCGCCGTCGGAGACCGGGGCACTGTCCCGGCCGGGATCCACGCTGCTCAGCGAACGCGCCCAGGACTCCGTCACCTCACGCCGCAGCGCCTGACTGCCGACCGGATTCCCGCCCGAGGTCTTCAACCGCGGCACCCAGCGGGACCACTCGTGCTCCAGCACGGCCCTGCGCTGACGGAGGTCGGTGCGCTGTGACATGTCCTCCCCTGTCGTCGAACGGGGGCAACCGGCTCGTGTTCGCGATGACGTCAGTGTGGCCGACCGGGTCGCCGGACACCACCGTGTGTCCGCTCCCGATGCGGGCGATCGCCGGCCCGCGCTCCCCGCTCCGGCCGACAGCGACGGTGTGCCCGGGCTTTCCGCTCAGGGCCTGAGTCCCCCCTCACCAACTGTCCTGCCCCGCCTGCCGCGCGCTGACCGGCGCCAGGACGGCGAGTGTGCTGGTCGCCTCCCGAAGGGCCGCTTCAAGTGCGGCGGGAGTGTGCAGCGTGCCGGCCCCGTCCGGCGGAACGAGCCACTCCAGACGCCCGGCGGGCCGGTACGGCGGCGGTACGGCGACCCAGGCGCCCCGGCCGACGTGCCGCACTCCGCACCCGACCCACTCGCTGACCGGGTCGGCCGGCAGGAAGAAACCCACCCTGCCGGCCACTCGGTCCACCAGCGTGGGCCCGGGCACCTTGAGCGGGTCGTGCCACAGGATGTCCAGGGCGAGCAGGCCCAGGCGGTCGGGAACCGTCAGCACGTCCCAGAACCGTCCGGCCTCCAGCAGCACGGTGCCCGTGCCGTGGTCCCACTCGCGCTTGCACTCCTGGGGATCCGCGGCGGCCGCGGCGAGCCACTCGACGGCTTGCTTCCACATGACGCTCGGCATGGTCCCCCCAGGCACGGTCGGCCGCGCCCCGACGGGCGCGTACTGGACACGAGCCGACGGTCCTGCGGACATCCGCGCGCCGGCCCGGCACAGCCATGCTGGTAGATACTTCTATGCGCCGGAAGGGGTGGCGCGGTCTGGCGTTTACGGCAGATGCGCGACGGCCCGTGAACGGCCACGGCCGCCCGGCGGGAGCCGGACGGCCGTCGAGGGGGTCGTGCCGCGCGCGGGCACTACTCCTGGGCGTGCCGGATGGCGTCCAGGACGATGTGCGCGATGTGGTCGTCGGTGAGGCTGTACCGCGTTTCACGGGCCTGGCGCCGGGCCGTGACGATCCGGGAGGTGCGCAGCACCCTCAGGTGCTGGGAGACCAGCGGCTGGCTCACGCCCAGCGCGCTCACCAGCTCGTGGACGTACTTCCCGCCGCCGGACAGTTCGCGCACGATGCCCAGCCGTACGGGCGAGGCCAGGGCGCGCAGCAGATCGCTGGCGGCCTGCAGGTCCGGGGCCGGTTCATCGGCGGGGGAGGGGGAAGTCATCGTCATATGCACACATTAGCATATGACAATGATTTCCAGTCGAGGTGCGCGGCATCGCCCGCCCGGTCCGGCGCCGGGCCGCCGTGGGTGTGGCGTCAGTGGTCGTCCCAGTGCCCGTCGTGGGCGGCGTGGCGGTGGCCGTCGTGCACGTAGTCGGTGTGGTCGTCGTGCGGTACGGCGACGTGGCCGCAGCCCTCACCGTGCTGGTGGTCGTGCTCCTCGTGGACGGCGTGTCCGTCGCCGGCGCACTCGTCGACGTGACCCTCGTGCACCCGGTGGATGTGGCCGTCGTGGGCGTAGTCGGTGTGGTCGCGGTGCGGGAAGGCGACGTGGCCGCAGCCCTCGCCGTGGGTGTGGGTGTGGTCCTCGTGGGTGCGGTGCTCGGTCGCGGTGGTCATGGGGGCTCCTTGCTGGTGGCGTGCTGCTGCCCGCGTCTGTCCCGTCGGGCAACCCATGGCGACATTAACATATAGCTATTCCTGCATGTATCGCAGCCTTGCGCGGGCCAAGCGTGGGCAAGGGTGGGCCGTCTCCCTGCCGGACAAGAAAAAGGCCCCGACCGGTGTTGTCCGGTGGGGCTGGGGGCGAGCGGGTCAGGGGGCGTGCGGCCCGCCCCGGTCAGGAGCCTCCTGCAGCGCGCTCGGCGTTCTTCTGCTTGATGCGGGCGGCCTCCTTGCGGACCTCCGCCTGCGTGGCCTGCTCCCGCTGCAGCCACTCGGGACGTTCCCGCTTCAGCGCCTCGATCTGCTCCGTGGTGAGGGGCTCGGTGATGCCGCCGCGGGCGAGACCCGCGATGGAGACGCCCAGCTTCGCCGCGACCACCGGCCGGGGGTGCGGTCCGTTGCGCCGCAGCTCGCGCAGCCACTCGGGCGGATCGGCCTGGAGCGCGTTCAGCTCGGCGCGCGAGACGACACCCTCCCGGAACTCGGCGGGTGTGGCCTCGAGGTACACACCCAGCTTCTTCGCCGCGGTCGCGGGCTTCATCGTCTGGGTGCTCTGGTGCGACTTCATGGCGTCCAGGGTATCGAGCGTGTGCCCGAGCGCCGACCACGGCCGGGCACCGGCCCGGGAACACGGCCGGTAACCTGGCCAGGTGACAGGCTCGGAAGCAACCCCGTCCCCGGAGGTACCGCCTTCGTTCCGGCTCGCGTACGTCCCCGGGGTGACACCCGACAAGTGGGTGCGCATCTGGAACGAGCGGCTGCCCGACGTCCCGCTGACCCTGGAGCAGGTGCCCGCCGCCACCGCGAGCGACGTCCTGCTGGGCGGCGGCGCCGACGCGGGCCTCGTCCGGCTGCCGGTCGACAAGGCCGTCCTGAGCGCGATCCCCCTCTACACCGAGCAGACGGTCGTCGTGGTCCCGAAGGACCATCTCGTCACGGCGGTCGACGAGGTGTCCCCCGAGGACCTGGCCGACGACATCGTGTTGCACCCCCTCGACGACGTCCTCGACTGGGAGCGGCTTCCGGGCCGGCCCGCCTTCGAACGTCCCGCCACCACGTCCGACGCCGTCGAACTGGTCGCGGCCGGCATCGGTGTGCTCGTCGTACCCCTGTCCCTGGCCCGCCTGCACCACCGCAAGGACCTCACGTACCGGCCCCTCACAGACGCCCCGGAGTCCGGTGTGGCGCTGGCCTGGCCGCAGGACGCGACGACGGACCTGGTGGAGGACTTCATCGGCATCGTCCGTGGCCGGACCGTCAACAGCACACGGGGCCGCAGGCAGCCCCCGCCCCAGCCGAAGGACAAGCAGGCCGAGACGGCCGGCGTGCGGCGCAAGCAGACCGGCAAGGGGGCGGGGCGCCGGTCCGGGGCCCCCAAGCGTGGTAGGCCCCGCCGCCGTTCGTAGGCTCGGGGCCCGCCGGAGCACGGGCCCCCGCCGACCTGGTGCCGGCTCAGCCGGCCGAGGGGGACGGCTGCCCATAGGACGGATTCGGGGCGACAGTCTGCAGATCCTCCAGCTCCTTGGGGATTTCCAGCACCCGGACCGGCGCACCCGGCTGCGGAGGAGGCGGCGTCGTCTGGTCCTTGGGCAGCTTGGCCGGGGCGGTTATCTGGAAGCTGACCTGCTCGTAGTTGACCATACCGGTCTTCTCCAGGACCGAGATGTGGTCGAGCACGGTGTCGTTGGTCTGGTCGGCGAGCTCCCGCACGAGGCTGTTCCGGGTGGTCGCCCGGATCTTGGCAACCGTCGGGAAGATCCCACCGTGCGCGACGCGCATGATGCTCACAGCCGTGGAGTCGAACTCCTTGCCGGTGGTGCCCTCCGCCGTCGCCACGAACTGCTGCTGCTGCGGCGACGGCTCGTTGGGCAGGGTGATGCCCAACTCCTGGGAGACCCTGCGGCAGGTCTCGTCGAGTCGGCCGTGACCGACGATCAGATGCTCGCCCGCCTCCTTCATCGCCGGCGTCGTACCCCGCTGCAGCACCAGGTTGCCCAGCGGGTACTCCCACAACCCGGCCGCGCGCACCCTGACCACGAAGTCGCGGTCCGCCTCGGTCAGCGGACCGTACCGGGTGTTGGCGATGATGCGGTCCTGGTTGGTCGCCGCGTTCTCCACGCCCAGCATGCTGGGGTAGGCGAGCGCGGTGAGGGTGAGGATCATCGCACCGCCCACGAACGCGGTTCCGACCGTGCTGCGCGAGATGCGCATCGTGCCTCCTGGGATATGAACGGCCCAACGCCAGGAAGTACGGATGAGAATCGCGAGCCAATCACCGTCGCGGCAAGAAATTTCGCGCACACCCCCGATCGCCGGTGCCGTACGGCAGGTCAAGCCCGTACGGCACCGGCTCCGTGTGACCTACGTCCCTCGCATCAGGGCGCGTATGACGCCGCCAGCGCCGTACTCACCACCCTGTCGCCGTCGGCCCGGCTCAGCAGCCCGTCGGACACCCACGCGTCCACGGTGGACCGCACCCGCGCCACCAGCGCGCCCTTGCCGTCGAACGGCGCCCCGGCCCAGATCTCGTCCAGGAGCGTGGTGCCGTCCGCCTTCGCGGGGTTGGCGACGCCGGAGTCCCTGCCGCCGAAGACCACCTTCGGCTCCGAGCGCCGGAAGTAGGCGTGCGTCGGATCCTCGGTCCCCTCGAAGAACGGCGCCCACTCGGTCCCGTCCAGCGTGTAGTGGAGCGGCTTGCCGGGCACGGGCGTGAGGGAGGGCAGCAGATCGCCGGAGAGACCGGCGTTGCGGTAGAGACCGACCTTCAGGTACTCGGTGGCCGAGTTCCGGCCGACCAGGTTCACCGGCCCGTAGAACAGGGTCTGCAGGGACGGATCGTCGAGGGCCTTCTCCACCCGCAGCCGGAACGGCATGGTGACCCGTACGGTGTCGCCGGCCCGCCACGTCCGGGACACGCCGAAGTAGGTCCCCGGCTTCGCAGTCCCCGACACCGTCCGCCCGTTGACGGTCACGCGGAATCCGGCGGTCGCCCACGACGGCACGCGTAGCCGCAGCGTGAAGGAGCCACGGCTACCGCCGAAGGTGAGCGTGCTGCCCTGCTGCCTGGGATAGCCGGTGGTCTGGGTGACCGTGACGCCCTTCTCCGCCCAGGTCAGGGTGGACGGGCTGTAGAGGTTGACGTACAGGGCGCTGCCGTCGGCCTTCGCGAAGTACACCGAGTCCTGGTACTTGGTGGCGCTCTCCATGCCGGTGCCCTCGCAGCAGGTCGTGCCCTGCTTGGGCGTGTAGTCCCGGACATGACCGGGCGTCAGGCCGATGAAGTACGTGACGAGCGGCTTCTCCGCGTCCGGCTTGTCCTGCTTCGAGCCGAGCACCTGGTTGTACAGAGCCCGCTCGTAGTAGTCCATGTACTTCGGGTCCTGCTCGTGGAAGAACAGGGTCCGGCTCAGCTTGAGCATGTTGTACGCACAGCACGTCTCGGCGGTCGTTGCGCTGATCGTGCCGGCGATCACGTCCCGGGCCTTCCAGAACTCCTGGGTGCTGGTGCCGCCGATGCCGTACATGCGGTGCGGTACGACCATGCCCCAGAAGTTCTTCGCGGCGGTGAGGTAGCGCTCCTCGCCCGTCTCGTCGTACAGCCGCACGTATCCCGTGAAGATCGGGATGTGCTGGTTGGCGTGCAGACCGTCGAGGATGTCGGTGTTCGCGGCGCAGGCGTCGATGAGCCTGTCGAGGTCGAACAGCTTGGCCAGCGCGAGGTGTTCGGCCTTCCCGGTGATCGTGTGCAGATCGCAGATGGCCTCGACGATGCCGCCGAACTCGCCGCTGGAGAAGATCCCCCACATCCGCTGGAGGGTGGCGTCGGGCAGCTTGGACAGCCGGGAGTACATCCAGTCGCACATGCCGGACGCGAGGTCCAGCGCCCGCTCGTCTCCGGTGGCGAGGTGGGCGTCGAGCAGGCCGCGCAGGATCTTGTGCGCCGTGTAGTACGGCGCCCACACCTTGGTGTAGTCGGGAGTGGTCCGCGACTCCAGCTCGATGAACTGCGTCTCCGGGTACGCCGCGAGGAACCCGGGGTGGCTGGGCCCGCCCCAGGTGCGCCGCAGGGTGGCGGTGAGGCCGCGGCCGGAGGCGTCCGCGAAGGTTCCGCCGCTGGTCTCGTCGAAGGCGTACGAGGCGAGGTCGCCGCGCCCCGCGGGGGTGTCGGCGGCGCGGGCGTTCTGCAACTGCGCGATCTCGGCGGCGGTCAGGGCGCGCGAGAAGACGTTGACCTCCTCGAAGGCGCCCGCGAAGACCGGGTCGCCGGAGAAGTTGGAGCGGCCCAGCCAGTTGTTCCTCAGCGTGCCGAGGGCCGCCGGGGTCAGCGTCATCGACGCGTTCCGGGCCACCGCCGTGCCGTTGACGTACAGGGTGCCGGTGCCGCCGGCGATCGTCACCGCCAGGTGGCTCCACTGGTTCAGCGGCAGCGGCGCCGTGCCGTTGAGGCCCTGCTCGCCGCCGGGTCCGGAGGTGGTGATGGCGAAGCGTGGCACCCCGTTCGCGTTGCGGGCGGCGAGATACAGGTAACGGGTGGTGTCGTTGCCGAAGTCGAGGATCCGGGCCCAGTTGGCGTCATGGGTGGGCTTCACCCAGGCGGACAGGGTGAGCGCGGAGGCCCCGCCGAGCACGGCGGCCGGCAGATCGACGTACTGGTAGGATCCGCGCACGTTCTCCGCGGCGGCGCCGAACCTCCCGTCGGCACTCAGCACGGCCGGATCGCGCCGCAGCGCCTCACGCACCTCGGTCAGCGCCCCGACCATCGTCCGGATCCGGTCCGCGAGCACCTGCTCCTTGGTGCCGCGGTAGGCCTGCGCCAGCATGGTCAGGAAGTGCCCGGTGTAGTGCCCCCGCAGATTGCCGTTGGCCTCACCGTCCAGCCCCTCCCACCCGCCGGGCGCGACCGCGCCGCCCGTCGGGAGCCCCGCGTTGGCGCGGAACACCTGGAGCAGCCGGTTCACGTCATAACCGCGGGCGTGATCCAGCATCCACTGCCGCTTGTCGGCGAAGAGACCGCGGCCGAGGCTCACGTCCTCCAGCCCGAAGGGCCGCACGGTCCAGGCGGACGGTACCTCGGACGCGGCGGCGGCCCCGGATGCGCCGGCGACCCCCGGTGCGGCGAGTGCGCGACCGCCCGCCGCGAGTGAGAGCGAGGGTGCGGCGGCGGCGAGCGCCGCGGCATGGAGAAGGGTTCGTCTGGAGAGGGGCGGTGCCATGTGTGCTCCTCATGTTCGAAATGGCGAACGCCGTACGGTCGACCGACCAGACGATAGGGAGGGGGCGGGTGAGCGTCAACGGGTCGGGAGCGTTCGGTTCCGGCCGTTCGGCGTGGGCGCCCGGGCTAGCAGGTGTCCACGAACGGGCGGTACCCCGGCCGCACTTCGGGGCATTCGTCCAGCGCCGCCGTGATCCACGCCCGCGACTCGGCCGGGTCGATCACCGCGTCGATCTCCAGTGCCGCGGCGCGTTGACCGCCTTGCCGTGCTCGTACAGCTCCGCGGCCCGTGCTTCGAACGCGCGGGTGCGTTCGGGAGAGGGGGGCATGGGTGACGTCAGGCAGCCGGAACCGACCGCACCAGCCAGTCGTACGCCGCCCGCGCCGTGAACTCCCCCTGACCGCCCCGCAGCAGCAGGTCGGCGGTCGCGAACTCCGGGGCGTCGGCCTGCGCGGCGACGTACGGGAGCGCGATGCAGCGCATCCCGGCCGCGTGCGCGGCGGCGGCGCCCGGGGCGGCGTCCTCCATCACCACGCAGTCGTGCGGGGCCGCGCCGAGCCGGCGGGCCGCCTCCAGGAAGACGTCGGGAGCGGGCTTGCCGTACGCGACCTCGTCGGCGGAGACCACGGTGTGCAGATACGCGTCCAGTCCCGTGCCGGCCAGGACCGCCGCGATGGCCTCGGGCGAGGACCCCGAGGCCACGGCCATGGGGACGCCCTCGCTCGCCAGGAGCTCGACGAACTTCCGCATCTGGGGGTACGCGCGCGTGGAGCTGCGGGCCAGCTCCAGGTAACGGCGGTTCTTCGCGGTGAGCAGCTCCTCCACGGAAGCCCGCAGGCCGTACCGCCGCTTCCAGTCCGTGACCGTCTCCTGCGTGCTGATGCCGACGTACCGCTCGTGATCCGCCCAGGTGAAGTCCGGGACGCCGTGCTCGGCGAGGGTCTGCCGGCCGGCTTCGTAGTAGTTCGGCTCGCTGTCCACGAGCGTTCCGTCGAGATCGAAGACGACCGAGATGCCGCCGAGTGTGCTCATGGGGTCCAGGATGCCGAGGTACTCGTCAACGCCCGGACACCCGGGCTCACTTCCGTGCCGACCGCCCGATCGACTCCACCAGCGGCAGCAGCCGGTACGGGACGCGTTCGCGCAGGGCCACCTCGGTGCGGGTGCGTACGACGCCGGGCAGACTGATCAGTTTCTGGATCACGTCCTCCAGGTGCGCGTTGTCCCGCGCCACGACCCGGGTCAGCAGATCGCCGCCGCCGGTGATCGAGAAGGCCTCGACGATCTCCGGCACCCGGGCGAGGGCGTCTCCCACGTCGTCCAGATGCCCCTGGGTGACCTCGATGTGCACGAAGGCCTGCACCGGGTGGCCGAGCGCGGCGGGGGAGAGGGTCGGCCCCGTGCCCGTGATCACGCCCTCGCGTTCCAGGCGGTCGAGGCGGGCCTGCAGCGTGCCGCGGGCGACGCCGAGGATGCGGGCGTACTCGCGCACGCTGGTGCGCGGCTGCTCCAGCAGCAGCCGCAGGATGCGGGTGTCGAGCTCGTCGACGGCCATCGGGCCCTCCCCCTCGTCCGTGGTGATCACCTGTGACTGTACCAATGGCTCAATGGGCGGCGGAGCCGGTGGGCCACCGGTGGTCGGCCGTTGGCCCTCCCGTGCGTCCCTCCGAGCTGCCACCACTGTGCCAATGGACCAGTAAGGAAGAGGCCTCTTGAGCCAGTGGTGGTAGAGATGCTGATATGGATGCGTCGATGGCGCTGCGGATCCCGCGGCGCCTTTTCCATGCCAGTGTCCTGCCAGTGTTCCGCCGGTCTCCGGCCGGTGTCCTGCCCGTGTGCGAAGGGGGCGGTAATCAGTGCTGAAGAGGGTGTTCGTGGCTCCGGACCCGGGCCGCGTACGGCTGCGCTTCGCCGCGCGGGCCGTGCTCGGCATCGGGCTGGCCGTCGTGGTCTGTGGCCTCGCCGGACACTCCCTCGCGGGCGCCGTCACCGGCGGCCTCGCCGCGCTGCTCGCCCTGTTCACCGTCACCGACCCCACGGTGCGCGGCCAGGCCGTCACCACCGCCCTGCTGCCCGTCGTCGGGCTGCCCGTGCTCGCCGCCGCCGCCGAACTGCACGACCACCCCGTGGCACGCGACCTCACCTTCCTCGCGGTGGTCGGCGCCGGCGTGTACGCCCGCCGCTGGGGTCCGCGCGGGCACAGCCTCGGCGTGTTCGCGTTCATGACCTTCTTCGTGGCGCAGTTCCTGCACGCGACCACGGACCAGCTGCCCGAGCTGTACGCCTCCGTCCTGCTGTCCGTGCTCGCCGCCTCCGTGGTGCGGTTCGGGCTGTGGTGCTACGAGCGCCGCCTGCCCCCGGCCCCCGTGCCCGCCCCGCCCGGCGGCACCGGCCTGGCCCGCGTGACCACCCGCCAGGCGATCCAGGCGACCGCCGGCGCGGGCTTCGCCCTCGTCGTGGGCCAGCTGGTGTCCGGGGAGCGCTGGTACTGGGCCGTCGGCGCCACCTGGTGGATCTTCGTCAACACCACCTCGCGCGGCGAGACCCTGGTCCGCGGTTTCCGCCGGCTGCTCGGCACGGTCATCGGCATCGGCCTCGGCCTGCTCGTCGCCCTCCCCGTCCAGGGCGCCCCGGTCCCCACGGCCGCGCTCGTCGCCGTCTGCGTCTTCGGCATCTTCTACACGGCCGCCGTGTCCTACACCTGGATGATGCTCTGCGTCACCATGCTCGCCGGGCTGCTCTACGGCCTCCTCGGCGTCCTCAGCCCCGGGCTGCTCGCGCTGCGGCTCGTGGAGACCGGCGTCGGGGCGCTCGGCGCCGCACTGGCCGTGCTCTTCGTCCTGCCCGTGACCACGCACAGCGTCACCGACGCCTGGATCCAGCGGGCGCTGCGCTGCGTCCACGCCTGCACCGCCGAGACGGCCGCCCGCCTGGCAGGCGTCGCGGACGCCGACCCCAGCCCGCGCGTGGCCGAACTGGAGCAGCTGCTCGGCCGCGTACGGCTCTCCGTCGCCCCGCTGGTGCACCCGCTCAACCCGATGCTGGGCCGCAAGCGGCGCGCCCGTCGCGTGCTCGCCCTCCTCGACGACTGTGCCCGCGAGATCCGCGGTCTCGTCGCCGTCGCCGCCGACCCGGAGGCCTCCCACGACGCCCGCCTGGCCGCCGCCTGCTGGCGCGTGGAGGCCGCGGTGGAGGCGCTCACCAGCGGCGGATCCGTGGCCCTCCAGGAGGACCGGCCGACCGTGGCGGAACCGGCACTGGCCCATCTGCACGGCCTGGAGCGGGCCCTCGCCGAACTCGCCCAGCCGCTGCGCACGCCGCCGGGATCGCCGCTGGTCGGGGCCTGATCCGGGGGAACTCCTCCAAGGCGGACCCCTGGTCTAGACCTTCCTGCTACCGTCGGCCCCGACGGCACCGGGCGAGAGGGGACAGCGGTGGCACAGGGCGACAGGCGGCGGGCGTTCATCGGTTCGTTCACGGCGGCCGGCGGCCCCGGGATCGTGACGGCGGCCGTCACCGCCGACACCGGCGCGCTGACCGCCCTGAGCAGCGTGAACGGCGTGCCCGACCCCGGGTACCTGGCCCTGTCGCCCGACGGGGCCACGCTCTACGCGGTCAGCGAGACGGCCGAGGGCACGGTGGCCGCGTACCGGGTGACGACGGCCCGGCCGGAACCGGCCGGGCCGCCGGTCCCGGTCGGCGGCAGCGGGCCGACCCACCTCAGCGTGTTCGCCGGACACGTCCTGACCGCCAACTACGGCTCCGGCAGCGTCACCGCCGTCCCCGTCCGCGCCGACGGCACCCTCGCCCGGTCCGCGTCCGGCGTGCTCCGGCACACCGGCTCGGGACCGCACACACCACGCCAGCAGGGGCCGCACGCCCATCAGGTGCAGCCCGACCCGAGCGGCCGCTGGGTCGTCAGCGTCGACCTCGGCACCGACTCGGTGCGGGTGTGCACCCTGAGCGACGGCGGCCTCCGACCGCACCGGGAGATCGCCCTGCGCCCCGGTTCGGGACCGCGCCACCTGGCCTTCCACCCGGACGGCTCGTACGCGTACGTCGTCAACGAACTCACCCCCACCGTCACCGTCTGCCGCTGGGACGCCGCCGACGGCTCGCTGAAGCCGCTCGCCGAAACGCCCGTCCTGCCCGGCGGACCGGCCGGCGACGCCTACCCGTCGGGCGTCGTCGCCTCGCCCGACGGCCGCTTCGTGTGGACCGCCACCCGTGGCGAGGACGTGCTGTCCGTGTTCGCCGTCGAGGGGGAGGAGCTGCGGCTGGTCACGACGGTGCCCTGCGGGGGCCGCTGGCCGCGCGCGCTCACCGAGGCGGACGGCTTCCTGTACGCCGCGAACGAGCGCTCCGGAGACGTGACCTGGTTCGCCGTCGACCAGCGAACGGGGGTGCCGCGCCGCGGCGGCTCGATCGCGGTGGCCGCCGCGTCCTGCGTGGTGATCGGCTGAGGCGACACAGGCCCGCCGGCTCCCCCGGACATGGCGAAGGGCCCGTTCCCTCGCGGGAAGCGGGCCCTTTCGGTCGTACCTGCCGATGCGCCGGCGCGTCAGCGGACCGGCGCGCCCTGCGGCTGCTGCGGGGCGATGCCCAGCGCGGTCGTGTACTTCGCCAGGGCCAGCTTGCCGATCGCCGGGTACGGGCCGAGCGCCTCCGAGGCGGAACAGCCCGCCTCCTTGGCGGCCTCCTCGATCAGACCCGGGTCGATCTCCGGACCGATCAGGTAGGGGGCGAGCGCCAGCTGCTGCGAGCCCGCGGACCGCAGCTGCTCGGCGACGGAGGAGATCGAGCCCTCCTGGTCCAGGGCCGCCGCCATCACCGGCACCGCGAGGCGCGCGGCGAGCAGCATGCCGGTGATCCCGGCCGCCTGCACGGCCTCGTCACCGCCCACCGAGGCCAGGATGATGCCGTCCGCGGCCGTCGCCACGGTGAACAGACGGGCCCGGTCGGCACGGGCCAGACCGGCCTCCGACAGACGCACGTGCAGCGCCTCGGCGAGCAGCGGGTGCGGACCGAGCACATCGGTCAGCTCGGCGGCCACCCGGCTGTCCATCACGGCCTGGCGGACCTGGCGCAGCAGCGCGCTGTCCGGACCGGCGAGCAGCGGTACGACGACGGCGACGGGGCCGTCGGGCTCCCTCACGTCCATGCCGGCGGCGCGGGCCTGCTCGTAGCGGGCGGTGCGCTCCTGGGCGGCGCGCGCGAGCACGGCCTGGAGGGTGGGGAACTCGGTGTCGTCCCCGTCGAGGTACCCGATGCGCGCGTCCAGGCCGGGCAGCTCGGAGCGGGCGATGCTCACGACCTCCTCGGCGAGGCTGCGCGTGGCGCTACTGGGCGTGCCCGGCACCGCGAGGACGAGCGCGGGCGCGCCCTCGGGAGCCACCAGCGGTTCGGGACGGCGGTGCCGTCCGGGCTGGCGGGGTCGCGGCATTCGTACTGGCAGGCCGGACGCGGGCCCAGTGGGGGAGCTCATGGCGCCGCATGTTACTGGCTTCCTGGGTTCCTCTGTTCGGGGAGGGTGCAGGTGAGCGGTATCCGTCCGGATTTGTCTGATGAGTGACGTACGGATGGAGTGACGTACGGGTCAAAGGTGATCAGTACGTACGGATCAAAGGTGATCAGTACGGTGATCACCCGAGGCCTCGACCGAGCGCTCGACCGAGGTCTTCGCCGCAGTCTCCGCCGCGGTCTCCGTCGCCTGTGGGGTGATCACGCGCAGCATCGTCGCGTCACCCGGCAGGGTGAGCGCACCGGCCGCCAGATCCGTCGCGATGCGCACCGAGCCGTCCAGCGGATCACCCTCGGCCGCCACCCGCCGGGCGTGCGGCAGCAGCTTCGCCAACTCCTCGTCCAGGGGTACGGCGAGCGCGTCGCCCACCTTGAGCAGGCCGCCGGTGACGGCCACGCCCGGCTCGCCCACGGGCGGGCAGACGGCGGCCGCCGAGTCGGCCATGTGCCGGGCGGCGGCGCGCAGGATGCCCGCCGCGACCGGGTCGCTTTCCGCGCAGGCGGCCACCTGGGGTGCGAAGGAGGCGAGGACGGCGGGGCGGTCGGAGCGCGGATACAGCTTGCCGGGCAACCCGGGCACCGGCCCGAACTGCTCCTCGGCGCGGGCCAGCAGCAGGGCCGAGCCGCCCTTCCGCCCGTCGTGGGCGCGCAACGCGGCCTCCAGCCCGGCCCGCCCGATCCAGGCACCGCCGCCGCAGTCGCCCAGCAGATGGCCCCAGCCGTCCGCGCGCCGCCATCCGGTCAGGTCCGTGCCGATCGCGATCAGGCCCGTACCCGCGGCGATCACGGCACCGGGCCGTGCCCCGAGCGCACCGACGTACGCGGTGACGGCGTCGGCGACCAGCGCGAGCCGCCGCACACCCAGGTCGCGGGCCAGGGCGCCCGGCAGTTCGGCGCGCAGCGCGTCGCCCAGCGTGGCGAGCCCGGCGGCACCCACCACGACAGTGTCCAGCCGCGCCACCCCCGCCTCGGCCGCCAACGCCCGCGCCATGGGCACCAGTTGCTCCAGCAGATGACCGGGCTCGATCCCCCGCGGGCCGGTGCGGACGGGCTCCGGTGAGGCGCTGCGGGCCAGCGGGCCGCGCCCGACGGCTCCGACGACGACCCGCAGACCGGAGCCGCCCGAGTCCACGGCGACGAAACCGGAGCCGCCCTCGGCGCCCGCCCCGGTCATGGCAGACGCCTCATGGCAGACGCCTCATGGCAGACGCCAGTCCACCGGCTGGCCGCCCTGCCGGATCAGCAGGTCGTTGGCGCGGCTGAACGGGCGCGAGCCGAAGAAGCCGCGGTCGGCGGACATGGGGGAGGGGTGGGCGGACTCCACGGCGGGCAGGTCGCCGAGCAGCGGGCGCAGGTTGCGGGCGTCGCGGCCCCACAGGATGGACACCAGCGGCTTGCCGCGCGCGGCCAGCGCCCGGATCGCCTGCTCGGTGACCTCCTCCCAGCCCTTGCCCCGGTGCGCGCCGGGCTTGCGCGGGGCCGTGGTGAGCGCCCTGTTGAGCAGCAGCACCCCCTGTTCGGTCCACGGCGTGAGATCGCCGCTGGACGGCTGGGGCAGGCCCAGGTCCGCGTTCAGCTCCCGGAAGATGTTGATGAGGCTGCCGGGCAGCGGCCGCACATCGGGCGCGACCGAGAACGACAGCCCCACCGCGTGCCCCGGGGTCGGGTACGGGTCCTGTCCGACGATCAGGACGCGTACGTCGTCGAAGGGCTGCTGGAAGGCCCGCAGGACGTTCGGCCCGGCCGGGAGGTAGGTGCGCCCCGCGGCGATCTCCGCGCGCAGGAAGTCCCCCATCGCGGCGATCCGTTCGGCCACCGGTTCCAGGGCCTTCGCCCAGCCCGCTTCGACGATTTCATGCAAGGGTCGTGGTGCCACGGGCGTCACCCTACTGCCGTACAGGCAGCGGCGATCAACCGGTGGCCAAGGCCGGACCGTACCTCCGTGTGCCTCAACCGACCACCGCCGCCCGCACGCACAGCACGTCCGGCAGATGCGACGCCAGCAGCTGCCAGCTGTCGCCGTCGTCGGCCGACGCGAACACCTCGCCGTTGCGGTTGCCGAAGTAGACGCCCGCCGGGTCGGCGTCGTCGGTGCACATCGCGTCGCGCAGCACCGTGCCGTAGTGGTCCTCCTGCGGCAGTCCTCTCGTCAGCGGCTCCCAGGTCTTGCCCGCGTCCGCCGTGCGGAAGACCCGGCAGCGCCGGTCGGCCGGCACCCGGTCCGCGTCGGCGTTGATGGGGAACACGTACGCCGTGTCCCCGCGGCGCGGATGGGTCGCCGCCGCGAAGCCGAACGTGGACGGCAGGCCCTCGCCGATGTCGGTCCAGTGCGCGCCCGCGTCGTCGCTGCGGTAGACACCCCAGTGGTTCTGCAGATACAGCCGGTCCGGGTTGGCCGCGTCCCGTGCGATCTTGTGCACGCACTGGCCGAACTCCGGGTTCGGGTCCGGCAGGAACACCGCGGAGACACCAGAGTTGGAGGGTGTCCAGCTCGCGCCGCCGTCGGTGGTGCGGAACACGCCCGCGGTCGAGACGGCGACCGTGACGGCCTTCGGGTCCCGCTGGTCGGTGAGCACCGTGTGCAGGCCCTCGCCGCCACCGCCCGGCACCCACTTCGAGCGCGTGGGGTGCTCCCACAGGGGGCGGATCAGTTCGAAGGTCTCCCCGCGGTCCTCCGACCGGTACAGCGCGGCCGGTTCCGTGCCCGCGTACACCACGTCCGGCTCCGCGGCGGCCGGGTGCAGCTGCCACACCCGCTCCAGCGAAGCCCTCGTGTCCTTCGGGAACTTGACGGCCGGCCGGGCCGGTTCCGTCCACGTGCGGCCCAGGTCGTCGGAGTGGAACACGGACGGGCCCCAGTGCGCGCTGTCGCCGCCGGCCAGCAGCCGCGGGGTGGTGCCGCGGGTGTCGAGGGCGACCGAGTACACGGCCTGTGCGTTGAAGTAAGGACTCTCGTCGAACTCCCAGGGGCCACCGCCCCTCCGGCGCCCGATGAACAGGCCTTTACGGGTGCCCACGGCGAGCAGTACCTCGGTCATGCCGATCACCTCCGCGACGTCTTCGTCGACGTCCTCGTCTCAGACACCGGCCAGTTTGCACCCCACCACTGACAGTCACCCCCGGAAGCGGTCGCGCCGCAGGTCAGAGCGGTGTCGCCGACCGGGGCACGGAGGTCTCGGGGTCTGTTTCGTGAAGAGACCCGCGCGGGCGCGGGACTCGTGCGACCGTCGAGCCGGGATACGTGCCATGAGCGTTCCACGGGCCCGCCCGCGTATGGGAGGGCGGACGGGATGGTGTGCGCTCATGAGGAGGATGCCTTCGATGGCGTTACGTGGTCCGAAGGTGTGGCTGTGGCGCTGGCGGCGCAACCCGCTCAGGCGCCGCGCCGACAAGGCGGAGGCCTGGGTGGTGCTCGGCGCCTGGGTGTGCGCGCCTGGCTGATCGGCGCCCTCGCCGGGGTCGGCGCCGCGGCCGTGCCCTTCGCCGCCGGGCGAGCCGTACGCGGCCGGCTGGAGTACCGCCGCATGGAACAGTGGGACATCGAGTGGGCACGCTTCGGCCCTCTGTGGAGCCGCACGACGGGCTGACGGCGCGGGCCGCGGACGCGAGCCGCCGCGACGGGTGCCCCCACACCCTGGGGGCAACCCGCGGTCCGCAGGCGTGTGAGAAACGCTGCGCCGGCCGTGGGCCCCGCGTGCCAGGGGAGCCGCACCTCATGGGCTCCCCGCACATGGGCTCTCCGCGTACGGGCCTCCACATATGGGCTTCCCGCGCACCGGTCTCGGGCACATGGGGCTCCCACACATGGGCTGCCTGCGCACGGGCCTCCGTGTACGGGCCTCTGCACATGGGCTCCCCGCACACGGGCCTTCGCGGACGGGCCTCTGCACATGGGCTCCCTGCGCACGGGTCCCCGCGCACGGGCCCCCGGTACATGGGCTCCCCGCACACGGGCCGCCACGCACCGCCCCCCACACACACACAGCCCCCGTCCCCACCAACAGTCGCGCCCCTAACCCCCCGCCACCCCCTCCCGGCACCACCGCAACAGCCGCTCGTCCTCATGGACGTCATGGCTCCCGAATCCGCCGGAACCCGCCAGATGCCGCCGCGGAGCGGCGAGTTCCGGCCGGAGCAGATCGTGCAAAGGCGCTCCCGACGGCCCCATGGCCGCCACGCACGCGGCGATGGGGGCGCGCGTGGGCGCGTGCTCCGTCCAGGCGGAGCGCAGCACCTCCAGGACCGGTTCCGGCTCCCCGGTGATGCGCCACACCGCGCACGCGGCCGCTGTCCGCTCCCACGCGTCGTGCGAGCCGGCCAGCCGGCGCAGCCCGGGCAGCGCGGGACGGGCCGCCCTCCCCAGCCGCCCCAGCCCCTCGGCCGCCGCCGCGCGACGGCGCCCGCGCTCGTCCGCCATCTCCCGGAGCAGGACGGGCAGTACGGCCTCCGCGTCCCCCTCCACCGACCACAGCGCGTCCGCGGCCGCGACGGCGCACTCGGCCACCAGCAGATCCCGCAGCACCGGTATCGCCTCGCGCGCGCCGGCGCCGAACGCGCCGAGGGCCCGCACCGCCGACGCCACGACGGAATCCCGCAGGCGGAGCCCCTCCGGCATGCCGTGCAGCAGCCGCAGCACCGCCGGTACGGACGCGACGTCGCCCAGCGCCGCGAGCGCGCCGAGCAGCGGGACGGCACGCTCGTGCGTCTCGGGGGAGTCGATCGCGACCACGGCGAGCCGGTGCCGCAACGCGGGCGCGAGCGGCGCGGCGGCCCGGCCCAGATGGGGCACGACCCGCCCCAGGTCGTCGGGTACGACGGGGCCCGCCAGCACCTGGGCCAGGACCGGTACCGCCCGGGGGTCCCCGGCCCTGGCCAGCGCCTTCAGCGGGCCGCCCAGCGTCGGCGCCCCGCGCTCCCAGTGACGTGTCCACACATCACGGCGGTCGGTCACCAGGGCGTGGAGGTGGTCGGCGGCCGGGGCGGCCAGCTCGAAGAGATCCACCAGGACCGACACCGCGGCGTCGCGCAACCGGCCCTCTCCGCCGCCCAGTTGGGCGCCGATCAGGGCGACGGGCCGCGTGAAGTCGGCACGCCACTCGCGGAAGAGCCCCGCCGACATCCATACGGCGTTGCACCGGTCGATCGGGTCCGGGCAGGTCAACTGCCCGCACAGCAGGGCGATCCGGTCGGCCACCCGGCCGTCGAGCGCGGTGTGGAGAGTGCGCAGCAGCTGCGAGCCCTCCTCGTCCGAGGGGCGCAGGCGCCGCAGCCGCCCGACGAGCGTGTCCGTGCCGGGCCGATCCGGCTCGGGCGGAGCGCCGGTGCGCTGCTTGGACCTGTCCCGCAGCAGCCGTACGACTTCCGGCACCAGGTCGGCCGGAAGCCGCTCGGGAGCGCAGACCGCGAGCTGGCCCAGCGCGGCGAGCCGCAGTCCGGGACCGTACGGCGGCGCGCTCTGCGCCGTCAGCAGGTCCAGCGCCGCGGCCGCGTGCCCGGGGTGCCGGCGGGCGAACAGGCCCAGGCTCTCGATCAGGGCGAGCAGGACCCGGTCGTCCCGCTCCACCATGAGCCGCTCCCGTAACAGGCCGAGCACACGGGCCGGTTCGTCGAGGAACCGCACGAGCGCGCCCGGTGCCGCCCGCCGTACGTCGGCGTCCGCGTCCCCCGTCAGCCGGGCGAACACCTCACCGCCCGCCCGCACCGCGGCCCCGGCCCGCGCGGCGAGCGCACGCGCCTCACCCGTTGCCCCGTCCTCACCGAGCTCCCCGCCGATGCCGACGAGGAGCTCCACGATGCCCGCCCGGTCCCGGACCTCCTCGCGGACGGCGAGCGCGAGGAGAAACGGAACACAGGCGAGCGTCGCGTCGTACACGTCTCCCTGGTGGTACACGGCGCCGTACATCCCGTCGAGCGCGGTCTCCCGCTCGACGGGGTCGGCGGAGGCCAGTCCCCGCAGTAATCCGGGCACGTCCTCCGCACTGCCGTACGCATGCCGCAGCGAGGCCCAGTCGACCTCGTCGATCCCCGTAAGCACGTTGTCCTCCCCAGGCGAGTACCAACTGACCGGGAGTCTGCACCACGGCACTGACAACGAAGCGGAATCGGGAGATGACTGTGCGCGAACTGTGCGCACGGTGGCTTGGCGGCGCTGTCAGCCCCCGCCGGGGAGGGCCCGTTCGAGGATCGCGCCCAGATCGGCCGCGTCGGGCAGCGTCCCGAACGCGTACCCCCAGTCGCCGCCCAGCCGGGTCGCGCAGAACGCGTCGGCGACGGCGGCGGGCGCGTGCCGGACCAGGAGGGACGCCTGGAGGGTGAGGGCCATCAGCTCCACCAGCCGGCGCGCACCGGCCTGCGAGCCCTCCGTCAGCCGGTTCCTGAGTCGCGTCACGGCCGCGTCCAGCCGGGCGTCCGCCCCCTGGGCCAGGGCGAGTTCGGCGAACAGGGCCTCCGCGACCGCCGGCTCCCGGCTCAACGCCCGCAGTACGTCGAGGGCGTTGACGTTCCCCGAGCCCTCCCAGATCGACAGCAGGGGAGCCTCGCGGTAGTGGCGGGGCATGCCCGACTCCTCGACGTAGCCGTTGCCGCCCAGGCACTCCAGCGCCTCCGCGGTGAAGGCCGGGCCCCGCTTGGTGACCCAGTACTTGCCGACGGCGGTGGCGATCCGGCGGAACGCGTGCTCGGCGCCGTTCTCGGCGTCTCCGCGCACCGCCCGGTCCGCGGCGCCGGCCAGCCGCAGGGTGAGGATCGTGGCGGCCTCGGACTCCAGCGCCAGATCGGCCAGAACGTTGCGCATCAGCGGCTGGTCGGCCAGCCGCGCGCCGAACGCGCTGCGGTGCCGCGCGTGGTGCCCCGCCTCGACGAGCGTCTTGCGCATCAGCGCGGCCGACATCATCACGCAGTCCAGACGCGTGCAGTTGACCATCTCGATGATGGTCTTGACGCCCTTCCCCTCGGGGCCGACCAGCCAGGCGAGGGTCCCGTCGAACTCGGGCTCGCAGGAGGCGTTGGACCGGTTACCCAGCTTGTCCTTCAGCCGCTGGATGCGGAAGGTGTTGCGGGTGCCGTCGGGCAGGACACGCGGCACCAGAAAGCAGGACAGCCCGCCGGGCGCCTGTGCCAGGACCAGGAACACGTCGCACATCGGCGCCGACGTGAACCACTTGTGGCCGCGCAGGGTGTACACGCCCGGTTCGGCGGTGGGTGTGGCGGCGGTGGTGTTCGTCCGGACGTCGGAGCCGCCCTGCTTCTCGGTCATCCCCATGCCCGCCAGCAGGCCGCGCTTCTCGGAGGGCACCTTCAGGCCAGGGTCGTACTGCCGGCTGGTCAGCAGGGGCTCGTAGATCTTCGCGAGCCCGGGCTCCTTGCGCAGCGCGGGGACGGCGGCGTACGTCATGGACGTCGGGCAGCCGTGCCCGGCCTCGGTGTGCCCCCACACCAGGCCGCAAGCGGTCCGGGCGACATGGGCGCCGGGCCTCTCGTCCGCCCAGGGCGCGGCGGCCAGCCCCTCGGTGACGGCCGTGCGCATCAGGTGGTGCCAGCTCGGGTGGAACTCCACCTCGTCGACGCGGTGGCCGTACCGGTCGTGCGTGCGCAGCTCCGGCTCATGGCGGTTGGCCTGTTCGGCCCACTCCTGCGCCTGGACGCTGCCCGCCCGCCTGCCGAGCCGCCTCAGATCCTCCTCGGCCCACCCGGCACCCTCGCGCCGCAGCCCCTCCAGCAGGGCCGGGTCGTCGGAGGCGTCGTACGGGCTCAGGGGAGGGGGCTGGTTGGTGACCTCGTGCGTGGGGTGTCCGCCGTACGTCTGCCGGTCGTCCATGAGTGTCGGGACCATACCCCGAGTGTTGCACTCTGACTGCGATCGCAGCAATCGTGCAACACGATCCTCGCCGCGTACAGTACGTGACCATGCCCACGAACGTCCCCGCCCGGCCCGGCGAGCTCGCGCTGCGCCCGCTGTCGGCGCGGTCGGTCGTGCTGAGTCTGCTGCTCGGAACGCATCCCCCCGAGCTGCCGGTGAAGGAGCTCGTGCGGCTCGTGGAGGGCTTCGACGTCGGCGGATCCACCCTGCGGGCCGCGCTCAGCCGGATGGTCGCCGCCGGGGATCTGCGGCGCACCGGCACCGGCTACCGCCTCAGCGACCGGTTGCTGGAGCGCCAGCACCGCCAGGACGAGGCGGTGCACCCGCGCACGCGCGCGTGGGGCGGCGACTGGGAGATGGTCGTGATCACCGCGACCGGACGCGGCCCCGCCGAACGCGCCGACCTGCGCACCCGGCTGATCGCCCTGCGGCTCGCCGAACTCCGCGAGGGCGTCTGGCTCCGCCCCGCCAACCTGCGCCGCCCGCTCCCCGCCGACCTCGACGAGGTGGCCCAGCAGTACACGGCCCGCCCCGGGCACCCCGCCCGGGAACTGGCCGCGAACCTGTGGCCTCTGGACG
This sequence comes from Streptomyces deserti, assembly GCF_054782695.1. Taxonomy (NCBI): domain Bacteria; kingdom Bacillati; phylum Actinomycetota; class Actinomycetes; order Kitasatosporales; family Streptomycetaceae; genus Streptomyces; species Streptomyces deserti. The sequence continues at coordinate 225,704 of NZ_BAAGRZ010000003.1, forward strand.
CCTGGGCGGCCACGGCCCGGGCCCTGCTCGCCCACATCGCCCGCGCCCACCGCCCCGCCGACCGCCTCACCGCCTTCGCGGCCGTCGTACGGCATCTGCTGGCCGACCCCGTCCTGCCCCCGGAGCTCCTGCCCGCCGACTGGCCGGGCGCCGAGCTGCGTGCCGCGTACACGGACTACCAGCGGGAGCTGGTCGGGGAGGTACGCGCGCGCGTGCGCCGGGCATGACGCGGCGGCCGTACGAAGCGCCGAGTGGGAACGCCTCGTACGGCCGCCTTCACCGTGGGGGGGATTACCTGTAGGTGATGTCCGAGCTGGAGTACAGGCAGTTCGTGCTGTCGGGGCCGGTTCCGACGGCCGTGTTGTTGTTGTACTTCTGGCAGGGGACGACCTTGCGGCTCGCGTCGTTGCGGATCGTGATGCCGCGCAGCGTCGCCACGTCGTTGCGGTTGACGTTGATGCCGACGAGCCGCGCCGTGGTGCCCGTCCCGGTCACGTCGATGGTGTTGAGGTTGACCTTGCGGGTGTACTGCGTGGAGCAGTCACCGCAGGAGCGGTACAGGGTCTTGAACTCCTGCACGGCGAAGTTGGAGATGTTGACCGTGCCGCCGCCGTTGTGCTGGAAGACCTTGTCGGCCGCCTTCTTGGCGCCGCCGCCGATGACGTGGTACGTCGCGCCGGTGCCGCCCCGGAAGGTGGCGGCGTCCTCGCCGACGTCCTCCCACCAGACGTTCTGCAGCGTGCAGCTGCCCTGGCAGTGGATGCCGTCGGCGGCCGGGGCGCCGAGGATGACGTTCTTCAGCACCGCGCCGTCCGCGAGCCGGAGGATCGGGTCCTGGCCCTCCTCCTGGCCGTCACCGGCCAGGTTCCCGGTGCCGTACAGCCTCTTCATCCCGTAGTCCTTGGTGCCGGAGACCGAGATGGTGGAGGAGACCGGCTCGCTGCCGTTCGGGGTCGGCCAGGTGGCGGCACTCGCCGAGGACGCACCGGTGGTCATGATCATGCCAATCGACAGGCCGAGGGTGGCCAGCGCGCCGGTCAGCGCACGCCTGCGGGCGCGCGGTCGTGTCGCAGAAGTCATGTTCCGATTCCTTCTGTCGTGGTGGGGGGTTTCTTCTGTGGTGGGGGTTTCTCGGTGGGGTTTCTTCTGTGGTGGGGGTGTCAGAGCTTCCCTGCGCCCGCGCCGGACGTCACCGAGGAGACGACGGACGAGGCGGGCTCGGCGGTGTAGCCGTAGGGCGGGCTCGTGAAGCTGCCGACCCGCGAGATCTCGGTCGCGGCTCCACCGAGATCGTTGCCGCGCAGGTTGGCGTATCCGTCGACGTCACTGCTGCGGTTCGTGGTGACCGCGATCTTCGTCGAGCGGAAGACGTTGTTCTCGACCAGCATCTGGGCGCCCATGCGCGAGTGGCACGCGGTGTCGGCGCCTTCCACGTAGTTGTTGTAGAAGTGCCCGGTGCCGAAACGCAGGCTGGGGATGCGCGAGTAGACGTTGCTGAAGTGGTTGTGGTGGTACGTCACCTTCAGGTGACCGGTGTCCTCGCTCGCGTTGTTGTCGCTGTGGCCGACGAGCGAGCCCTTGAAGTGGTTCTTGAAGGTGTTCCACGACACCGTGACGTGGTCCGCGCCGTGGTTGATGTCCAGCAGGCCGTCGTAGTGGTCCTTGTCGTGGTCGCGGTCGGCCGAGAAGGAGTTGTGGTCGATCCACACCTTGGTGGACGCCTCGACGGTGATGCCGTCGGCGGGTGCGACCGGCTTGCTGATGTTCAGGTTGCGGATGACGACGTTCGTCACCCTCTTCAGTCGCAGCCCGCCCCCGGTGAACCCGGAGGACGAACCGACGCCCAGGACCGTGGTGTTGGACCCGACGTCGACCTGACCGCTCAGCGAGATCAGGCCGTTGACCCGGACGACCTTGGCCGCGTTGCCGGCCACCGCCGACTTGAAGGCGGCCAGGGAGGAGACGGTGACCGCCGAGGCGCTGCCGCCGCCGGTCGTGCCCGCGCCGAACCCGACCGGCGAGGTCTCGGCGGCCCCGGCCGACTGGGGGACGGCGAGGACCGCCGCCGTGGCGAGCGCGGCCGCCACGGCCACCGGTGCGGATCTTTGCGCTCGTGTACGTGGGGGGATGGTGCGCATGCGGGTACGTCCCTTCGGGAGGGCTTGTACGTACGTATATGTGATCGATGTGTGTCATGTTGAACACCGCGCGGTGGCATGGCGACCATTCGGGCCCGGAGCGGCTCGGACCGGTCAGCCTGCTGAACGGAACGTAGGGGGCAAGCGCTTTCTAGTCAACGCTTCGCGCAGAACACATTCGGCCAGCCCTGGTGGCGGCGGACGCGTTGTGTGGGAGCGCTTCCATGAAGACCATGTCCATGTCACCATGCATGCGATCGGACGCTTCCCTTCCACGAGAGGGCGGGTCGATGAGGACTCCGCGCATGCGTACGTTCGTCAGCGGACTGGTGTTCATGCTGGTGACCATCGGCGCTTCGGCCCTGGCGCCGGGGCCTGCGGCCGCCGGCCCCGCGCAGTCCGACCGGGCGGGCCCGCTGCCCGGCTCCTTCAGCTGGTCCTCGACGGGCCCGCTCATCAGCCCCAAGCCGGACGCGGCCCACCCGATCGTCTCGGTGAAGGACCCGACGGTCTTCCGGTACAAGAACCGCTGGCACGTCTACGCCACGACCGCCGACACCGCCGGGCGGTGGAGCCTGGCGCACACCAGTTTCGCCGACTGGTCCCAGGCGGCCTCAGCACCGCAGACCTTCCTCGACACCAACCCGAACATCGGCGACCGCTACGCGGCCGCGCCCCAGGTGTTCTACTTCGCGCCGCAGAAGAAGTGGTACATGGTCTACCAGACCGGGCCGCCGGCCTTCTCCACCACCACCGACCCGAGCAAGCCCGGCAGTTGGAGCGCGCCGCAGTACTTCTTCGGCAGCGAGCCCCCGATCGTCACGGAGAACAAGGGCAACGGCAGCTGGCTGGACTTCTGGGTGATCTGCGACCAGAAGGACTGCTACCTGTTCTTCTCGGACGGCAACGGCCACCAGTACCGCTCCCGGACCACGGTCGCGGAGTTCCCCGGCGGCTTCCGCGAGACCACGATCGTACTCACCGAGCCCAACCGCTTCGACCTCTTCGAGGCGGGCAACGTCTACCGCCTCGGCGACAGCGGCAGGTACCTGATGCTGGTGGAGGCCCTGGCCACGCAGTCCGACTGGCGGCGCTACTTCCGGGCCTGGACGGCCGACAGTCTCGGCGGCACCTGGACACCGCTGGCCGACACCGAGGCGAACCCCTTCATCCGTTCCGGCAACGTCACCTTCGCAGCGGGCCAGCCGGCCTGGACCAAGGACTTCAGCCACGGCGAGATGATCCGCGACGGCGTCGACCAGACCCTCACCATCGACCCGTGCCGGCTGAGGTTCCTCTACCAGGGCATGGACCCCGCAGCGAGCGGCGACTACTCCCAACTCCCCTGGCGGCTGGGCCTGCTGACCCAGACGAACTCCGCCTGCTGAACGCCCCCCGATCCACGTCCCCCGAACCGCGACCAGAAAGGGACAAGGACGTGCCCATCACCCCCCACTGTCCGGCGAGAAGACCGCTGCGGACGATGCTCCTCGCGCTGCTCGCCGCCCTGGTGCCGTTACTGGCGTCGGTGGCCCTGACCGCACCCCCGGCCGCCGCACGCACCCAGGCACCCACCGCGACGCTCACCGAGGTCACCGGCTTCGGCACCAACCCCAGCAACCTGCAGATGTACCTGTATGTGCCGGACAGCGTCACCCCGAACCCGGCGGTCGTGGTCGCCGTGCACTACTGCACGGGCTCCGGCCCGGCGATGTACAACGGCACCGAGTACGCCGCGCTGGCCGACCGCTACGGCTTCATCGTCGTCTACCCGTCGGTCACCCGGTCCAGCAAGTGCTTCGACGTGTCCTCGCCGCAGGCGCTGCGCCGGGGCGGCGGCAGCGACCCGGTCGGCATCAAGTCCATGGTCGACTGGGTGGTGCGCACGTACGACGCCGACACCTCCAGGATCTTCGCCACCGGCATCTCCTCCGGCGCGATGATGACCAACGTCCTGCTGGGCAACTACCCGGACGTGTTCGCGGCGGGCGCCGCCTTCGCGGGCGTGCCGTTCGGCTGCTTCGCCACCACCGACGGCTCCGAGTGGAACAGCGCCTGCGCGAACGGCACCGTGACCCGTACCCCGCAGCAGTGGGGCGACCTGGTCCGGAACTCCTACCCCGGCTACACCGGCCCCCGTCCCCGGATGCAGACCTGGCACGGCACCGAGGACGACGTCCTGCGCTATCCCAACTTCGGGGAGCAGATCAAGCAGTGGACGAACGTGCACGGCGTGAGTCAGACCCCGGCCGCCACCGACTCACCCCAGTCCGGCTGGACCCGTACCCGCTACGGCGGCACCGGTGACCGGGCCCCCGTCGAGGCCATCAGCCTCCAGGGCGTCGGCCACAACCTGTACGCCTGGGGCATGGCCGAGCGCGTCCTGACCTTCTTCGGCCTGAACGGCTCGGGCCCGGCGCCCCAGCCTCAGCCGGGTGCCTGCAAGGTGACGGTCACCAGCAGCGCCTGGAACACCGGCCTGACCGCGTCCGTCACCCTCACCAACACGGGCACGACGGCGATCAACGGGTGGAAGCTCGGCTTCACCCTGCCGGCGGGCCAGACCATCACCGGCGGCTGGGGCGCCACGTACAGCCCGTCCTCCGGCGCGGTGACCGCCACGAACGTCTCGTACAACGGCACGATCGCGCCGGGCGCGAGCGTGAGCGTCGGCTACCAGGCGAACCACGGAGGCAACAGCGCGGTTCCGACCGCGTTCACGCTCAATGGGACGGCCTGCACCACTGGTTGACGCGGGGGTGCGGGAGTCGGGTCACACCGAGCGGTGGTACTGATCCGGCACCCGCACCTCGGCCCCGAGTTCCCGTGCCGCGAGCCGGGCCCAGGACGGGTTGCGGAGCAGTTCGCGGCCCAGCAGGACCGCGTCCGCCTCACCGTTGGCGAGGATCTTCTCCGCCTGTCCGGCCTCGGTGATCAGTCCCACCGCGGCGACCGGCATGGTCGTCTCCGCCTTCACGCGGGCCGCGAAGGGCACCTGGTAGCCGGGGCCGGCCGGGATGCGCACGCCGGAGGCGTTGCCGCCGGTGGAGACGTCGAGGAGGTCGACGCCGTGGGCCTTCAGCTCGGCGGCGAAGCGGACGGTGTCGTCCGGCGTCCAGCCGTCGTCCTGAAGCCACTCCGTCGCCGAGACGCGGAAGAACAGCGGCTTGTCGTCCGGCCACACCTCCCGTACGGCGTCGACGACTTCGAGGGCGAAGCGGGTGCGGTTCTCGTACGAGCCGCCGTAGGCGTCGGTGCGGTGGTTGGAGTGCGGGGAGAGGAACTCGTTGATCAGGTAGCCGTGGGCGCCGTGGATCTCGGCGATCTCGAAACCGGCGGCGAGGGCCCGGCGGGCGGCGGCCGCGAACTGGCCGACGACCTCGTGTATCTGATTCACGGTCAGCTCGGTCGGGACCGGGTGCCGCTCGTCGAACGCGAGCGGACTGGGCGCCACCGGCTGCCAGCCGTGCGCCTCCGGCCCGACCGGCGCGCCGCCCTTCCAGGGCCGGTCGGTCGACGCCTTGCGGCCGGCGTGGGCGAGCTGGACGGCGGGAACCGTGCCCTGCGCGGTGAGGAAGCGCGTGATCCGGCGGAACGCCTCGACCTGGGTGTCGTTCCAGATGCCGAGGTCGTAGGGGGAGATGCGGCCCTCCGGTGACACGGCGGTGGCCTCCACGATGATCAGGCCCGTGCCGCCGGTCGCGCGGGCGGCGTAGTGCGCGAAGTGCCAGTCGGTGGGGGCTCCGGCGTCCGGCCCCTCGGGCGCGGCCGAGTACTGGCACATGGGAGGCATCCACACCCGGTTCGGGATCGTCACATCACGCAGGGTGAAGGGCTCGAAGAGCGCACTCACGGCGACTCCATTCGTCACGGCAGCGGTGGGTCGAGTAGTACGGTAGCCATCGTAGTACGGGGGATGTCAAACTACGATGCCTCTCGTACAAGAAATTCGAGAACCCTCGTACAATGAGAGCTCCCGGACGAATGTGGAGCCGCCGCCGTGACCACCGACGCCCCCGCCACCAGCAGCCGTGCACTGCCGCACCCGGCGCGCGAGGAGATCCGGCTGGAAGAGGTGCTGCACGCGCTCTCCGACCCCATGCGGCTGCGGATCGTGCGCGAGCTCGCCGCCGGCAGCGACGAGCTGTCGTGTTCGCACTTCGACCTGCCGGTCACCAAGTCCACCACCACGCACCACTTCCGGGTGCTGCGCGAGAGCGGCGTGATCCGGCAGGTCTACCGGGGCACGGCCAAGATGAACGGCCTGCGCCGGGATGACCTAGACGACCTCTTCCCGGGACTTCTGGACGCCCTCCTCGCCGCCGCCGCCCGGCAGGCCGCCCGGGTCGGAACCGACTGAACCGGCCCGTGCGGGAAGGTGGTTGAAGAGCAGGTTCAGTACGATCGCCGTCAGGCAGCCCGCACTGATGCCGCTGTGCATCACCGTCTGGAACCAGTCCGGGAACTTCTCGTAGACCGTCGGCACCCCGACCGGCAGCATGCCCACGGCCACCGAGACCGCCACCACCGTCAGGTTGTGGTTGCCCCTGAAGTCGACCTGGGCCAGGGTACGCAGGCCGCTCGCGGCCACCGTCCCGAACATCACCAGGCCCGCGCCGCCCAGCACCGGCGCCGGGATCGCCGCCACCACCGCGCCCAGCTTGGGCAGCAGACCGAGCAGAACGAGGATGCCGCCCGCCGCGGCCACCACCCAGCGGCTGCGCACCCGGGTCATGCCGACCAGGCCCACGTTCTGGGCGTACGCCGTGTACGGGAAGGTGTTGAAGACGCCGCCGAGGACGGTGGACAGGCCGTCGGCGCGCAGGCCGTCCGCGAGGGAACGCGGCTCGACCTTGCGGCCGGTCAGCTCGCCGACGGCGATGAAGTCACCGGTCGTCTCCGTCATGCACACCAGCGCCACCACCAGCATCGAGACGATCGCGGACGCCTCGAAGGTGGGCGCGCCGAAGTGGAACGGCGTGCTGATCCCGACCCAGTCCGCGTCACCGACCCCGCTGAAGTCCGTGAACCCGAACGGCACCGCGACCGCCAGCCCCACGACGATGCCGACCAGCACGGCGATCCGGCTCAGGAAGGCCGGCGCGAACCGCTGCACCCCCAGCACCACCGCGAGCACGAACGCCGCCAGCGCCAGGTTCTTCGGCTCCCCGAAGTCCGGCGCGCCGACGCCGCCCGCGGCCCAGTTGCCGGCCACCGGCAGCAGCGAGACACCGATGATCAGGATGACGGTGCCCGTGACCAGCGGCGGGAAGAAGCGCAGCAGCCTGCCGAAGACCGGCGCCAGCAGCACGATCGCGAGCCCCGCGACGATCACCGAGCCGTAGATCGCGGGCAGTCCGCCGCCCGTCGTCCCGATGAGCACCATCGGCGACACGGCCGCGAACGTACAGCCCTGCATGATCGGCAGCCGTACGCCGAAGCGCCAGAAACCGATGCACTGGATCAGGGTCGCAATGCCGCACACCAGCAGGTCGGCGGTGATCAGATACGCCAGGTCCGCGGGCGGCAGCTTCATCGCACCGCCCACGATCAGCGGCACCGCCACCGCGCCCGCGTACATCGCCAGCACGTGCTGCAGACCGAAGGCGGCCAGGTGCCGTACGGGTGGGATCTCGTCGACGGGATGCACGGGTGCGGTCGTGGCCATGGGCGCTCCTGAGCGGCGGTGGGCGGGGAAATCCGGGGGGAACACCCGGACAGCACGAGACCGTAAGCGGCTTGAACAGTTTGTTGATTGCCGGGATGTTGCCGCTGTGTGTCATGCCCACCCGGACGCGCCCGACCCTGCTACGGCCCTGTCGGTCCGCTCCGCTACGGCCGTGCGATCCGCTCCGCCACGGCCGTGCGATCCGCTCCGCTACGGTCGTGCGGTCCGCTCCGCTACGGTCGTGCGGTCCGCTCCGCTACGGACCCGCCGTCTGCTCCGCTACGGACCCGCCGTCCGCGCCGCCGTCAGCAGCGACTCCCAGTCGGGCAGCTTGACGACACTCCGCCCGAGCGAGGCCCCGAGCTCCGCCTCGGCCCGCTCGATCGCCTGCCACCCGGACCACTCCACCGGCTCGACCCCCTCGGCACGCAGTACCACGAGCGGGTCCTCGGGGACGTCCTTGCGTTCCAGGACCGGAGCGTCCTCCAGCAGGGACAGCACCGTCTCCTTCGCGCACGGCCGGTTGGTGCCGATGACACCCGTCGGGCCGCGCTTGATCCAGCCCGCCACGTACTCGCCCGGCGTGACGACGCCCTCGCGCAGGACCCGCCCGGCCAGGTGCGGCACCGTGCCGCTGCCCGCGTCAAACGGCAGCCCCTCCAGCGGCACCCCGCGATAACCCACCGACCGCAGCACCAGCTGCGCCTCGATGTCCTCGAACCGTCCGGTGCCCGTGACGCCTCCACGCCCGTCCGGCACCGTCCGCTCGAACCGCACCGCGCCCACGCGCCCGGCCTCGGCGAGCACTTCGACCGGGCGCAGGAAGAACCGCAGCCGGATCCGCCGCGGACCGCCCGCCGGGGGCGCCTCGGCCCAGCCGCGCACCACCTCCACGTTGCGGCGCTGCGTCGCGGGCAGCGCGGAGGGGTCCTCGTACGCCGGATCCAGCGCCAGATCCGCCGGGTCCGCGACGACGTCGGTGCCCGGCAGGGTGCCGAGCTCACGCAGCTCCTTGGTGGTGAAACGGGCCTGGGACGGACCGCGCCGGCCCACCATGTGGATGTCCGTCACCCGGCTGGCCGCCAGCGCGGTGAGGGCGGCCTGCGGCATGTCCGTCGGACTCAGCTCGGCCAGTCCCCGCGCCAGCATCCGGGTGACGTCCACGGCCACATTGCCCACGCCGATGACCACGGCCGACCGCGCGCCGAGCAGGAAACCGTCGTCGACCGCGTCGGGATGCGCGCTGTACCAGGACACGAACTCGGTCGCCGACCAGCTGCCCGGCAGGTCCTCGCCGGGGATCCCGAGGTGCCGGTCGGTGGCGGCGCCCACGCAGTACACCACCGCGTGGTACAGCTCCCGCAGCCGGGCCGTCGGCACCCCGCCGGGGCCGCCGACCTGGACACCGCCGAGGAACCGCACCCGGTCGTGCTCCAGGACGGTGCGCAGGTTGTTCTGCAGCGACTTGATCTTCTCGTGGTCCGGTGCCACGCCGTAGCGGACCAGGCCGTACGGGCACGGCAGCCGGTCCAGGACGTCGACGCGCACCTCGGAGTCCTGCTGGACAAGGCTCTGGGCGGCGTAGCAACCGCTCGGCCCGGAGCCTACGACGGCGACTCGCAGCACGGCGGAACTCCTTACCCGAGGGATCCCGAGGGATCGTCAGGAGATCGCTGACGCTTCCAGCATCGCACCGCCGGAGCTCCGCTGACAGGGTGTTGTGCGCCGTTGGGGCAGGGCGTGTCCGTTCGTATGGAATGTGATCATGCGGTTACGTTGCGTGTGTGCTAGAAGCATCCTTCCTTCATCTTTCCGATCGCTCTCCGGCCGACGGCTCGGTGTCCGTGCGGCCCGCGTGGGAGGTGCGGGAGGACGGGAGCGTGGCGCGGTGGTTCGAGGTGCGGCTGGTGTTCACGGACGGCGCCCGGATCGACCTGCTCGCCGTGGAGTGCGCGGGGTGCGTCCTGGTCGAGGACGTCAGGGCCCAGCCGGCGCTGTCCCTGGACGACCTGGCGGTCCTCGCCGACTGGATCGAGGGACCGCTCTTCGAGGGATGCGGTGTGGGGGACGGGCCGGACGGCGAGGGGGGTGGATCGCGCCGCGCCCGGCCGGCGTGGCCGCGCGGTGCGGCCGGGCGGTGGCAGGTGGCGCAGGAGTACCGCGCGGCCCAGGAGGAGGGTGTGGACCCGGTCCTCGCGGTGATGTCCGCGACCGGGCACAGCCGCCGCAAGGCGCTCAGGCTGATCGGGCAGGCACGGGACGCGGGCTTCCTGACACCGCGCCGCGCCCGGCGCTGAGCGCGCCTGCCGGTTCTTCGGGGGTGACGCCTGCTGGCTCTGCGCCGGTGAAGCCTGCTGGCCTGGCGCTGAGCGTGTCTGCCGTCCCTGCGCCGGTGACACCGCGCCGCGCCCGGCGCTGAACATGCCTGCCGCGCCCGGCGCTGAAAGCGTCCCTGCCGGCTCTGCGTCGGGTGACGCCTGCCGCACCTGCGCCGGTGACACTACCGCCCCGGCGCCGTGACGCCTGCGGCGCGTCCCGTCACAGCATGTCCCGCATCCGCGTGATCTCGCTCGTCTGCTGGGCGATCACGTCGTCAGCCATCTCCTCGATCCGGATGTTGTTACCCTGCCCCTTCACATCCGTGGCCATGGTGATCGCGCCCTGATGGTGGGTGATCATCAACGTGAGGAAGAGCTCGTCGAAGGCCTTCCCGTCCGCCGCGCGCAGCTTCTTCAGCTGGGCCTCGGTCGCCATCCCGGGCATCGCGGCATGGTCGTGCCCGTGTCCGTCACCCTTCTCGCTCTTGCCGTGCTCCTTCAACCAGCCCTTCATGGCCTTGATTTCGGGCTCCTGGGCCGCGGCGATCCGCTCGGCGAGCCGCTTGACCTTCGTCGACGCGGCGCGCTGCGGGGCCAGTTCGGTCATCACCAGGGCCTGGGCGTGGTGCTCGATCATCATGCGCGCGTAGGAGACGTCCGCCGAGTTGGGGGAGTCGTCCTCCGCGCGCTGCCGGGCGGCGTCCTGGGCGGACAGGGTCCGGTTGTCCTCGCCGGGTCTGCCCGGGGCGATGACCGAAGGCCCGCTCTCCGCAGCCGACTTCGCGTCAGAACCGGAATCACACGCGCCAAGTCCGAGCACGGCCAGGGCGGTCAGACCGGTCGCGACGAGCGGCGCGCGGGACGTACGGCGGAAGAGCACTACGACCTCCTGGGGCAGGCGGGTTGATGGACACCTTGTGGGTGTGGATGAAGTCCTAGCACGCTTCCGCGCGTTACTGATCGGAAAACTTCATTGCGTGTCGGTTGCCCTCTGTTGGAATGTGCATGGTCAAGACAATACTTCGGGATGCGTGAACCGTTCCGAGGTGAACGGAACAGAGGGAGGAAACAGTGATCCTGTTGAATGACCCCCGAACGCGGCGCAGACGCCTGGGAGTTGCCGCAGCCGCCACCGGGCTGCTCGCCGCGCTCCTCACCGCCGCCCCGGCCGCCGCGATCCCCGACCCCGGGGACGCTCCGGCCAAGCCCAAGGAGGTCTCCAAGAGCGCGCAGGCCGAGGCGAGGGAGGCCATCGAGAGCGGCGACATACCCGCCCAGGACGAGATCGTCCACTCCGCCAACATCGAGCACGTCACGAACATCCCCAAGGACGCGCTGCCCGGCACCAATTCGGACCTGGCCTTCCAGGGCAAGTACGCCTTCGCCGGCAACTACGACGGCTTCCGCATCTTCGACATCAGCAACCCGAAGGCACCGAAGACGGTCGCCCAGGTGCTGTGCCCCGGCTCGCAGAACGACGTCTCCGTCTCCGGGAACCTGCTGTTCCTGTCCACCGACTCCTCGCGCAGCGACAGCAGTTGCAACAGCACCACGCAGCCCGCGACCGAGAAGTCCTCGTGGGAGGGCATGAAGGTCTTCGACATCAGCGACAAGCGGAACCCGAAGTACGTCGCCGCCGTCGAGACCGCCTGCGGCTCGCACACCCACACGCTGGTGCCCGAGCGCCGGAACGTCTACATCTACGTCTCCTCGTACTCGCCGAACGCCGCCTACCCCGACTGCCAGCCGCCGCACGACGGCATCTCCGTCATCAAGGTGCCGCGCCACGCCCCCGAGAAGGCGGCGGTCGTCGGCTTCCCGGTGCTGTTCCCCGGTGAGGGCCCGGACGGCGGTGGCAACCCCGGCGCGCCCACCAACCCGGGTGTCTCCAAGACCACCGGCTGCCACGACATCACGGTGCTGCCCTCGCAGGACCTGGCCGCCGGCGCCTGCATGGGCGACGGCATCCTGTTCTCCATCAAGGACCCGGAGCACCCGAAGGTCATCGACCAGGTGCAGGACAACGTGAACTTCGCGTTCTGGCACTCGGCGACCTTCAACCAGAAGGCGAACAAGGTCGTGTTCACCGACGAGCTGGGCGGTGGCGGCGGCGCCACCTGCAACGCGGAGATCGGCCCGAACCGCGGCGCGGACGGCATCTACGACATCGTCGGCAAGGGCGACCAGCGCAAGCTCGTCTTCCGCAGCTACTTCAAGATCCCCCGCCACCAGGCGGCCACCGAGAACTGTGTGGCCCACAACGGCTCGCTGATCCCGGTCAAGGGCAAGGACCTCATGGTCCAGGCCTGGTACCAGGGCGGCGTCTCCGTCTGGGACTTCACCGACTCCTCGAAGCCCAAGGAGATCGCCTACTTCGAGCGCGGTCCGCTGACCACCGACAAGATCGTCACCGGCGGCTCCTGGTCGGCGTACTACTACAACGGCTACATCTACTCGAACGACATCGCCAAGGGCTTCGACGTCCTGAAGATCAACGACCGGCGCACGGACCCGGCCCGGTGGGTCCACCTGCGTGAGCTCAACGTGCAGACGCAGCCGGACTACTTCGACTGACCCTCCGGCCCGCACCCCGGTGCGGACCCGGTCGCGAAGAACCGCGACAGATCCGTGTCGCACGTCCCGCCGGGCGCCTCGGCGCCCGGCGGGGCACCCATCTCCCAGTCGAGCCGGTAGCGCTTGAACAACTCGGCCCGCAGCACCGGAACGGGCATCGGCACCCCCGGCACCAGCGCCGCGTACACGGCGCCCATCAGCAGCGCGCGCAGCATCGGATAGGCGCTGTCGACGTCGCACGAGCCGTGCCGGGCGACGGTGTCCCGCAGCAACTCGGCCAGGCGCCGCTGCTCGGGGCACGGCATGAACCCCTCGCCCTGCAGCAGCCCGGCCATGTGCTGGCGCATCAGCACGGGCCGGTCCCGGGCCAGGCCCAGGATCGCGTCGATGGCCCGCGCCATCCGCTCCCGGCCGTCCTCGGTGTGCGGCTCGCGCTCCAGCGCCTCCTGAAGTGTGCGGTGCATCAGCCGGTGCACGGCGGACTGCACGAGCTGGCGTTTGCCCGGGAAGTAGTACGACACCAGGCCGCGCGCCGAGCCCGCCCGGTCGGCGATGTCGCCGAGCGTCGTCGCCTCGTACCCGCGCTCGCTCACCAACTCGACGGCCGCCTGCAGGAGCCGCTCCTTGGAACGCCTCCGCAACTCTTCATTGACCGAGGCGCTGCGCGGGGACATGCTGTAACTCCTGCGTTGGCTGGCTGCCAGCCAACTATACTCATCGCGTCCGGCCAGGCCCGCGCGGCCTGCTCCGGGCTGCCGTCCGCCTCGGGCGACGCGGGGGATCGTCCGAGGCGGACGGATGCAGCCCGGGCAGTAGCCTCGGGCTACCTCGACAGCGGCCCGGGGCTGCTTCCCGTGCGGGCGGTTTTCCCCCAGCGGGCGGGGGCCGGGTCAGCCCACCAGGTCCAGCACCGGCCGCAGCCCGTCCGGCCGGTCGGTCACCGGCAGATGGTCCACGACGTGGACCCCGCAGCCCAGGGCCGCCGCGCCGCCGTCCGCGCGCCGGTCGTCACCGACCATCAGCGTCCTGCGCGGATCGGCGCCGAGCGCCTCGCAGGCCGTCGCGAACAGCCGCGGGTCGGGCTTTTGGATACCGTGCTCGTACGACAGGACGTACACGTCGACGTAGGCGTCCAGGCCGTGTTCGCGGAAGACGGGGCGCAGATCCCAGCCGATGTTGCTGACCACCCCGACGGGCACACCCCGCTCCCGCAGCGTGCGGAGCACCTCGGGGGCGTCCGGGTAGGGGGCCCACGCGGCCGGCCTCATGTGGCGGTCGTACAGCGCGTCGTAGAGCGCCGGGTCGGGCAGCGGGACCCGGCGGGCTGCGCCGGTGTAAGCGGCCCGGTGAAGTTCGGCGCTGCTGTCCCGGACCCGCCACAGATCGGCGAGTTCCTCCGGCAGCTCCACGGGCTGCGCGCCGCCCGGTAGCGCCCCGGCCGTCTCCAGCGCCTCGGCCGCCGCCCGCACCTCCGGTTCGGGAAGATCCATTCCGGCCTCGGCCAGCACTCCGCGCAGCCAGGACTCGGCGGACTCGATACGGAAGAGGGTCCCGGAGAAGTCGAACAGCACGGCGGTCATGCCGGGATCGTACGAGGCGCCACCGCCCCCGCGGCCGTCGGCCCCGCACAGCCGTGGACCCGCCCCGGTGTGCTCACGGCTGCCGGAGCCGGTGGACCCAGACCGCCAGGGCCACCACGAGGGCGCCCAGCAGCCAGCCGCCGACGACGTCCGTCGGCCAGTGGACGCCGAGCCACACGCGGGTCAGACCGACGCCGACCACCGAGATCACGGTTAGGGCCACGGCCGTGCGCCACAGGGCGCGGGTGACGCCGTGGCGGTGCAGGAGCCACAGCAGCAGGCCGCACACGACCGTGGCGGTCATGGCGTGGCCGGACGGGAACGCCGCGTAGTGGGCGGAGTCGACGGGGTCGGGGAAGACCGGGCGCGAGCGGCCCACCGCCGCCTTCAGCGTCTGCTGCACCAGTGTGCCCAGCGCACAGGTCACCACCAGCCACAGCGCCGTCCAGCGGGCCGCGTATCGCCACGCCAGCCACACCGCGACCGCCGCGCACAGCAGACGCATCGTCCAGGGGTCCCACACCCAGTCCGTCAGGATCCGGCAGGTCCGGGTCAGTCCGGGTTCGTCGACCGCCCAGCGGTGCGTGGTGCGGGAGACGTCGCCGTCCAGCGAGATCAATGGGCGCCACTGCGCGGCGACCAGGGCCAGCAGCAGCGTGGAGCACAGCGCGAGGATCCCGGCGGAACGGGCGACCGTGCGGTGCGTGGATGGACGAGGTGGGGACTCGACGGTCTGGGTGTGCATGGTGCGATCCTCGCCGATGCGTGGGAGCGGGATCCAATCCCGGGTCGGTGTTCGGCCGAACCTCAGTCGGCGGATTGCGACTTCTATCCCAGTGCCCGCAGCCCCGGTACGAACGCCACCAGCAGCGGAATCACCGGCACCAGCGCGGCCGCCGCCGTCAGCCGCAGCCGCCGGGCCGCCGGAAGCCGGTCCGGGGGAGTCAGCAGCCGGTGCACCCGCTGCGGAACCTGCGCCTCAGGGGCCGGGCACGGGCCGAACACCCCACGGTGCTCGTTGAGTTCCACCAGGGCGAGGGCGGTGGTCAGCCGGCCGAAGCGGCGGGAGGCCATGTCGTCGGCGGCGAGTTCGACCAGCCGGTGCATCTCGTCGCGGAACGCGGCGAACACCGGAACCTGCGGGAATCCGCCCGCCAGCGCGGCCGAGCAGTGCAGCAGCCAGTGGTGCCGTGCCTGCGCGTGCCCCTGCTCGTGGGCGAGCACGGAGTCCAGCTGCCGGCCCTTCAACCGGCGCAGCGCGGCCGTGGTGACGACCAGTCGGGGCGGTGAGCCGGGCAGCCACCAGGCGTCGGGCCGCTCGCCCTCCAGCACGACGAGCCGGTTCCCGGACGCCTCGCCGGGCAGCAGCGGGGCCCGCAGCAGGAGTTCGGCCCGCCGACGCCGGCGCCGGGCGCGCGCCCGTACGACCTCCCGGACCAGCATCGCCGCACTCCACAGGCCGCCGCACGCCAGCGCGACCGCGGTCGTCGCCGCCCAGGGACCGGCCGTACCGAGCGCGTAGGCCTCCACCACCGGGCTCGGCGCCGTCGCGAACACATGCCCGCCCACCGCCCGCCAGGCGGCCGCCGCGCTGAGCGTCATCGACAGCGCGCAGCACAGCAGCACGGCCGCGATCACGCACTGCCACACCCACAGGGCCACCACCGGTTCACGATCCGGCCAGTCGGCCCGGGCGAGCAGCCGGGGAGCGACGACGGCGATCAGGGCGCCGAGCAGCAACAGTGCCGCGGGGAGCATCATGCGTGCAGCCTATGAGCGCGGCGCCGCTCGGGGGTACGGCCCGCCGCGGCAAAGTGACGCAGGCAACGGTCCCGTGCGGACCCGGCTCACAGCGTCAGCAGCATCGCCACCATCGCGATCCCCATGGACAGCCGGCAGGCCCGCGCCAGCTCCGGCCGGTCGCCCCACCCCGCGGCCGCGCCACCGCCCCCGGGCACGGCGGCGACGGGCACCAGCCGCACGCCGGTCAGCAGCACGTACCCGGCGAAGTACAGCAGCAGCGCCCCGGTCAGGAGAGGGGCCCCGGAGCCCCCGTGCCCGTGCGTGGGGGAGCCGCCTATCACCACCGCCATGTAGACCATGGCGGTGGCCCCCACCAGATGGTGCAGGTGGTGCGCGTGCGTCCGCGCCGCCCACAGCGCGTGCACCGCCGCCGCGCCGAACACCACCGCGTAGAGGGGCCAGGCCCACTCCGGCGGGGTGAACACCGCGGCGGGCACGGCCATCACGGCCATGCCGAACCCCATGAGCGCCTCACCGCCCGCGGCGCGGCGCTGCTCCTCGACGCTGCTGCGCATCCGCAGCAGGCAGTACGCGCCGGTCGCCGCGCACAGCGCGACCAGCAGCCAGCCGGACGATGCCGGTCCGTGCACACGCACCTCCCCGCTCGACCCGCTCCACGGTCGGTCAAGGGATGCCCGGGCCCGGCGGCGCGCACGCGAGCGCAACGGTGTACACGGGGAGCGTGGGGGTAGCACGCCAGGTCAAGGCGGATCGTTTACAAGTAAAACACCTGTTAAGGTGGGAGGTCATGACCAGTACGACCCTCACCCCGACCCCCACCGCCCCGCGCACCCGGCGCCTCCCGCTGGCCGGTGTGCTGCGCGTCGGCCGGCCCTCCGGCATCTGGTTCAAGCCCGCCCTGAGCGTGGTCGCCGCGGTCGCCCCGCCCAACCTGACCCTGCTGGCGCTCGGTCGGCTCGACCTGGCGATGTACACGATGGCCGGATCCCTGTGCGCGCTGTATGCCCACAACCGCCCGTACGCCGCCCGGGCCCGTGCCCTCGTGTGGGTGATCCTCGGCATGCTCGGCGGCCTCGCCATCGCCCTGGTCGCGGCGTCGCTCACCGGCAGCGCGGCCGTGCTGGTCACCGTCGGCGCGGTCCTGGCCGCCGCGCAGAAGGTGCTGTGCGACGCCACCCGCATCGGCCCGCCGGGCAACGTGGTCCTCACCTTCGTCAGCTCCGCCGCGCTGTTCGCACCGCAGAGCCTCGGCCAGGTCCCCGGTCACCTGGCGCTGGGCGTGATGGCGGGGGCCTGGGCCTGGCTGGTCTGCATGGCGCCGGGTCTGCTGCGCCCGCACGGCCCGGAGCGCCGGGCCACCGCCCACGCCCTGAACGCCGCCGCCGCGTACGCCGAGACGGGCGGCACCGGCGACGGCCATGCCCGGGCCCGGGCCACCGCCTTCGCCGCCGTGCACGCCGCCTGGCAGGCGCTGCTGTCGGCGCCGCCGAGGGGCGCCCGCTCCTCGACCCGGCACGCCCTCGAACGGCTCGTCGTCCGCGCGGAGATCGCGCTCGCCGCGCCCGCGGAGGCGGACGCGGGGCACCTGCGCGCGTGCGCCGAGGCGCTGCGCGGCACCGGACCCGTCCCGGAGGGCGAGGGACGTCGGGGGGCCTCCGAGGAACTCCTGGCCAGAGACGAACTCCTCGGCGCCGACGCCGAACTCGACACCCCGCCCAGCCCGCTGTGGGCGAGGCTCGGCCCGCTGACGCCGCTGGCCGTGCGGACCGCGCTCGGCTGCGCCCTCGCCGGGTACGCCTCGCTGGCTGTCGGCATCGGCCGCCCCTACTGGGCGCTGGTCACCGCGGCCGCGCTCTACCAGGCCAACCTCACCCTCACCTGGGGAAGGGCCGTCCAGCGCGTGGTCGGCAACCTCGCCGGGGTCCTGCTGTTCGCCGCCGTCGCCCCGCTCGCCCACCTCGGCCAGGCGGCCCTCGTCCTGTGCTGCCTCGCCTTCAACTTCGGGGCCGAGGCGCTGATCAGCCGCAACTACTGGCTCGGCAGCGTCTGTGTGACCCCGATGGCGCTGCTCATCACCGAGTTCGCCGGACCCCAGGAACCCGGTCTGCTGATCACCGAGCGGGTCGCCGACACCCTCGTCGGTGCCCTGGCCGGCTTCCTCGCCGCCGTCGCCGTCACCGACCGGCGGGCGGGCGACCGCGTCGAGCGGGCGCTGGCCGCCGCCGACCGCGCCCGCGAACACGCCGCCCGTCTCCTCGCCGCACCGGATCCCGCACCGGCGGCCCTGGAATCCGCCCGCCGCGGGCTCGCCGCCGCGCTGGTCGATCTGCGTGCCACCGCCGACGCCGCGGCCGGCGAGTGGTGGCAACGCGCCCTGCCCCAGGAGCGGGTCGTGCTCGCCGAGCAGTCCGGACACCGTACGCTCGCCGCGACGGTACGACGCCAGGGACTGCTCCCGGAACGCCAGGGACTGCTCCCGGACCAGGGCGCGGACACGAGAACGGAGGACGTACGGCCATGACGGCACCCGAGGGGCGGTCGGCGAGCGACGACGAGACGGCGGGCACGCGGAGGGGGGACACCGTCGCCGCCGTCGTACGGCAGTGGCGGGCCGTCCACCCCGACCTCGACACCGGCCCCATGGAGATCATCGGCCGGATCAACCGCTGCGCCGCCCTGCTCCAGCAGGCCGAGGACGCCCCCCTGCGCCGCGCGGGTCTGACCCGCCCCGAGTACGACCTGCTTGGCGCGCTGCGCCGCACCGGACACGAGCTGACCCCCAGTGAGCTGGCCCGCGAGACGTTCTCCTCGGGCGCCGCCGTCACCAAACGCCTCAAGCAGCTGACCGAGCGCGGCCTGGTGGAGCGCCGCGGCGACAGCCGCGACCGCCGCGTCGCCCACGTCCGCCTCACCGACGCCGGACGTGACCTCGTCGACGGCATCCTGCCCGAGCAACTCGCCTACGAGACCGCCGTACTGTCCGGAATGGAAGCCCCCGAGCTGGGTGAACTCGCCGCGCTGCTCGGCGAGTTGCTGGGCCAGCTGGAGGGGCGCCTGGGCGCGCCGCGGACCTGAGCCACCGGAGGCCGGGCCTGCTCAGAGCACGTCGTGCGCCGTGCGGCGGTGGGTGGAGCGGCGGTCGTCGATGTCCGCCCAGCGGTCGCCGTAGACGTTCCGGGTGACGGCCGGGTCCCGGAGGAAGTCGTGCGGGAAGCCGAGCGGCACCGCGCTCACCTCGTCGAGGCGGGCGAGGGCGTCGGCGTCGAGGCGGACGTCGACGCTCCCGAGGTTGTCGGCGAGCTGGCTCTCCTTGGTGGCCGCGATGATCGGGACGGCGTTGCCGGGCCGGGCCAGCAGCCAGGCCAGCGCCACCTGGGCCGGGCTCCAGCCGCCCTGCTCGGCGATCTCCAGGACGGTGCTGATCACCGCCTCCTCACGCGGGTCCTCCTCGCCCGAGCCGAGCCGTCCGGAATCGCCCCGCCGGTACTTGCCGGTGAGCTTCCCGGCCGCCAGAGGCGCCCACGCCAGCACCGCCAGGTCGAACGCCCGCGCCTGCGGCAGCAGTTCACGCTCCGGCGTGCGCTCCAGCAGGTTGTACCGCAGCTGCGAACCGGTGAAGGCGGTCCATCCCCGCAGCTCCGCGAGGGTGTTGGCCTGGGCGATCTCCCACGCCGGCCAGTCGGAGACGCCGACGTACAGCACCTTGCCGGTCCGGACGAGGTCGTCGAGGGCCCGCATGACCTCCTCGACGGGGGTGAAGTTGTCCCGGGCGTGCACCCACAGCACGTCCAGCCGGTCGGTGCTCAGCCGCTCCAGGCTCGCCTCCACCGACTGCACCAGGTTCTTGCGGTGGTTGCCCGCCGCGTTGACGTCACCTTCCCGGATCCCGCAGGTGTACTTGCTGGCCAGCACGAACCTGTCGCGTCGCCCCTTGAGCAGCTCCCCGAGGATCCGCTCCGAGCTGCCGCCGGTGTAGTTGTTGGCGGTGTCGATGAAGTTGCCGCCCGCCTCCGCGTAGGCGTCGAGGATCCGCGCGCTGGTCTCCTTGCCGGCGCCCCAGCCCCGGTCGTCGCCCATGGTCATGGCGCCGAGGCTCAGCTCGCTCACGCGCAGACCGGTCTTGCCGAACAGTGTGTAACGCACGGTTCTCTCCCCTTCGGGCTGGTCGTGCGAACGACGCTAGGGGCTGGAGCGCACTGCAACGCAAGCCGTGGCCCCGCCTCAAGCCTCGTCACCCGCCCGGTAGACGCCGAACATCGCACCCTGCGGGTCCCGCAGCACCGCGAGGCGCGGCCCGCCGGGCACGGAGGTGGGCACCATCAGGACAGTGCCGTGCCTTTGAACCACGGCGGTCGTGGCGTCGACGTCCGCCACGGCGAAGTACGGCAGCCAGTGCGCGGGCACGTCGTGCGGGAACTTGTCGCCCATCGTCACCATGCCGCCGAAGTCCGCGCCGTCGACGCCCCACCGGGTGTAGCGCTCCGAGGCGGTGGCGCTCCAGCCGAACACCGACGTGTAAAAGGCAACGGCCTCTTCCGGTGCACGGGTCAGCAGTTCGACCCAGCCCAGCGAGCCCGGCGCGCTGAACAGCCCGGCGCCCGGGAAGGCCCGGGCCTGCCACAGCTGGAAGACGGCGCCGGTCGGATCGACGGCCACCACGAAGCGGCCCATGTCGAACACGTCCACGGGAGCGGTCAGGACCGTCCCGCCGGCCGCCGTCACCTTCTGGGCGGCGGCGTCCGCGTCGGTCACGGCGAAGGACACGTTCCACGCGACGGGCCGCTCCTCCTGGTCCAGCGGCGTCAGCCCGGCGACCGCCGCGTCCCCGAGGCGCGCGATGGTGTAGCCGCTCGCCTCCGGGCCGGCGCCCGGCTCCGGCCGCCAGCCGAACAGCCGTGTGTAGAACCGCTTGGCCGCCTCCAGGTCACTGGTCTGCAGCTCGGCCCAGCAGGGCCCGCCGGTCACCGGCATGTCGGGCTTCATGGCGATCCTTCCGAAGAGCGGTCTCCTCCAGCACGCTAAGCCGCGGCCCGGGTACCCGGCCATCCGGCGAAACCCACTGGTGCGTCACACCCGTCCCCGCGTACCCTCGCCCCGTACCGCACCGCGTGGCGGCCCCCGCAGTCCTTCAGCCTGCCCGGAGGTCCCGCATGTCCGCGCTCACGGTGCGTCCCTTCCGCCGCGACGACCGCGACCAGCTCACCGACCTGGTCAACATGCATGTCGCCGCCGTCGTCCCCGGTGTCTCCGTCTCCGTCAACACCGTCCTCAGCGACCTAGAACGCCGGCCCGGCGAGTTCATCACCGACCCGTGGGTGGCCGAGCGGGTCACCCTGGTCGCCGAGCAGCGCCGGTACGTCGTCGCCGCGGCCCACCTGCTGCGCTACCGGGCCGACGCCGAGGTCGGGGAGTCGTATCGGAACATCGGCGAGATCGGCTGGTTCGTGTGCCATCCGCCGGCGTCCTTCTGGCCCGACTCCCAGGAGGCCGCCGACCTGCTGATGTCGGCCTGCCTGGCCCAGCTCGCCCGCTGGAACGTCCGCGCCGGGTACGCCTCCGGCGACCTGCCCGCCCCGGTCCTCTACGGCCTGCCCCACAACTGGCCCCACGTCCGCGCCGCCTACCACCGCGCGGGCTTCCGGCACGCCGGGGACACGGAGGTGATCCTGATCGCCCGGGTCGCCGACCTGCCGCAGCAGCCCCTCCCGCCGGGCGTCACGGTCGAGCGCACGCTGGGGGAGTGCGGCACCCGCTTCACGGCGTACGCCGACGGCCGCGCCCTCGGCTTCATCGAAGTCGACACCGCGCTGGAACGCCCCGAACGCCATGTGCGCGCCGCCGGCCTCGCCGACATCGGCAACCTGCACATCGACCCGGCTCAGTACGGCACCGGCCTGGAACACCGGCTCCTGGCCCAGGCCGCCGACTGGCTCCGCCTGTGCGGCGTCGACCGCCTCGTCGCCTACGAGCCGGAGACCGACCGCACGATGCTCGACCACCTGACCGGCGCGGGCTTCGGCGAACTGACCCGGACCGACCGGAGCTGGGAGCACCGACCCGGGTGACGCGGTGCAGACGGCCGGTGGGTCCCGTACCCCACCCTTCAGATCCCCGGGTGTCCGCCCTCTCAGACCCCGGGTGTCCGCCGTTTCAGACTCCGGGGTGTCCGTCCTTTCAGATCCCGGGCCGATACCGCAGCGGATGATCCGCCGGTACCTCCACCAGCACGATCGGCGTCCCGTCCGGATCCGCGATCCACATCTCGACCAGCCCCCACGGCTCCCGGACCGGTGGCCGTACGATCTCGACGCCCTTCGCCCGCAGTTCCTCGTGCGCGGCGGTCACGTCCGCGACCTGCAGCCACAGCCGCACGGCAGGGGAGGCCGCCGACTCCGACCGGCCCGACACCTCCAGGAAGCCGCCGCCGAGGAAGTAGACCGTGCCGCGCTCCGGGCCCGTACCGAACTCGCGGTACACGGCGAGGCCCAGCTGCTCGCCGTAGAAGGCGCGGGAGCGCTCGGGATCGGTGGGGCGGAGCAGGATCCGGCTGCTGAGTACATGCACCATGCACCCGGAGCCTAGGCCCTGTCGTCGAACTCCCGCCTGCTCCGCGACGCCATGCACGCACTCTCGCCGCACCGGGCCCCGGCCCAAGTACATCCAGTACGTGGGCCAGGGCCCGGCACGCCGAGAGCACGCACCTGACGCCGCGGAGCCCGCCCTTGGGCGGACGACGGGAGTTCGACGACAGGGCCTAGTGGCAGGGTTACGCTCGTCCCTGCCCGAGCCGAGCAGCACGCCAGGAAACGGAGACGTACGCCCATGGAGACCGCCGCCACCGGACTGACCTTCCGCGACGCCACCGACGCCGACGTGGACGAACTGGTCGCGCTGATCGAGTCGGCGTACCGAGGGGACTCCAGCCGGGCCGGGTGGACCACCGAGGCGGACATCCTCCAGGGGCAGCGGACCGACCCGGAAGGTGTGCTGGAGGTGATCAAGTCGCCCGACAGCCGCCTGCTGGCGGTGGCACAGGACGGCCGGATCGTCGCCTGCTGCCAGCTCGAACACCGCGGTGCCCACGCCTACTTCGGCATGTTCGCGGTCAGCCCCACCCTCCAGGGCGGCGGCCTCGGCAAGATCGTCCTGGCGGAGGCGGAGCGGCAGGCCCGCGAGACCTGGGGCGTGACGGAGATGCACATGACCGTGATCTCCGTCCGCGACGACCTCATCGCCTGGTACGAGCGCCGCGGCTACCGCCGCACCGGACGGACGACCCCGTTCCCGTACGGCGACGAGCGCTTCGGCATCCCGCAGCGCGACGACCTGCGGTTCGAGCTGCTGGTCAAGGAACTCGTCTGATCACGGAGGCGTGTCACCGGGCCGTGCAGCGGCCTGGGACTTGATCTCCGGGTAGTCCGTGGTCGCGCCGTCCAGCTCGAAGGCCCGCACCAGCCGCAGGTGCTCCTGCGTGTTCACCACCCAGCCGATGATCCTCAGGTCCGCCCTGCGGGCGTGCTCCACGACCTCCAGGGACAGCCGCCGGATGTTCAGGCAGACCGTGGCGGCACCGGCGTCGACGGCGCGCTCCACGATGTCCAGGCCGTACCGGCTGGCGATCAGCGCGGTGCGGACGCCGGGCACCAGCCGGGCGATCTCGGCGATCGCCTCGTCGTGGAACGAGGACACCTCGACCCGGCCGGCCAGATCCCGCTCCCGCATGACCTCGGCCAGGGCCCGCGCGGCGGCCACGTCCTTGATCTCGGCCTGCAGCGGCGCCTGAACGGCGTCCAGGACCTCCTCGAACACCGGGACCCGCTCGCCGCGACCCGCGTCCAGGGCGCGCAACTCCGCGAGGGTCTTCTCGGCGATCGGCCCGCTGCCGTCGGTCGTCCGGTCCACGTCGGTGTCGTGCATGACGACGAGGGCGCCGTCCTTGCTCAGGTGCAGATCGAGCTCGATGGCGTCGAGACCCGCCTCCTGCGCGGCGACGAAGGACCGGAGGGTGTTCTCGGGTTCGACACCCATGACTCCGCGGTGACCGATGGTGAGGAGGTTCACGACACGACTCGCTTCCGTCGACGGCGGCGATGGGCGGGCCGCGGTCTCGCGGCCCCTGTGGACCGTATCGTCCGCGCCCGCGGCGGCCGTAGAGAGTGTGGCCCGTTTGGCGTAGCCACGGCCGATCCGGTGTCCGGCAGGAAAAAGTGCGGTGAAGGCGGGGGCTGCGCAGGATAATTTCTCAAAGATCCTCTTGCTGGGAGAAACCTCGTATGTATACGGTCTTCTTACGCGAGGTTCTCCAGTGGAGGGTGGGACATGACGGAAATTCTTGTGCAGGTGGGTGCGGAGGAGCAGGTTCCTCCGGCGACCAGGGTGGTGGACCACCCTGCGTGGCCCGTGCTCAAGGATGCCGTGGAGCGGATCCGGCCATGGCAGGCCAAGGACGGATCGATCGACTTCGACGCCGAGGGCGCCCCCGACCCCGCCGACGCCGAGCTGGCGGTGCGCCAGGTCGCCGACGCCGTCGAGGAGCTCTCCCCGCTGCTGCCGCACGACCGCGCCTACCACGAGGCCCTCGTCAAGGACCTGCGCCGCTGGGCCGACGACGGCTTCGAGGTGCCCGACTTCCTCGACTCGCTGCTGGCCTTCCAGCCGGCCCGGAACCGCAAGGACGGCCTGCAGCACCTGGTCGTCTTCCCGATGTACACGCAGAACGGCAACCCCGACCGCAACCTCGAGGCGGTCGTGCTGCGCATGGTCTGGCCCGACTGGCTGGCCGAGCTGGAGCGCACCCGCTACGACAACCCGCTGTTCTGCGGCATCAAGTTCGAGGACTTCACGGCCGGCTACGACACCAACTCCGCCGTCCTGTTCCCCGAGACCATCGCCGTGCGCGAGGCCCCCGAGCGGTTCAGCTGGGGCGGCATCTTCTGCGACCGCGAGGCCGCCCGCTTCCGCCGCGTGACCGCCGCCGCCGTCGACATCCTGGGCCTGGAGCTGCCCGAGGACGTCGCCGCCATGGTTCACGACCAGAAGCGCTGCGAAGAGGCCTTCGTGCTGTGGGACATGGTCCACGACCGCACCCACAGCCACGGCGACCTGCCGTTCGACCCGTTCATGATCAAGCAGCGCCAGCCGTTCTGGATGTACGGCCTGGAGGAGCTGCGCTGCGACCTCACCGCCTTCAAGGAGGCCGTGAAGCTGGAGAAGGACGGCGTCCCGCAGGCCCGTGACGTCCAGGTCGCGGTGCTGTTCGACCGCATGTTCCGCTTCCCGGTCACCGGCGAGCGGGTGCGCAACTACGACGGCCTCGGCGGCCAGCTGCTCTTCGCCTACCTGCACAAGCACGACGTCGTCCGCTGGACCGACAACAAGCTGTTCATCGACTGGCAGCGCGCCCCGCAGGTCACCAACCAGCTGTGCGCCGAGATCGAGAAGCTGTACCGCGAGGGCATCGACCGGCCGAAGCTGGTCCACTGGTTCGCGGGCTACGAGCTGGTCTCCACCTACCTCGCCCCGCACCCGGGCTCCAAGTGGGCCAAGGGCCCCGACGCCCTGGATCTGACGCAGCCGCCGCGGAAACTCGTCGATGACGTGCTTCCGGACGAGTTTCCGTTGAGCATGTTCTATGAGGCACTGTCGAAGAAGCTGAAGAACGTGATCGCCTCCACCAAGGGCATCACGGCGGACAGCGCCGAGCGGGTCGCCGCGTGAGCGACCGCGACACCGGCAACACTGCGCAGGAGGCGAAGATCATGGCGGGGAACGGGGCGCTCAGCGGTGCGGTGATCGCGGTGGCCGGTGCGGGCGGACCCGCCGGGCGGGCGGCGCTGCTCAGGCTCGCGGAAGCGGGTGCGACCGTCGTCGGCGCGGACAACGACCCGGAGCGGCTGTCGGAGGCCGTCGACGCGGCACGCTACGCGCAGGGCGGCGCGACCGTCACCGGCGAGACGGTCGACCTGCTCGACCTGCAGGCCACCCGTGACTGGGCCGCGCGCACCGAGAAGGAGTTCGGCCGGGTCGACGGCCTGGTCCACCTCGTCGGCGGCTGGCGCGGCAGCGAGACCTTCACCAGGACCAGCCTCGACGACTGGGAGTTCCTGGAGATGCTGCTGGTGCGCACCGTGCAGCACACCTCCCTCGCCTTCCACGAGGCGCTGCAGCGCAGCGACCGCGGCCGGTACGTCCTGATCAGCGCGGCGGGCGCGAGCAAGCCGACGGCGGGCAACGCCGCGTACGCCGCCGCCAAGGCCGCCGCCGAGGCGTGGACCCTGGCCATGGCCGACTACTTCCGCAAGGCCGGTGGTCCTGACGGACCGACCTCCGCGGCTGTCATCCTGGTCGTGAAGGCGTTGGTGCACGAGGCGATGCGCGCCGAGCGCCCCAACGCGAAGTTCGCGGGCTTCACGGACGTCAAGGACCTCGCCGAGGCCGTCGCCGGAGTCTGGGAGAAGCCCGCCGCGGAAGTGAACGGAAACCGTCTGTGGCTGACCGAGAAGCCGTGAATCCCCCGAAGACCGACGCGCGTCGCCATCACGACCCGGAGGTCCGCGGTTTCGCCAGTGACAACTACGCCGGGGCCCACCCGGAGGTGCTCGCCGCCCTGGCCCTGGCCAACGGCGGGCACCAGGTCGCGTACGGCGAAGACGCGTACACCGAGAACCTGCAGCGCGTCATACGCAGCCACTTCGGCGCCACCGCCGAGGCGTTCCCGGTGTTCAACGGGACCGGCGCCAACGTCGTCGCCCTCCAGGCGGTCACCGACCGCTGGGGCGCGGTGATCTGCGCCGAGAGCGCGCACATCCACGTCGACGAGTGCGGGGCACCCGAGCGGGTCGGCGGCCTGAAGCTGCTCACCGTGCCGACGCCCGACGGCAAGCTCACGCCCGAGCTGATCGACCGGCAGGCGTACGGCTGGGACGACGAGCACCGCGCGATGCCGCAGGTCGTCTCGATCGCCCAGGCCACCGAGCTGGGCACCGTCTACACGCCGGACGAGATCCGGGCCATCTGCGAGCACGCGCACGCGCGCGGCATGAAGGTGCACCTCGACGGCTCCCGGCTGGCCAACGCCGCCGCCACCCTGAACGTCCCGCTGCGGGCGTTCACCAACGCGGCCGGCGTCGACCTCCTCTCCCTGGGCGGCACGAAGAACGGCGCCCTGTTCGGCGAAGCCGTCGTCGTCATCAACCAGGACGCCGTCAGCCACCTGAAGCACCTGCGCAAGCTGTCCATGCAGCTCGCCTCCAAGATGCGCTTCGTGTCGGTGCAGCTGGAGGCCCTGTTCGCCAAGGACCTGTGGCTGCGCAACGCCCGCCACGCCAACGAGATGGCCCAGCGTCTCGCCGAGGGCGTGCGGGCCGTGCACGGCGTGGAGATCCTCCACCCGGTGCAGGCCAACGCGGTCTTCGCGCGCCTGCCGCACGACGTGAGCGAGCGCCTGCAGAAGCGGTTCCGCTTCTACTTCTGGGACGAGGCCGCGGGAGACGTCCGCTGGATGTGCTCCTTCGACACCACAGAAGAGGACGTCGACACGTTCGTGGCGGCCCTGAAGGAGGAGATGGCCCGCTGACGGGTCCGGCTGACGGTCCGCCGAGGATGGCTGCATAGATATGCGCTCGATCGAAAATGCATTGACTCTCGGTCGGGCGCATACCTATGCTCTGCGCGCATGCAGCTGATCCAGGAAACCCCTGACCTTTCCGCCTACTTGGCCGCCGACGAGACGATCGACCACCATCACCCCCTGGTCCGCGAGACGGCTGCCCGGCTCGCCCGTGGGGCCGCCGACTCGTATGAGTATGCGCGAGCAGCGTTCGAGTTCGTACGCGACACCATCCCGCACTCGCAGGACTCCGGCGATCCGCGCGTCACCTGGCGCGCCTCCGACGTCCTGGAACAGGGCACCGGCATCTGCTACGCCAAGGCCCACGCGCTGGCCGCGCTGCTGCGGGCCGAGGACATCCCGACCGCGCTGTGCTACCAGAAGTTCGAAGCCGTCCACGGTCTGGTCGCCGTCCGCTTCAACGGCGCCTGGCACCGGCAGGATCCCCGGGGCAACAAACCCGGAGTGGACGCCCAGTTCTCCCTGGACGGCGAGCGGCTGGCCTTCGTTCCCGACCCGGAGTCCAACCAGATGGACTATCCAGTCCTGTATGCTGTACCTCATCCGGTCGTGCTGGGCGTCCTCAAGGCCGCGCCCGACCGGCCGTCCCTGTGGCGGACGCTCCCGACCGCTCTTTAGAGGCAAGGCGGACCATGCCTCTCACGCTGACCGTGTCCGACGAGGTATGCGCCCTCGCGCCCGGCTTCACGCACGTGGCCATCGAGGCGCACGACTTGGTCAACGGCCCCAGCAACGACGCCAGTTCAGCGCTCCTCGACGACGCCGCCCGCCGGCTCGCCGTGCGCCTGGACGGGCGCCCCCCGCACGAGGATCCGCACATGGCCGCGTGGCGCGAGGTCTACACGGCGTTCGGCTCGAAGCCGTCCCGCACCCGCAACTCGGCGGAGGCGCTGGCGAAGCGGGCCCTGTCGGAGGCGGGCCTGCCCCGCATCAACCTCCTCGTCGACCTCTACAACGCCGTCAGCGTCGCCCACCTGATCCCCGTCGGCGGCGAGGACATCGACCGCATCCAGGGCGGGATGCGCCTGGTCCGTGCCACGGGCGAGGAGGACTTCGTGACCGTCGCCGGCGGTGCGGAGGCCGTCGAACACCCCGACGCCGGGGAGGTGGTCTGGCGCGACGACGCGGGCGTGACCTGCCGTCGCTGGAACTGGCGCCAGGGCCCGCGCACCCGGCTGACCGAGCGGACGACCTCCGGCATCTTCCTGCTGGAGAGCATGGCGCCGATGCCGGTCGCCGATGTCGAGGCGGCGGCCGCCGAACTGGCCGAGCTGCTGTGAAGTTCAGCCCGGGCGCGCGGATCACCGTGCACGCCCCGGTCCCGCC
The DNA here is from genome assembly GCF_054782695.1 of Streptomyces deserti. NCBI lineage: Bacteria > Bacillati > Actinomycetota > Actinomycetes > Kitasatosporales > Streptomycetaceae > Streptomyces > Streptomyces deserti. The sequence continues at coordinate 254,701 of NZ_BAAGRZ010000003.1, forward strand.
TCGGGCGTGAAGGACAGGCGGTCCGGCGGAGGGAACATCGCGTACCCGCGCCGCGTTGCAGCCGATATGACGACGACCAGCCAGACGACAGCCCGTGTCCTGCGCTACACGGCCTTCTCCCACGACCCGGCCGGTGGCAACCCGGCCGGTGTCGTGCTCGACGCGAGCGGGCTCGACGACGACGCGATGCTGGCCGTCGCCGCGGAGATCGGCTACTCGGAGACGGCCTTCCTGACCGTCCCGCCGGAGCACCAGGGCGGTGAGCCAGGCCGGGTCTTCACGGTCCGCTACTTCAGCCCCAAGGCCGAGGTGCCGTTCTGCGGCCACGCCACGGTCGCGACCGCCGTCGCCCTCGCGGAGCGGATCGGACCGGGTGACCTGCTCTTCCACACCCCGGCCGGGCCCGTCCCGGTGTCGGTCACGGCGGAAGGCACCGGCGCCCTGCGCGCGACCCTCACCAGCGTCGAGCCCTATGTCACCGGGGCCGAGGACGCCGATGTGGCCGAGGCGCTGGCCGCCCTCGACTGGCAGTCCACCGAACTGGACCCGGCCCTGCCGCCCCGCATCGCCTACGCCGGTGCCCGCCATCTCGTGCTCGCGGCGGCCGGCCGCGCACGCCTCGCCGACCTCGACTACGACTTCGAGCGGCTGCTGCGCCTGATGGGCCGCCTCGACCTGACCACCGTTCAGCTCGTGTGGCGTGAGTCCGAGACGGTCTTCCACGTACGCAACCCATTCCCGGTGGGCGGTGTGGTGGAGGACCCCGCCACCGGCGCGGCCGCCGCGGCCTTCGGCGCGTACCTGCGCGAAATCGGGACCGTCACCCCGGACGCCCGACTGACCCTCCACCAGGGCCACGACCTGGGCCGCCCGTCGACCCTCACGGTGGAACTGCGCGCCACCGACCCCCGCGTCCGGGTGAGCGGCACGGCGGTGCCGATTCCCTGAGCGAGGGGACCCACCAGGGCATTCCGCCACGGTGCGCGGTGCCTTCGGCCCGCAGGCGCGTGTCCGAGCCGGTCACGACCGAACTCCGGCCGGATACAGGCACGTCGGAGCCGGGCCGGCCGCGGGTACGGGGCCGGGGCGTCAGTGCGCCTCGGCCGCGCGCACCTGCTCCGGCGTAGGGGCGGTGCCGCCCAGGTGCGCCGGCATCCACCACGTGTCGTCCGGGCCCGTGGGCCGTACCGGGTAGGCGCGCTGCGCCGCCTCCAGCAGCTCCTGCACCCGCTCGCGCAGCTGCCGGGTGACGGCTCCGGCGTACTTGTCGCGGGAGGCCTCGATCGCCTCGCCGACCCGGATGGTGACGGGGATGTGGCTGCGCTTGAAGTTGCGCGGGTGGCCCTTGGTCCACAGTCGCTGCGTGCCCCACACCGCCATCGGGATCAGCGGCACGCCCGCCTCCTGGGCCATGCGCGCGGCGCCCGACTTGAAGCTCTTCAGCGTGAACGACTGCGAGATCGTCGCCTCCGGGAAGACCCCGACGATCTCGCCCGACCTGAGCGAGTCCAGCGCGTGCGCGTACGCCGCCTCCCCCTGCTTACGGTCCACGGGGATGTGCTTCATGCTTCGCATGAGCGGCCCGGAGATCTTGTGCCGGAAGACGGACTCCTTCGCCATGAAACGAACAAGTCGTCTCTGCGGCAGCGCCGCCAGGCCGTTGAAGACGAAGTCCAGATAGCTGATGTGGTTGCTCACCAACACGGCGCCGCCCGAGCGCGGGATGTTCTCCGAACCCTTGCAGTCGATCTTGAGGTCCCACACCTTGAACAAGGTGCGGGCCAGACCGACGACGGGACGGTAGACGAGTTCTGCCATGGGCGGGTTGGACCCTTCCTTCTCCGCCTGGGAAGGAATTCCCAGTCCGAAAGTTACGCAGCCGTAGGTTTTCGGCTTGTCGCAGATCGTGCCCGAAGAACGGCCGGGTAGCCAGTCCTCGTGCCCGTCAATGGCGAGATTCTCGTCACGTCGAACCTGTGACCACCTCGGGGTTTTGCCTCGCCGTTACTCCGTGCGCACCGTCATCCGCCGTACCGGCAGGTACAGTTCGCACCCCAGGCAGTACCCGAACACCGCGTTCAGGAAGGCCGCCGCGAGCGCGGCCCCGGTCGCGGCGAGCGCCAGCCATTCGGGCCCCAGCGTGTAGCCGACCAGGCCGAGGCCGGCGAAGAGCAGCCCGACCGCCTGGGCGAACCGCGGCGGTTCGGGCGCCTCGAACCCGGTCGGCGGCCCGAGCCGGGGACGTACGGCCTTCCGGAACAGCCGGCCGTACGGCGGGATCACTCCGCCCGCCGCGCCCAGCGCGAACGCCAGGGTCTGCCACGCCGGCAGCCACGCGCTTCCCGTGACCAGGACGACCGCCCAGGACCACGGTCGTCACGGCCGCCCCGAAGCGCGGCCCCCTCACATCGATGTCCAGGACGCAAGGGTTCCCCAGCGGCACCCCGTGGGGGGCGGGAATCTTTGCGGTCTCGTGAACGCTGGAAGGAGGTGATGACCGGACTGGTGGTGTGCGTCCTGGTGCTCGCGGCGGCGAGCGCCTACGGAGTGCTGCAACGGCGGCGGAACGGGAGAGTACGGGTGCGCGGGCGGGACGACGGAAAGCGGCTCGGCGCGGCCGAGCTCGGCACGGACCTCGGCGAGCGCGCCACCCTCGTGCAGTTCTCCAGCGCCTTCTGCGCGCCCTGCCGGGCGACCCGGCGGATCCTCGGCGAGGTCGCCGGGCTGGTCCCGGGCGTGACGCACGTCGAGATCGACGCCGAGGCCCACCTGGACCTCGTACGACGGCTGGACATCCTCAAGACCCCCACCGTGCTGGTCCTCGACGCCGACGGCCGCGTCGTACGGCGCGCCACCGGCCAGCCGCGGAAGGCCGACGTGATCGCCGCCCTGGGGGAAGCGGTGTGAGGGACGTGACGCGGCCGTGAACCATCTCCCACATCCCGGAACCAACTTGACTGCGCCTACCACTTATCGTCAGCCTGACCGGCATGCCTTCGGACTTCCTTCTCCCCGGGCACGAACTCAGGACGCCTCGATGACGGCCACGCCCGACCTCGCCACTCCCAGGGTCGCCACGCCCGACCTGCTGCGCTCCGTCTTCAGGCGGCATGCGGCGGGCGTCGCGGTGATCACCGCCCGGGGCGCCGCCGGCCCGGTCGGCTTCACGGCCACCTCCCTCACCTCCGTCTCCGCCGAGCCCCCGATGATCTCGTTCGGCATCGGCACCGGCGGCTCCAGCTGGCCGGCGATAGCGATGACCGACCACGTCGGCGTCCACATCCTCGGCGAGCACCAGCAGGAGCTGGCCGCCACCTTCGCCCGCAGCGGCGCCGACCGCTTCGGCGCCTCCACCGCCTGGCGCGAGGGACCCGAGGGCGTCCCCGTGCTCGACGGCGTCCTGGCCTGGATGGTGTGCCGCGTCGTCGCGCGCGTGCCCGCCGGAGACCACCGCATCGTGCTCGCCGAGGTCCTCCTCGGCGAACCCACCGGCACCGGCCGGCCCCTGCTGTATCACCAGGGCCGCTTCAACGGCCTGCGTGACTGATTCCCGTGCGATCCCCTGCTGCGCGGCCGTCGAGTTCCGGTTACGCTGCGTTGCGAAGGTCACAGTTCAAAGCGCTTGCTTAGCGGGCAGGAACTGGATGTACTGACGAGTAATATTTCGCTCGGAGCGTGGGTCGCCCCGACCGGGATGGGCCGCTTGAGGCGCCTATGCTGCCTGCAGGCAGGCAGCCGAGAAATGACGATGCAGTAGGAGAGCCGGCGTGAGCTTGAGGATCGTTGTCACTGTGAAGTACGTGCCCGACGCCACTGGCGACCGGCACTTCGCCGATGACCTGACCGTCGACCGGGACGACGTGGACGGTCTGCTCTCCGAGCTGGACGAGTACGCGGTCGAGCAGGCGCTGCAGATCTCCGAGAACTCCGACGACGACGTGGAGATCACCGTCCTGACGGTGGGCCCCGAGGACGCCAAGGACGCGCTGCGCAAGGCGCTGTCCATGGGCGCCGACAAGGCCATCCACGTCGAGGACGACGACCTGCACGGCACCGACGCCATCGGCACCTCCCTGGTCCTGGCCAAGGCCATCGAGAAGGCCGGCTACGACCTGGTCATCTCCGGCATGGCTTCCACCGACGGCACCATGGGCGTCGTACCGGCGCTGGTCGCCGAGCGGCTGGGCGTCCCGCAGGTCACCCTGCTCTCCGAGGTCTCCGTCGAGGACGGCACGGTCAAGGGCCGCCGCGACGGCGACGCCGCCTCCGAGCAGCTCGAGGCCTCCCTGCCGGCGGTCGTGTCCGTCACCGACCAGTCGGGCGAGGCGCGTTACCCGTCCTTCAAGGGCATCATGGCGGCCAAGAAGAAGCCGGTGGAGTCCTGGGACCTGTCCGACCTGGACATCGAGGCCGAGGAGGTCGGTCTCGAGGGTGCCTACACCAAGGTCGACGCCGTGGCCGAGCGCCCGGCCCGCACGGCCGGCACGATCGTCAAGGACGAGGGCGAGGGCGGCAAGCAGCTCGCTGAGTTCCTCGCGAGCCAGAAGTTCATCTAAGGCTCAACACCCTTACCGCCCCTCAGACTTCGCAATCCGCAGGAGAGCAATCCCATGGCTGAAGTTCTCGTCTACGTCGACCACGTGGACGGTGCCGTCCGCAAGCCCACCCTGGAGCTGTTGACCCTGGCCCGCCGCATCGGCGCGCCCGTCGCCGTCGCCCTCGGCAAGGGTGCCGCCGACACCGCCGCCACGCTCGCCGAGCACGGCGCGGTCAAGGTCCTCACCCACGAGGCGTCCGAGTACGCCGAGTACCTGGTCGTCCCGAAGGTGGACGCCCTGCAGGCCGCCTACGAGCAGGTCTCCCCGGCCGCCGTGCTGGTGCCGTCCTCCGCCGAGGGCAAGGAGATCGCCGCGCGCCTGGCGCTGCGCATCGGCTCCGGCATCATCACCGACGCCGTCGACCTGGAGGCCGGCGACGAGGGCCCGGTGGCCACGCAGTCGGTGTTCGCCGCGTCCTTCACCACCAAGTCCCGTGTCACCAAGGGCACCCCGGTCATCACCGTCAAGCCGAACAGCGCGGCGGTCGAGGCGGCTCCGGCCGCCGGTGCGGTCGAGGCCCTGAACGTGACCTTCTCCGAGAAGGCGACCGGCACGAAGATCACCGGCCGTACGCCGCGTGAGTCGACGGGCCGTCCGGAGCTGACCGAGGCCGCGATCGTGGTCTCCGGTGGCCGTGGCGTGAACGGCGCGGAGAACTTCGCGATCATCGAGGCGCTCGCCGACTCCCTCGGCGCGGCCGTCGGTGCCTCGCGTGCCGCCGTCGACGCGGGCTGGTACCCGCACACCAACCAGGTCGGCCAGACCGGCAAGAGCGTCTCGCCGCAGCTGTACATCGCCTCCGGCATCTCCGGCGCGATCCAGCACCGGGCCGGTATGCAGACCTCGAAGACCATCGTGGCCATCAACAAGGACCCCGAGGCCCCGATCTTCGACCTGGTCGACTACGGCGTCGTCGGCGACCTGTTCGACGTCGTCCCGCAGCTGACCGAGGAGATCAAGACCCGCAAGGGCTGATCGGCTCCAGAGCTGTACGAGGCCCCCGTGACCGGCACCGGTCACGGGGGCCTCGCGCTACCGCAGACTCAGCGCCGCCTGCACCGGCAGGTGATCGCTCGGGAACTGCCCGTTCACCGCGAACGTGTTGATCGACGCCCGGTGCACCGTCACGCCCGGCGTGGCGAGGATCCAGTCGATACGGGCGCCGCCGGGCATCAGCGGCTTGTAGCCGTGGAACGTCCCGTACAGCTCGCTCCGCTCGGCGGCCGCGTCCCAGGTGTCGACCAGACCCGCGCCCAGCATGGTGTCGTAGACGGGGTTCTGGTGTGCCGCGACATTGAAGTCGCCCGTCACGACGAGCGGCAGCGACCGGTCGAGCCCGGCGATCCGCTGCGCGATCAGCGAGGCGGCACGCGCGCGTGCGTACTGGCTGGCGTTGTCGAGGTGGGTGTTGAGGACGGAGAATTCCCGGTCGCCGTCGCGCAGATCGCGGAAGCGGACCCAGGTGACCATGCGGATCGAGGCGTTGCCCCAGGTGTTGGAGCCGATCACGTTCGGCGTGTCGGAGAGCCAGTAGTGGTCGTACTCCAGCGGGGCGAGCCGGCGGGTGTCGTAGAAGATCGCCATGAACTCGTCACGGCTGCCGCCCGCACGCCCGGTGCCGATCCAGTCGTAGTGCGCGCCGAGGTCGGCCTCGATGTCGCGCAGCTGCTGGTAGAGGCCCTCCTGGGTGCCGATGACATGGGGGCGCTCGCGGCGCAGCAGGTCGCGCATCACCGGCCTGCGGGCGGCCCAGCTGTTCGGTTCGGCCGAGCTCGCGAAGCGCAGGTTGAACGACATGACCTCCAGCGGGCCGCTGAGGTGTTCCTCCGCCGAGGCGGGCGCGGAGGAGAGTGCTGTACTGGAGAGCGGCAGGGCGACCGCGGCCGCTAACGCGGACTGGAGTCCCAGGCGGCGCGTGACCCGGCTGTGGTTCGGCACAGGAGCTCCTTCTGTGGGGCTGTGGCGGCTTCCGGGGCGAGTCGTACGAGGGCGGTGTGGAGTTGTGCGTGCTTCCGTGTGAAACAGTGCCAGATGGACGTGAACATGCCGAGATGGGGGAGTGGATCGCGACGTAAGACGGTGTTGACCAGCGGGAAGGTCGCCCGATAACTTCGCTCTACGGATTGTTGATTCCGTAGAGCGGAAAATGGAGGGTGTGGGATGGGTCAGGGCCAGCAGGAGAAGGTGGCGACGAGCCTCGCGGGCGCCGTCAGCGAGGAGATCAGCGCCTCCCTCGCGCCCGTCGACGCCGAACTGGAGCGCCGCTATCCCGGAGACCCCGGCACCCGCCAGCCCGTCCACACCGTCTACGTCCCCGGCGACGCCTTCGCCGCCGACACGATCCGCTCCTGGGGTGAGAAGGCCCTCGCCCTCCTCGACGAACACGCCCCGGACGCGGCCTCGTTCGCCGCCGTCCTTGGACTGTCCGACGAGCTCGCCGAGCCCGTGTACGCGCGCGTGCGCGCCAAGCTGGAGCGTGAGCCGATCGAGGACCTGCGCGTCGACTTCGAGGACGGCTACGGCAACCGCCCCGACGCCGAGGAGGACAAGACCGCCGCCCGCGCGGCCCGCCTGATCGCCGAGGCGTACGCCGAGGGCACGGCGGCGCCGTACATGGGCATCCGCATGAAGTGCATGGAGGCGCCGGTACGCGACCGCGGCATCCGCACCCTCGACATCTTCCTCACCGGCCTGATGGAGGCCGGCGGCCTGCCCGACGGCCTGGTCCTCACCCTGCCGAAGGTGACGTACCCCGAGCAGGTCACCGCCATGGTGCGGCTGCTGGAGGCATTCGAGAAGGCGCACGGCCTCGAGCCCGGCCGGATCGGCTTCGAGATCCAGATCGAGACCAGCCAGGCCATCCTCGCCGCCGACGGCACGGCGACGGTCGCCCGCATGATCCAGGCCTCGCAGGGCCGCGCCACGGGCCTGCACTACGGCACCTTCGACTACAGCGCCTGCCTCGGCGTCTCCGCCGCCTACCAGGCCAGCGACCACCCGGCCGCCGACCACGCCAAGGCGATCATCCAGGTCGCGGCGGCGGGGACGGGCGTGAGGGTGTCGGACGGCTCCACCAACGTCCTGCCCGTGGGCCCGGCCGAGAAGGTCCACGCCGCCTGGCGGCTGCACTACGGCCTCACCCGCCGGGCCCTCGCCCGCGCCTACTACCAGGGCTGGGACATGCACCCCGGCCACATCCCCACGCGCTACGCCGCCGTCTTCGCCTTCTACCGCGAGGGCTTCCAACAGGCCGCCGGCCGCCTCGCCCGCTACGCCAACCGCACCGGCGGCGACGTCATGGACGAGCCCGCCACCGCCAAGGCCCTCAGCGGCTACCTGCTGCGCGGTCTGGACTGCGGCGCCCTCGACATCGCCGAGGTCGCCCGGCTCAGCGGTCTGACGCGCGCCGACCTGGAGGCTTTCGCGGCACCGCGGCGGGGTGATCTGACGGCTTCCGCCTGACGAGCGCGCGACAGGCTACCTCCAGAGCGGCGACAACGACGCACCGGTCCCCGGGCTCCCGGTCCGCTGAGAGCCCGCGGAGACCGCCGTGGCCGCCGCGTACCGCTCCAGAGCGGAGGCCGTGACCAGCTTCTCCTGGACGAACAGCCGCGTGCCCCGCTCGCACAGCCGCCGGTCGGAGCGCGCCCGCGCGCAGAACTGCTCGGGCGTGACACCGAACAGCTCCCGCAGACGCGGCAGTTCCACCAGGAGTTCGGTGAGCAGCGCCCGCTGGCCAGGGTGGATGCGGGGGGTGCCGGTGCCGTCGTGCAGGACGCCGTGCCGGTTGACGTACGCGTACGCCCCGGGCAGCGTGGTGCCGTCCGCGAGTTCGATCCGTACGTCGGGCGCGGGCAGCCAGGCCCGGTGGTAGTTCCCGGCCGGCAGCGGCACGCCCTCGCTCGCGTCGATCACCGCGAGTTGTTCGGCGTCGAGCCAGAGGACGAACAACTCCCGTAGGTTTCCGGGCGCGTCGACCGGCGACGCCGACACGTACCCCATGCGGCTCACGTGCGCGGAGACGCCCACGTCGACGCCCGTCACCCGGGTCCGCACCATCGGGACCGGGGAGGTGATCCCGAACTGGTCCATCTTGTGCCGCAGTTGGCCCGGGCAGGCGTTGGAGCCGATGGCGAGGACGGGGACGCGGTCCTCGTGCACCAGGCGGTCCAGGGGCAGCAGCCGGTCCCCGGCGAGGAGCCCGGACTCCTCGGGCCAGGCGCCCGGATACAGCAGCGGATGCTCACGCGGCGCCTCGGCCAGGCCGAGTGCCCGAAGGGTGCGCTCCTCCACGGGCCGCTCAGTCCGCCGGCGGCAGCTCGCCCGAGCCGCGGGTGATCAGCCGGGTCGGCAGCTCGATGCGCTCCGGGGCGACCAGGTCGCCGTCCAGCTGGCGGAACAGGCGCTCGGCGGCGGTACGGCCGAGGGCCGCCGCGTCCTGGGCGACGACCGTGACCCCCGGCTGGAGCAGGTCGGCGAGCTCGATGTCGTCGAAGCCGACGAGGGCGACACGGCGGGTCTGCTCGGCGAGCACCCGGATCACGGTGACCGTCACCCGGTTGTTGCCCGCGAAGATCGCGGTGACCGGGTGCGGGCCGCGGAGCATCTCCTCGGCCGCCCGGCGCACCCGCTCGGGGTCGGTGACGCCCAGGGACATCCAGGAGTCGTCCACCGGTATGCCCGCGTCCTCCATGGCGGCCCGGTAGCCGCGCAGCCGCTCGGCCGCGGTGTGGATGCGGGGCATGTCGCCGATGAACCCGATCCGGCGGTGCCCGTGGGCGATCAGGTGGGCGACCCCGCCGCGGGCGCCGCCGTAGTTGTCCGAGAGGACGACGTCGGCGTCGATCTTCCCGGCCGGCCGGTCCACGAACACCGTGGCCACCCCCGCCTTGAGCTCCGGCTCCAGGTACCGGTGGTCGTCACCGGCCGGGATCACCACCAGCCCGTCCACACGGCGCGCGCACAGCGCCAGCACCAGTTCCTGCTCGCGGTCCGGGTCCTCCGCGCTGGAGCCGTTGATCAGCAGGGCGCCGTGGGCGCGGGCCACCTCCTCCACGGAGCGGCTGAGCGGCCCGTAGAACGGGTCGGCGAGATCCTCCAGGACCAGTCCGATGCTCGCCGTACGGCCCTTGCGCAGCACCCGTGCGCTGTCGTTGCGGCGGAAACCGAGGGCGTCGATGGCCTCCTGGACGCGCCGTTCCGTCTCCGGCGTGACGCCGGGCTCCCCGTTGACGACACGGGAGACGGTCTTGAGGCCGACCCCGGCACGGGCCGCCACGTCCTTCATGGTCGGACGGTTGCCGTATCGCGTTGCGGAGAGGCGGTCTGCTCGGCGTGCGGTCTCGGGCACGATGCGGTGTCCTGTCGTCGTCGGCGGGGTAGGCGCGATCCATGGTCTTGTATGAGGATGTGGCGTCGAGCATAGGGCCTGGACAACGTTGTCACACCCAGGGGAGACTGTCCCCACAGTCTCCGGCCCACGTCCCCACCGCTGGACCGGCCAGCCCTTTTCCAAGGTTGACGGGGAGAATCGACACTGATGCACACCGACCTCGTGGCCGCGCTCGACATCGGCGGCACCAAGATCGCCGGAGCGCTGGTCGACGGCCACGGCACGATCCTGGTCCGCGCGCAGCGCCCGACGCCCGCCCGGGAGGACGGCGACACCGTGATGCGGGCCGTCGAGGAGGTGCTCCGCGAGCTGACCGGCTCGCCGCTGTGGGACCGTGTGCACGCCCTCGGTATCGGCAGCGCCGGCCCCGTGGACGCCTCCGCCGGCACGGTGTCCCCGGTGAACGTGCCCGGCTGGCGCGACTACCCGCTCGTCGCACGGGTCCGTGCCACCGCCGGTGACCTGCCCGCGGAGCTGATCGGCGACGGTGTGGCGATCACCGCCGCGGAGCACTGGCAGGGCGCCGCCCGCGGCCACGACAACGCGCTGTGCATGGTCGTCTCCACGGGTGTCGGCGGCGGTCTGGTCCTCAACGGCCGACTGCACCCTGGCCCCACCGGCAACGCCGGTCACATCGGTCACATCAGCGTGGACCTCGACGGCGACCCCTGTCCGTGCGGTGCGCGTGGCTGCGTGGAGCGCATCGCCAGCGGACCCAACATCGCCCGGCGTGCCCTGGAGAACGGCTGGCAGCCCGGCCCGGACGGCGACACCTCCGCCGCCGCGGTGGCCGCCGCGGCCCGGGCCGGCGACCCGGTCGCCGTGGCCTCCTTCGAACGCGCCGCGCAGGCCCTGGCCGCCGGCATCGCGGCCACCGCGACCCTCGTCGAGGTCGACATCGCCGTGATCGGCGGGGGAGTGGGCAAGGCGGGCGACATCCTCTTCACGCCCCTGCGCAAGGCCCTCACCGACTACGCGACCCTGTCGTTCGTCCAGCGCCTGACCGTGACCCCGGCCCAGATGGGCACCGACGCGGGCCTGGTGGGCGCGGCGGCGGCAGCGCTCGCGAAGCGGGCGGACGCGGCTGCGGCGGCAGTGTGAGACCACGGGCTGCCGCGGCGACTGCAGGAACGTTCTTCCGGGCCGAGGGGCCTCTTCCGGGGGCGAAGGGACCGAGGCCTCGCCGGGCCTCTTCCAAGGGCCGGGGCCGGGGGCCTGCGCAGGCGGAGGACGCCTGCCGGTCACCCGTCCGCGATCTGGGGCGAGAGCCGGACGTGGCCGCCAGGACATCGCGGACACCGCCGCCGCCGTGCAGGGCCGTTGCCTCGACACGGATGTGGCCGTCACCATCGTCCATCCGCCCTCCTGATGGTGGGACAAGTCCGTGACCCCTGACCCGTTCCCGCAGTTGTGTCAGGCATGAAGAAGCGCAGCATGCTCGCCATCGCCTCCCTCGCCACCGGCTTCGTCGTCGCGGCGGTCACCCCGTCCCACGCCCTCGGCGAGGGGATCGGCACCCTCAGCGCCGACGACGCCCTCGGCACCCTCGACAAGACCGTCCACGCCGAGGACGGCCTGGCGCTGGACGACGGCACGTCGGCCAAGGACGGTGCCAAGCCGGGCAAGGACGGCTGAGGGACCCGACGGCCGGGCCACGCGGCGCCGGCGCCCCCGGGGCAGGGGGCGCCGGCGCCGTTGTCATGCGCCCTCAACTGGGGCTGGTTTCCGTGGCAGGGTGGAGCGGGCAAGCCACAGAGGGCCAACAGAAGAGGGGGACCTGTGACCGTCGTCTGGATCAACGGTGCGTTCGGTGCGGGGAAGACCACCACTGCACGGGAACTGATCGAACTGATCCCGAACAGCACGCTCTTCGACCCCGAGGTCATCGGTGGAGCGCTCCAGTACCTGCTGCCACCCAAGCACCTCGCCGAGGTCGGCGACTACCAGGGCCTGCCGATCTGGCGTCGTCTCGTGATCGACACGGCGGCCGCGATGCTCGCCGAACTCGGCGGGACCCTCGTGGTCCCCATGACCCTGCTGCGCCAGGAGTACCGGGACGAGATCTTCGGCGGCCTCGCCGCGCGCCGCATCCCCGTCCGCCACATCCTCCTGGCACCGGCCGAAACGATCCTGCGTGAGCGAATAGCCGGCCGGGAGGTCCCACCCGACCTCCCCGACGGGGAGATACGGATACGGCAGTGGTCGTACGACCACATCGAGCCGTACCACGCCGCCCTCGCCTCCTGGCTCACCGCCGACGCCCACCCCATCGACACCAGCGCCCTCACCCCGTACGAGACCGCCGCCCGGATCGCCGAGGCGGTCGGCAACGGCTCCGTGCCCGTCTGCGACATCGTGCAGACGCCCGAGCCCACCGCCGAGACGCTCGCCGCCGGTGTCCTCCTCTTCGACGAGCAGGACCGGGTGCTGCTCGTCGACCCCACCTACAAGGCCGGCTGGGAGTTCCCCGGCGGCGTCGTCGAGCCCGGTGAGGCGCCCGCGCGGGCCGGGGTGCGCGAGGTCGCCGAGGAGACCGGGATCCAGCTCGACGACGTACCGAGTCTGCTCGTCGTCGACTGGGAACCGCCCGCACCGCCCGGTTTCGGCGGCCTGCGCCTGCTCTTCGACGGCGGCCGCCTCGACGCCGCCGAGGCCGGACGGCTGCTGCTGCCCGGACCTGAGCTGCGCGACTGGCGCTTCGTCACCGAGGCCGAGGCCGCCGACCTGCTGCCTCCGGTGCGCTACGAGCGGCTGCGCTGGGCGCTGCGGGCCCGGGAACGCGGGGCGGCGCTCTATCTGGAGGCCGGGAAACCGGTCGGCTGACGCCCGGTCAGGTGCCGTACGAAGTCTTTTTCTGACCGGGAGCCGTACTTGGCTTTACCCGGCGCGGGGAATTCCGAGAGAACGGCAAGAGGCAACCCTCGCCGCGGATACGCTAAGCGCTCCCCAAGAAATATCCTGCGGCAAATCACGTGGTGGCTAATCACGCACCCCGTTCTCGTCAACACTCCGCCACGAGCGCAAACAATCCCTTTTCTGCCCCTGGCTCGCCTTGACCGGACTCGCGCGGCATTGCGAAAGTCCGCAGAGTCTCACGGCGACCGCTACGGCCGCCGCCCAATTCCTTTCTCCAGGGGCAGATACGGGATGTCCGTACGATGACCACGCAACTCCCGCCGGTCGCGACCGGCAGCGGCGCGACGCTCGTTGCCGACGCGTCGGCGCAGGACCCCGGTCCCGGCGGCACGGTCGTCGCCGGCAGATCACCGGCCCGGATGGCCTGGCAGCGCATCAGGCGCGACAAGGTCACCCTGGCCGCGCTGGTGACCACCGTCCTGTTCGTCGTGATCGCGCTGCTCGCGCCGGTGCTCACCGCGATCACCGGCTGGGGGCCGATCACCCCCGACAACAAGGCGATCAACCCGGACACGGGCAACTTCCCCCACGGCGCACTCGGCGGTATCAGCCTCACCCACCTGCTGGGGGTCGAACCGGGCACGGGCTACGACCTGTTCGGCCGCATCGTCTACGGCCTGCGCACTTCGCTCTTCGTCGGCTTCGCCTCGGCCGTGCTGTCCACGACGGTCGGTGTCGTGGCGGGGCTCGCGGCCGGCTACTTCGGCGGCTGGGCCGACTCCCTGCTGTCCCGGGTGATGGATGTGATGCTGGCGTTCCCGCAGCTGCTGTTCATCATCGCCCTCACCCCGGTGATCCAGAACGCGCTGCAGACCGACAGCCACGGCGGCACCGACGAGAATCTCCGGCTGCTGGTCCTGGTCCTCAACATCACGGTGTTCGCCTGGGCCTATACCGCGCGCCTGGTGCGCGGACAGGTACTGTCCCTGCGCGAGCGGGAGTTCGTCGACGCGGCCCGGCTGATGAGCGCCGGCCGCCGGCACATCCTCTTCCGGCAGTTGCTGCCCAACCTGTGGGCGCCGGTGCTGATCTCCTTCGCGCTCGCCGTCCCGCAGAACATCACCACCGAGGCGGCCCTGTCGTACCTGGGCGTCGGCGTCATCCCGCCCAACCCGGACTGGGGCGCCCTGCTGTCGGACGCCTCCCAGTACTTCCTGCAGGACCCGATGTACCTGTTCGTGCCCGGTGTCCTGCTCCTCGTCCTGGTGCTGGCGCTCAACCTCCTCGGGGACGGCGTACGGGACGCCCTCGATCCCCGCGCCCGCCGCGGCTGACCCGCCACCCCCCTCCCCGAGTGTCGGCCCGGGCCCCATGAACGGCCACCGGGCCCTTATCAGAACGGAGCTCGCTCAATGACGCGCAGAACGCGCACGCTCGCCCTCACGGCATCCGCCGTGGCGATCGCCCTGGGGGCCACCGCATGCGGAGGTTCCTCCAGTGCCACCTCCGGCGGCTCCCCGGCCAAGGGCGGCACGCTGACGGTCCTCAACGACTCGGACTACGACCACATCGACCCCCAGCGGACCTACACGACCGAGGGATCGAGCATGGACTACGAACTCGTCCGCACCCTGACCGGATGGGACGAGACGGGCGCCAAGCCCGAGCTGGTCGGCGACCTGGCCACCGACACGGGAACGCCCAGCAAGGGCGACACGGTGTGGACCTTCCACCTGCGCCACGGGATCAAGTGGCAGGACGGCACTCAGGTCACCGCGCAGGACGTCAAGTACGGCGTCGAGCGGTTCTTCTCCCCGGACATCAACGGCGGCCCGCCGTACGCGAGCCAGTGGCTGGTCGGCGGCGACTCGTACAAGGGCCCCTACAAGGGACAGCAGCTCGGTTCGATCCAGACGCCGGACCAGTACACGATCGTCTTCCATCTCAACCAGGCGGTCGCCGACTTCAACGAGACGACGGCGATGACCGGGTGGTCGGCGGTGCCCAAGGCCCACGACACCGGCTCGACGTACGACACGCACGTCTGGTCCGACGGGCCCTACATGATCAAGTCGTACACCAAGGGCAAGGAATTGGTCCTGGTCAGGAACAAGTACTGGAGCCAGTCGAACGACCCGATCCGCGAGCAGAACGTCGATGAGATCGACGCGAAGTTCGGGCAGGACCAGTCCGCCATCGACCAGCAGATCAAGTCCGACGCCGGCACCGCCCAGACCTCGATCACCCAGACGCCGATCGCCGGCTCCGACCTGACGACGATCGCCAACGACCCGTCCCTGAAGTCGCGTTACTACAAGATCCCGGCGCCGGGCATCAACTACATGGCGATCAACACCGGCCGCGTCAAGGACATCAGGGTCCGCCAGGCCATCGAGTACGCCGTCGACAAGACCACCGCCCGGGGCGCCTTCGGCGGTGCGGCCTACGGCGACTACGCGACCACGATGCTGGCCCCCGGCATCGACGGCCACAAGAACTTCAACCTGTACGGCAGCAACCCCGCCGGTGACCTCACCAAGGCCAAGGCCCTGATGAAGCAGGCCGGCAACCCGAAGCCCACCATGTCGCTGGCCGTGGAGAACGTGCCCACCCAGGAGCACTTCGCCGACGCCGTGAAGACCGCGCTCGCCAAGATCGGCATCACGGTGAACATCTCACCGATCGACAAGTCGAACTACTTCAGCACCGTGAGCAACGTCAAGAACCAGTACGACCTGACCTGGGGCGACTGGATCGCGGACTGGCCGAACGCCTCCACCGTGCTGCCCACCCTCTTCGACGGACGGCAGATCAAGAAGCTGCCGCAGTCCAACAACGACCTGTCGTACCTCGACGACCCGAAGGTCAACGCGCAGATCGACAAGATCGGCAAGATGACCGACATCAAGCAGCGCAACGTCGCCTACGGCGACCTGGACGAGCAGATCCTGAAGGACGCCGCCGTGGTCCCGCTGATGTACATGAACTTCAGCGACCTGGGCGGCTCCAGGGTCGGCGGTGTCATCGACGACACGATCATGGCCGAGCCCAGCCTGGTGCACGCCTACGTCAAGCACTGACGCATCCCTCTCCTGAGGCCCGTCGGCGGTCCCGGCCGCCGGCGGGCGCCCCACTCACGTCAGGTCCCCGCACCCCATGCTTCGTTACCTCATCCGACGCCTGCTGGCAGCGGCCGTGATCCTGCTGGTGATCACCGTCATCACCTTCGTCATCTTCTTCGCGCTGCCGTCCAACCCCGCTCTCCTGGCCTGCGGAAAGACCTGTTCCCCCTCCCGGCTGGCGGAGATCAGGCACGCGCTGGGCCTCGACCAGAGCCTCCTGACGCAGTTCTGGGAGTTCTTCAAGGGCCTGTTCGCCGGCCGCGACTACGGCGACCAGAGCGTGCGCATCCACTGCGGCGCGCCCTGCCTCGGTGTCTCCTTCCAGACCGACACGCCCGTCCTGACCACCCTGCTGGGCGACTTCCCGGCCGACCTGTCCCTCGGCCTCGGTGCGGCGGTGGCCTTCCTGATCCTGGGCGTCGGCCTCGGGACGGTGGCCGCGGTCCGCAGGGGCAGGGCCGCCGACAAGGCAGCCGTCGGGCTGGCGCTGGTCGGCGTCTCCGTGCAGATCTACTTCGTCGGCCTGCTCCTGCTGTACCTGTTCGTCGACAAGTGGCAGATCCTGCCCGCCTCCGGCTACACGCCGATCACCCAGGACCCGGCCGCCTGGTTCCAGGGGCTGCTCCTGCCCTGGGCCACCCTGGTCGTCGTCTACCTCGCGATGTACACCCGGCTCACCCGCTCCTCCATGCTGGACGTCTTCGCCGAGGACTACATGCGCACCGCCCGGGCCAAGGGCCTCCCCGCCGGCACGGTCGTCCTCAAGCACGGGCTGCGGGCCGCGATCACCCCGATCATCACCATCTTCGGCATGGACGTCGGCTCGCTCATCGGCGGCTCCGCCGTCATCACCGAGTCGGTGTTCGGCATCAACGGCATCGGCAAGCTGGCCGTGGACTCCGTACAGAACTCCGACCTGCCGGTCATCCTCGGCACCACGCTCTTCGCCGCGACCTTCGTCGTCCTCGCCAACGTCGTCGTGGACCTGGTGTACGGCCTCGTCGACCCGCGCGTCCGCCTCGCCTGAGCTCTCCTTCGTCCTTAGGAACACTCCGTGTCTGTGCAGACCTCCCCGCAGTCCGCGGACCTCGCGCCCGTGTCCTCCTCCTTCCTCGACGTACGGGACCTGCGGGTGCACTTCCCGACCGAGGACGGCCTCGTCCGGTCCGTCGACGGCGTGTCCTTCACCCTGGAGAAGGGGGAGACCCTCGGCATCGTCGGCGAGTCCGGCTCCGGCAAGTCGGTGACCTCGCTGGCCCTGCTCGGGCTGCACAAGGGCACCCGCGCCCAGGTCTCCGGCGAGATCTGGCTGGAGGGGAAGGAACTCGTCGCCCTGCCCGAGCACGAGATGCGCGCCCTGCGCGGCAGAACCGTCTCGATGATCTTCCAGGACCCGCTGTCCGCACTGCATCCCTTCTTCACCGTCGGCGCCCAGATCGCCGAGGCCTACCGGGTGCACCACAAGGTCTCCAAGCAGGAGGCAAGGGACCGAGCCGTGGAGATGCTCAAGCGGGTCGGCATCCCGCAGCCCGAGCGCCGGGCGAAGGACTACCCCCACCAGTTCTCCGGCGGCATGCGGCAACGCGCCATGATCGCCATGTCCCTGGTCTGCGACCCCGCCCTGCTCATCGCCGACGAACCCACCACCGCCCTGGACGTCACCGTCCAGGCGCAGATCCTGGACCTGATCCGCGACCTCCAGGAAGAGTTCGGCTCCGCCGTCGTCATCATCACCCACGACCTCGGCGTGGTCGCCGACGTCGCCGACGACATCCTGGTGATGTACGGCGGCCGCCGGATCGAGTACGGCAGCAAGCACCAGGTGCTGAAGCAGCCGCAACACCCCTACACCTGGGGCCTGTTGCAGTCGATGCCGCACCTCACCGGCGACGTCGGCGTACGGCTGAACCCGATCCCCGGCACCCCGCCGAGCCTGATCAACCTCCCGGGCGGCTGCGCCTTCCATCCCCGCTGCGCCTACAAGGGCTGGGTCCCGGAAGGCCGTTGCACGGTGGAGCGCCCCGAACTGCGGGCCATTCCCGGCACCGGCCGGCACATCGCCGCCTGCCATCTCACCGAAGAGGCCAAGCAAGAAATCCACGGCCGGGGACCCGCCCGGGCCGCGCAGTGACGGCGGCGGACGAACAGGAGCATGCCGTGACCACCACCCGCCCCAGCACCGAGCAGACCGCGGCCCGTGACACCCAGCCACCGGACGGCGAGAACCTCCTCGAAGTCCGCGCTCTGCGCAAGCACTTCCCCATCCGGCAGGGCATCGTCTTCCAGCGCCGGATCGGGGCCGTGCACGCCGTCGACGGCATCGACTTCTCCGTCGGGGCCGGCCAGTCACTCGGCCTGGTCGGCGAGTCCGGCTGCGGCAAGTCGACCACGGGCCGCCTGGTCACCCGGCTGCTGGAGCCGACGGCCGGCAGCATCGTGTTCGACGGCGAGGACATCACCCGCCGGCCTCCGGCGAGCATGCGGCAGGCCCGCCGGAACCTCCAGATGATCTTCCAGGACCCGTACTCCTCGCTGAACCCCAGGCACACGGTCGGCACGATCATCGAGACGCCGATGAAACTCAACGGCATCGACCCTCCCCAGGGCCACAAGAAGCGTGCCCAGGAGTTGCTGGAGACCGTGGGCCTCAACCCCGAGCACTACAACCGCTACCCGAACGAGTTCTCCGGCGGCCAGCGCCAGCGCATCGGCATCGCCCGCGCCCTCGCCCTGCGGCCCAAGCTCATCGTGGCCGACGAACCGGTCTCCGCGCTGGACGTCTCCATCCAGGCCCAGGTCGTCAACCTCCTCCAGGACCTCCAGCGGGAGTTCGGCATCGCCTTCGTGTTCATCGCGCACGACCTCGCCGTCGTACGGCACTTCTCCGAGCGCGTCGCGGTCATGTACCTGGGGAAGATCGTCGAGGTCGCCGACCGCGAGACCCTCTACACCCGGCCGCGGCACCCCTACACGCACGCGTTGCTGTCCGCCGTCCCCGAGGCCGACCCGGAGGCGACGGAGCGGCGGGAGCGCATCCGGCTGGCCGGGGACGTGCCCTCCCCGATCGACCCGCCCTCCGGCTGCCGCTTCCGCACCCGCTGCTGGAAGGCCCAGGACCGGTGCGCCGCCGAGGGGCCGCCGCTGGTGCGTCTCGAGGGCAGCCCCGAAGGGCATCTGACGGCCTGCCACTTTCCCGAGGAGCCCACGGTCGACGCACGCGGCGAGGACATCGTTCTCGACCCGGCGCTGGGCTCCTGACGGCGGTCAGTGAGCCATCGCGTCCAGTGCCTTCCGAAGCGCCGCCGAGGCCTGCCCGACCACCGGATCGCCGTGGCCGAAACAGGCCACCTCCGCATCGAGCGCGGCCAGCCGGCGGCAGCCGGCGAGGACCTGAGAGCGGTCGAGGTTGAACACCCCCGGCATCACCGCTCCGTCGACGGGTGACGCGGCGACCGTGTCACCGGTGAACAGCACCGCGTGCCCGGGGAGATGCAGCGCGATGCTGCCGTACGTGTGCCCCGGGACATGGACGACGTGCGCGCCGCCGCCCACGTCGAGGACGTCGCCGTCCGACACCTCCGTCACCTGCGGCGGCCGCGCGTACCCGCCCGGCGGCAGAAGCCTCACCGCCGCCTCGTGCAGGGGGCGCTCCCAGTCCTCGAACACCGGTGGCGGGCCGGGGACCTCACCCCGTACGACGGGCGCCTCCAGGCGGTGCGCCAGCACCTCGGCACCGCTGAGGGCCGCGAACTCGGCCGCCCCGCCCGCGTGGTCCTCGTGGAAGTGGGTGAGCACGATCCGCCGTACTGCCCGGGGATCCCGGCCGAGCGCGGTCACGACCTCGGCGATCGGCGCACCGGACCCCTTCGGCCCGGCGTCGATCAGCGACAGGTCGTCACCGTCCCGCCAGAGGTAGGCCTGGCCGACCGGGAAGCGCAGCAGGTGAAGGCGGGGGAGCAGCTGGATGACGTCCATGGGACGACCGTAGAAGCTCCCCCACCCTCAGGCACGGGCCCTTAGCCGAGGGCAGAGCGCGAGCTCAGCTCGCCGCGTAGTTGCGCAGGAACAGTGCCTCCGCCACCGACAGCCGCTCCAGCTCCTCGGGGGACACGCTCTCGTTCACCGCGTGGATCTGGGCCTCCGGCTCGCTCAGGCCGATCAGCAGGATCTCCGCGTGCGGGTAGAGGGCGGCGAGCGTGTTGCACAGCGGGATGGAGCCGCCCTGGCCGGCGTACTGCATCTCCTGACCCGGGTACGCCACCGCCATCGCGTCGGCCATGGCCTGGTACGCCGGGCTGGTGGTGTCGGCGCGGAACGCCTGGCCCTGGCCGATCTGCTCGGTGCTCACCCGCGCACCCCACGGCGTGTGCGCCTCCAGGTGCGCCTGGAGCAGCTTGGTCGCCTCGGCCGCGTCCACACCCGGCGGCACCCTGAGGCTGATCAGCGCGCGGGCGCTCGCCTGCACGGACGGGGTGGCGCCGACGACCGGCGGGCAGTCGATGCCGAGGACCGTGACGGCCGGGCGCGCCCAGATCCGGTCGGCGACCGTGCCGGAGCCGATCAGCCCGACCCCGTCGAGTACCTTCGCGTCCTTCCGGAACTGCTCCTCGTCGTACTGCAGCCCCTCCCACCGGCTGTCGGTGGTGAGCCCGTCGACGGTCGTCGAACCGTCCTCGGCGCGCAGCGAGTCCAGGACGCGGATGAGGGCGGCCAGCGCGTCGGGGGCCGCGCCGCCGAACTGGCCCGAGTGCAGGTTGCCTTCGAGCGTGTCGACGCGGACACGGACCAGGGTCATACCGCGCAGGGTGGACGTGACCGTCGGCAGGCCGACCCGGAAGTTGCCCGCGTCGCCGATGACGATCGTGTCGGCCTCCAGAAGCTCGGGGTGCGCCTCGGCGTATCGCTCGAGGCCGCCCGTGCCCTGCTCCTCCGAGCCCTCGGCGATCACCTTGACGTGCACGGGTATGCCGCCGTTCGCCTTCAGCGCGCGCAGCGCGAGCAGGTGCATGATCAGGCCGCCCTTGCAGTCGGCGGCCCCGCGCCCGTACCAGCGGCCGTCGCGCTCGGTCAGCTCGAACGGCGGGGTGGTCCAGCCGGCCTCGTCCAGCGGCGGCTGCACGTCGTAGTGGGCGTAGAGCAGCACGGTCTTCGCACCCGCCGGGCCGGGCAGGTGGCCGTACACCGACTGCGTGCCGTCGGGAGTGTCGAGCAGGGCCACGTCCTCGAAGCCCTCGGCGGTGAGCGCGTCCACGATCCAGCGCGCGGCGGCCTCGCTCTCGCTCCTCGGGAACTGGTCGAAGTCCGCCACCGACTTGAAGGCCACCAGTTCGGTGAGCTCCGCCTTCGCCCTCGGCATCAGTGAGGCGACGGTCGCGGCGACCGGATTCGACGACATGGGCACGCTCCTTGTAGGTGCGACGTTGTACTTCTGCGTACTTCTGTGTACGAGACGATCGTGCGGCGTGGGCGCGTTCCCGGCGTATGGGGCGTCCCACGCCGCCGATCCTCCCACAGCGGCCTGCGGAGATCGTCGCCGTAGGATGCGGGAGACAGATGGGGGTACCCCCCGCTCGGGCGAAGCCGGGAGCGTGGGGGAGGCAGGCGGCTTGATCGGGAGCAGTAGACCATCGTGAGCAGCGAGAACTCTTCGGCGGACGACGTGCGGCAGGTGTGGGACGTCGTCGTGGTGGGCGCGGGACCCGCGGGGGCGTCGGCCGCCTACGCGGCGGCGGTCGCGGGGCGGCGCGTGCTGCTGCTGGAGAAGGCCGAGCTGCCCCGCTACAAGACGTGCGGCGGCGGCATCATCGGCCCTTCGCGCGACGCGCTCCCGCCCGGCTTCGAGCTGCCGCTGAAGGACCGCGTGCACGCGGTGACGTTCTCCCACAACGGCCGCTTCTCCCGCACCCGCCGCTCCAAGCAGATGCTGTTCGGGCTGATCAACCGGCCCGAGTTCGACCAGCAGCTCGTGGAGCACGCGCTGAAGGCGGGCGCCGAGCTGCGCACCGGCGTCACCGTCCAGCGGGTCGAGCAGCACGGCTCGGCCGTACCGGACCGGCGTACGGTCGCCGTCGTCCTGCAGGGCGGCGAGGTGGTGCTCGCCCGGGCGGTGGTCGGCGCGGACGGCAGCGCCAGCCGCATAGGAGCACACGTCGGGGTGAAGGTCGACCAGGTGGACCTCGGCCTGGAGGCGGAGATCCCGGTTCCGGAGACGGTCGCCGAGGACTGGAAGGGGCGGGTGCTCATCGACTGGGGCCCGATGCCCGGCAGTTACGGCTGGGTCTTCCCCAAGGGCGACACGCTGACGGTCGGTGTGATCTCGGCGCGGGGCGAAGGTGCCGCGACCAAGCGGTACTTGGAGGAGTTCATCGGCCGGCTCGGCCTCGCCGGGTTCGAGCCCAGCATCTCCTCGGGCCACTTGACCCGGTGCCGTGCCGACGACTCGCCGCTGTCCCGCGGGCGGGTACTGGTGTGCGGGGACGCGGCGGGGCTGCTGGAGCCGTGGACGCGCGAGGGCATTTCCTTCGCGCTGCGGTCGGGGCGGCTCGCGGGGGAGTGGGCGGTGCGGATCGCCGAGGCACACGACGCCGTGGACACGCGCCGGCAGGCCCTGAACTACGCGTTCGCCGTCAAGGCGGGCCTCGGCATCGAGATGAGCGTCGGCAAGCGGATGCTGGCGGTGTTCGAGCGCCGCCCCGGGCTGTTCCACGCGGCCCTGACCGGCTTCCGGCCGGCGTGGAAGGCCTTCAAGGACATCACGCGGGGCTCGACCTCGCTGGGCGAGATCGTCCGCACCCATCCGCTGGCCCAGCGCGCCCTGACCGCGCTGGACCGCCGCACTCCGGCGGAGGGGGAACTCGGGTCGTGACGCCGAGTAGCTGATGCGCGGTTCCTGGCGCTCGGTTCGTCCGCGCGCAGTGTGTGACGCCCGGTTCCGCACGCATTTTGTGGCGCTCAGTTCGTGATCGTGATCAGGAAGACCGGGTGGTCGGGGGCGATGCGGCGCAGCTCGGCCTCGGGGGAGTCGGGGCCGACGCCGTTGAAGAAGACCCCGACCTCGGCCTTCCAGCGCTTGAGGTAGGCGCGCAGGAGGGGCGGCTTGTCGTCGTCGGCGACCTCGGTCGCGCGGAACACGTCCACGCGCTTGCCGAGGCGCAACTCGCCGCCGCCGGCCGCGCGCATGTTGTGGGTCCACTGGAGGTGGCCGCGCGGGGCGACCAGGTAATGCCGTCCGTCCACGGTCAGCAGATTCACGGGGGTGGTGCGCCACTGGCCGCTCTTGCGGCCGCGGACGGCCAGGACCCGGGAGCCCCAGATGCTGACGCCTCGGCGGGCCAGCCAGGCCACCGTGCGGTTGAAGACGTTGCGGGTGAACCAGCCGGGCTTCTGGACGTGCGTGGACATGTGGGACCCCCAGGACTTATTTGCGTGAGAGCTGTGCTCTCGTTTGTGAGCACTGCTCTCACTTGCTTGATGAGCAGTCTGCACGAGTTCGGTGATCCAAAGCAAGAGCACTGCTCTCGCTCTCGGTTAGCGCTCTCTTATCTGTGCACTGCTTACCGGCGTGTGCACCGCTCACCGTTATGTGCATCGCTCTGCTTTGTGTGCACCGCTCTGCTTTCATGGGACACTGCCCGGCATGAGCACCGCACACGGCGCCCGTGCCCGGGCCAGGATCGAAGTCACCGCGGCCATCAAGCACGAGGCCCGCAGACAGCTCGCGGCGGAAGGCGCGGCCAAGCTGTCCCTGCGGGCCGTGGCCCGCGAGCTCGGCATGGCCTCGTCCGCGCTGTACCGTTACTTCCCCAGCCGTGACGACCTGCTGACCGCACTCATCATCGACGCCTACGACTCCCTCGGCGAGACCGCCGAGGCGGCGCACGACGCGGCCGTCGACGCCGGGCCCAGGCAGCGCTGGACCGCGGTGTGCGAGGCCGTGCGCGGCTGGGCGCTCGGCCACCCGCACGAGTACGGGCTCATCTACGGATCACCCGTCCCGGGCTACACCGCCCCCGAGACCACCGTCCCGGCCGCCGCCCGGGTCGGCCGGCTCCTCATCGGCATCGCCCGCGACGCCTACCAGGGTCTCGGCCTGGCCAAGCCCCGACTGCCCGCCGAGCTCCGCCCCGAGGCCGAGCGCATGGCCGCCGACCTCGCCCCCGACCTCCCGCCCGAGACGGTGACGGCACTCGTCGCCGCCTGGGCCCAGCTGTTCGGGCTCGTCGGCTTCGAGGTGTTCGGGCAGTTCAACCGGGTCGTGGAGGACCGCGAGACGTTCTTCCGGCACGCGGTGGACCAACTCGCCCAAGGGGTGGGGCTGGTGTATCCGCAGGAGGGGGCGGCCAGGTAGGCCCCGGCTTCTCAGGCCACCGGCACCGACGGCACTCCCGGCAGCTGCGGGTCCTGCCGCAGCACCCCGGCCAGGTCGACGCAGCCGAGGGCGCCCATCAGGACGGCCGGCGCACCGGCCCGCCCGGCCAGGACCGGCTGACGGCACCCGACGGAACGCGTGCGGCTGGCCGTCGTACCGAAGGGCATCCGGCGCAGCGTTCCGCTGATCACCGCCGCGGCCGGGATCCTCGCGCTGTCCTTCTGTCGTACGCCACCGGAGGTGTGGTCTTCCTCAAGGAACTCGGCATCGGTACCGCCCTGACGATCCTCGTCGACGCCACCCTCATCCGGGTCGTGCTGCTGCCGGTGACGACGCGGCTCGCGGGGCGCGCGAACTGGTGGGCGCCGCGGCGGCTGCGGCGCCTGCGAGTGAAGGAGACGCAGGTCGCGGACGTACTTCAGCGGGAGTACGTGTGATCACCACGCGCGGGTGACGCCGCCCGGGGGCCGCGGCGTCTAGCGTGGCCGTCATGGAGGAGCAGCGTCTGCGCGGCGGCGGCCCGCCGATGTGGTGGCGGCACGGGCCCCCGTGGTGGAACCGCTGGGGCGACGAGGAGCAGGGCCCGCGGTGGCCCTGGCGCTCCACCGTGCTCATCACCGTCTTCGTGCTGGTCGGCTCGCACTTCGCGGCCCAGGAACAGGAGGGCGAACGGGCCGCCCTGGACCCCTTCGCGCGTCTGCTGCTGCTCGCGGCGGCGGTCCTGCTGCTGTGGCGGCAGCGGTATCCGGTGGCCGTCGCGTTCGGCACGGCGGGTGCCGCCATGCTCTACCTGGGCGCCGGATACCCGTACGGGCCGGTGTTCCTGGCCGTCGCCCTGGGCTTCTTCAGCGCCATCGTGGCAGGGCACCGCAAAGCCGCCTGGACTGCGCTCGGCATGCTGTGGGCCGGGCACGTGCTGGTGGCGCACTGGCTGTACCGGTGGCTGCCGCCGTCGGGGGACTCGGCCGCCTCCTGGGGGACCGAGATCGTGGTCGTCGCCTGGGGCGTGGCGATCGTGGCGGTGTCGGAACTGGCCCGGACCCGGCGGGAGCAGTGGGCGCGGGAGCGGGCCGAGCGTGCGCAGGCGGCGCGGCGGCGCGCCGACGAGGAGCGGCTGAGGATCGCGCGCGAGCTGCACGACGTGCTCGCGCACAGCATCTCCGTGATCAATGTGCAGGCGGGGGTGGGCCTCGCGCTTCTGGACACCGACCCCGAGCAGGCCCGTACGGCGCTCACCACCATCAAGGCCAAGAGCAAGGAGGCGCTCGGCGGGGTGCGCCAGGTGCTGGACACGCTCCGTGCGCCCGGTGACGCGCCGCGCGCGCCGGCTCCCGGGCTGGACCGGCTGCCGGAACTGGTGGAGCAGGCGGCGAGCGCGGGCCTCACGGTCGAAGTCCACGGGAAGCCGCCCCGCCTCGCCCCCGGTACGGACCTCGCCGCCTTCCGCATCGTCCAGGAGGCCCTCACCAACGTCGTACGGCACTCGCGGTCGCGGCACGCGCGCGTGCACCTCGACCACGACGGCGGTGCGCTGCGGCTGTGCGTCGACGACGACGGGCCCGCGACCGGTGCCGACGCGGGCGGCAGCGGCAACGGGCTGGCCGGAATGCGGGAGCGGGCCGCCGCGCTGGGCGGCACCATCGAGGCGGGCCCGCGCCCCGACGGCGGCTTCCGCGTGCGCGCCGTCCTGCCGCTGACGGCATCCGCCGAGCTCAAGGAGGACGAACGGTGATCCGCGTACTGCTCGCCGACGACCAGTCACTGGTCCGGGCCGGATTCAAGGCGCTGCTCGACGCGCAGCCGGACATCGAGGCGGCCGGGGAGGCCTCCGACGGCGAGGAGGCGCTGCGCCGCATCCGCGAACTGCGGCCCGACGTCGTCCTGATGGACATCCGGATGCCCCGGCTGGACGGCCTGGCCGCGACCCGCCGCATCACCGAGGACACCGAGCTGAAGGACGTGAAGGTGGTCATGCTCACCACCTTTGAGCTCGACGAGTACGTCTTCGAGGCGATCCGCTCCGGCGCCTCCGGCTTCCTGGTCAAGGACACCGAGCCGGACGAACTCCTGCGCGCCGTACGGGCGGTGGTCGCCGGCGACGCCCTGTTGTCGCCCGGCGTGACCCGCCGCCTGATCGCCGAGTTCGCGGCCCGCTCCAAGGAACCGGCGGCCGCCGACGCCCTGGCCCAACTCACCGACCGGGAACGGGAGGTGATGGCCCTGGTCGGCATCGGCCTGTCCAACGAGGAGATCGCCCGCCGCCTCGTCGTCAGCCCGCTCACCGCGAAGACCCACGTCAGCCGCACGATGGTGAAGCTGGGCGCCCGGGACCGGGCCCAACTGGTCGTGCTGGCCTACGAGTCGGGGCTGGTGCGGCCGGGCTGGCTGGGCTGAACAGGCGGCAGGGCGCTGCCCTTCGCGTCCTGGTTCCGGAACCGTACGAGCACGTTGACGACGCGGGCGGCGAACAGCACGGCCGCGAGCCCGGTGTCGATGACAAGCCGACACGTCTATCCAGTGCGGCGCGGTTTCGTGCCCTTCTTATGGTGGGCTGGGCGGCAGTTCTTCGAACCCGCTGGCCGGCCGGGCCCGGACGAGACGGTTTCGGTGCCCCGGCCGGAGAGCCGGTCTTCGTGCACAGGTTCCTGAACCCCTGCGAACACGGGCGGGTGCAAGCCTGTTCGGCTCGGTCGGCTTGTCCCAGGGACGCCGGAGGTCGGTGGCCAGTGGCCGGGCGAGCCGGAGCTGGGCATAGGCAAGCGATCACCAGCACGTCCACCGGTCCCGCCTCTGAGCTGCGAAGCCGGGACTGGTCCACCCAAGTGTCTGCTTGGACAGAGTGGGGCGTTGGCGCGATCCCATCCGCGTCAGACGCGGCGGGCAGGGGCCATCCCATGCTCGCCCACGTGTGCGTCGGGGAAGGACCTGTCGCCGAAGAGGATGCGGCCGGCTGCGGCCCGGCCGAGCGGCGTGCGCAGCAGGGTGAAGGCCGCCGCTGCCATGGTTGGTGTGCGGACGTGGGCCAGCCCCCTGCGCAGCATGAGCCGTCCTTGGAAGCGAGTGCGCAGCGAGGCTCCGTCGTAGTGGGCCAACACGTCCGGTTTCCCGGACCGCAGCGCGTCGTCGAGGACCGCGGCCGCGTGTTCCGACAGCCGCAGGCAGGGGTCCAGGCCGCCGGCGGTGAGCGGTGAGACCGCACCCGCAGCGTCGCCCACCAAAAGCCCGTCCGCGCAGTTGATCCGGCGCAGTACGCCACCGACGGGTATCGGGCCTCCGCGCCGTTCCACCACCTCGGGACGCTCCACGCCGGACAGTCCGGGTGCTGAGGCACTGAAGCGCTGCAGGGCCTGGCGCAGTCCGGCCGGGAAGCGGTCGGCATAGCCCGCCACACCGAGATGGGCGTGCTGCCCGTCGTTGACCACCCAGGCCAGGTAGCCGGGGGCGAGCGTGGGGTCCAGGACGCAGTGGAAGGTCGGCGGCTCGTCGTCGCCGGGGAGAGTGAAGACCTCCTCGGCCCCCACCAACAGGTGCTGGTTGCGGTCGAGGTCGAGGTCGCGGGCGACCGTTGAGCGGGCTCCGTCGGCGCCGACGACGAAGCGTGCCCGGACCGTCATCGGCCCGTCACGACCCACCAGGTGAAAGGTGTCGCCCTGACGGCCGGTGTAGCGCGTGCCCAGCGCCGTCCGCACTCCGGCGTCGACGGCGGTGGCCGCCGCCGCTGTGTAGAGCGGGGCCATGTCGCCCACCCGGTACTCGTCGCGGGCACTGACCAGGCTGACCGGGCGGCGCAGGCCAGGGGGGTAGAGCACCACTCGTCGAATCGGGGGTCCGAGATGCTCGGCGGGCAGTGGAAAGTCGTCGAGTGTCTTCCGCACGAAGATTCCGGTCGTGCGGATCGCGCTGGCCAGACTGGCTCGCCGGTCGACCAGAAGCACGTCGTGGCCTGCGCGGGCGAGAAGGGTGGCGGTGTGCAGGCCGGCGAGTCCGGCGCCGACCACCAGGACGTCGGTACTGGCCGTGACCGGGACGCTGTGGGCGGTGCCGGCTGTCTTCATGGTCTGCTCCCCGGGGGCCTCGTTCATCGGTGACCTGCGTGTGCGGGCCCGTCCGTCGGCTGCTCGGCCTCCCAGCGCAGCAGGTCGCCCGGCTGGCAGTCGAGTGCCTCGCAGAGCGCGGCCAGCGTGGTGAAACGCACCGCCTTGGCGCGGCCGTTCTTGAGTACTGCCAGGTTGGCGGGTGTGATGCCGACGCGTTCGGCGAGCTCGCCCACGGACATCTTCCGCCTGGCCAGCATCACGTCGATGTCGACGACGATCGGCATCAGATCACCTCTTCCAGCTCGGCCCGCATCCGTGCCGCCTCCACGTCGCGCGCGACAGCCTGGGCGAGCAGCATCCGCAGCACGAGCACGATGAGGGCGACGCCGAAGACAGCCAGGGAGACACCGCCCAGAAGGAGCACGATGCCCGGGGCCACGGCCTCGCCGGGCGCGAGCACCACTCCGAGCGCGAACACCAGCAGCGCGGCCGCGACGAAAGCGCCGATCACGAGGTGCACGTAGCGGAACGCGGCGTGGGAGAACACGGTTCCGCGTCGCACCATCGTCACCAGTTGCCATACGCAGACCAGGACGACCTGGACCGTCACGATGCCCAGGACCACGATCACCAGGATCGGGACGTGTCGGTCCGCGAGGACGCTGTCGTCCAAGTCGTCGGCCAGCAGCGCCACCATCACCGTCTGGACGAACACCGAGCCGGCGAGCAGTGCCACGAGCACGGCGCGCAACGCGAGCACGGTCAGCTTTCCCATCATTGCTCCCTCGATCGAAACACGATGGGAATCTATCGAGATTCGATAGACGCACGCAAGGCGGCCCTGTGGTGGCAGTGCGCGGAGCCGTAGAAGGTCGGGCGGAGTCGTGGACCCTCGGAGTGCGGGTTCGGCCTGTACGCCGGCGTTCGGTCCGGCTCGGTCGCACCGTCTCCGGGCTCGCCACGGCAGTGGGGGCCCGCCCGTTCCCGTGTGCGGTTTCTGCAGGGCGAACCGGTCGAGGACGTGCGCACGTCGATCCTGCGCTCGTGGCAGCGCTGCCGATCGCTGGCCCTCTCGCCGGACCAGAACGACCTCCCCTTCCGGGACGACTTCGACCCGGACAGCCGGCTCGTCAGCCGGCCGACCACGGTCTCGCACGTTCCTCAGGCGGGCTGACGACCAGCATTCCCTCGCTGTCGAGCAGGGGCAGAAACCTCTGCCGGTGCTGATCACGGCCGGGCAGCGAGGCGATTCCCCGCAGTTCGAGCCGGTCCTGGAGGCGATCCGGGGGCCGCGGATCGGTCCCGCGCGGCCCGCCGGCGACCGGACCGGGTGCGGGCCGACAAGGCGTACGACTCCCGCCGCAACCGTGCCTACCTGCGAAGACGCGGAATCGAGGCGGCCATTCCGGTCCCGGCTGACGCATCCGCAACCGCCAGAAGCTTGGCTCCCAGGGCGGTCGACCGCCAAAGTCCGACCAGACCGACTACCGCGAGCGGCATGCCGTCGAGTGCGGGATCAATCGGCTCAAGCGCCACCGGACCGTGGCATCAAGCTCGCTGTCCGCTACGAGGCGGCCGTGCTGGTCGCAGTCCTCGACGAGTGGCTGTGACCAGCACTTTCCCGGCAGACCCTAGTCGCGGACCGCCACGGGCTCCGCTTCCGCCTCCGCCACGGTGGACTTGGCGACGATCACGGACGGCCGCGGCCGACGGCCCCGCAGCCCCGTGAGGCTGATCAGCAGACCGGCGACGGCGATCAACGCCACGACCACCAGCCCGGGCCGGTAGCTGTCGAGGACGGCCTGCGGAGTCGCTTTCTCCGGGGCGTTCGCGGTCACCACGGCCGTCACCACGGCCAGGAAGATCGCGCCGCCCACCTGCACCGAGGTGTTGAGCAGGCCGGAGACCATGCCCTGCTCGTGCTCGTCCACGCCGTTGGTGGCCTGGACGTTGAGGGAGGGGAACGTCAGCGCGAAGCCCGCGCCGACCAGCAGCATCGTCGGCAGGATCACCGCCGCGTAGACCGGGTTCAGGTCGATGCGCAGGAACAGCACGTAGCCGGTCACCATCAGGGCGAAGCCGAGCACGATCAGCCGCGCCGTGCCGAACCGGTCGATGACGGCCCCGACCTTGGTCGCGGACAGCGCCACCAGCGCGCCCGCCGGCAGGAAGGCCAGCGCCGTGTGCAGCGCCGACCAGCCCAGCAGCTGCTGCATGTACAGGGTGACCAGGAACTGGAACCCTATATAGCTGCCGACGAACGTCAACGCGCCCACCTGCGCCCGCACTTGGGGGCCGGAGCGCAGTACCCCGAGCCGGACCAGCGGGCTGGCGCTGCGCCGCTCGACGGCCACGAAGGCCGCCAGCAGGACGACGACCGCGGCGAAGGACAGGATCGTACGGGCCGAGCCCCAGCCGATCTCGGGCGCCTGGACGACGGTGAAGACGAGCAGCAGCATCGAGGCGGTGCCGAGGACGGCGCCGGGGATGTCGTAGCCACCGGCGCCGCGCTCGCGCGCCGTGCGCGGCAGCAGCTTCAGGCCGGCCAGCAGGGCGATCAGGGCGACGGGAGCGGGCAGCAGCATCGTGAGCCGCCAGCTGGCTTCCGTGAGCAGGCCGGAGAACACCAGTCCCATCGAGTAGCCGGCGGCCCCGCAGGTGGTGTAGATGGCCAGCGCCCGGTTGCGCAGCGGGCCCTCGGGGAACGTCGTGGTGATGATGGACAGGCCGGCGGGCGCCGTGAAGGCCGCGCTCAGGCCCTTGATGAAGCGGCTTGCGATCAGCAGCGGGCCCGAGTCGACGAGCCCGCCGAGCAGCGAGGCGACCGCGAACACGGCCAGGGCCACCAGGAAGACCTGGCGCCGGCCCAGCAGGTCGGCGGCGCGCCCGCCGAGCAGGAGCAGGCCGCCGTAGCCCAGGATGTAGCCGCTGACGATCCATTGCAGCGCCGAGGTGGACAGGCCAAGGTCGGCACCGATCGACGGCAGTGCCACGCCGACCATCGACACGTCCAGGGCGTCCAGGAACATCGCGGCGCAGAGCACCAGCAGGGTGCCCCACAGCCGGGGAGTCCAGCGTCCGTCGGACGCGGGGGTGGTGAGCGGAGAGGTCATGGACCGAGAGACTACATGCGCATGCATGAGATGCAACCGCATGTTTTCTCTGCTACGGTGCGGCCCATGACGGCGAAGCAGGCCGAGCAGGCGCTCGTGGAACAGTGGCGCGACATCCTGGCGCTGCACGCGCGTACGCAGTGCGAACTCGACCGCGCGCTGAGCGGGCACGGCCTGTGCGCCAGCGACTTCGAGGTGCTCGACGTCCTGGCCGAGGGCACGGCGCCGGACTGCGCCGCCGCCTACCGCGTCCAGGAGATCTCCGAACGCGTCCACCTCAGCCAGAGCGCGCTGTCGCGGCTCATCGCCCGCCTGGAGAAGGACGGGCTGGTCGAGCGCCGCATGTGCCCGGAGGACCGGCGGGGCGTGAAGGTCGCCCTCACGGCGAAAGGGCGCGCGCTGCACGGTGAGGTGCTGCCCGTGCAGCGCGCGGTACTGGCGCGGACGCTCGCGGACGGCTGATCCGGTCGTCCACGCCGGACCTCAGCCGACGGCCGGATCTCAGATGACGCCCGAGGCCTCCCGCCACAGCGCGGCCAGCGCGGGATCGCCCGTCACCGTCGGCACCGGCACTCGGTTCCACAGCGCCAGATACAACTGCCCGGCCGGACCGGCCAGTTCGCACTCGGCGTGCCCGGAGGCGTCCCGCGTGGCCACGGGCGGCTCCTGGGACAGCCGTACGGTCCACACCGCGTCCGCGTCGCCGTCGACGCTCTCGGCGCGCACCCGCAGGACGCGCGGCCCGGCCGTGCGGACCCGGCTCTTGGGGCGGGCGTGGAAGCCGCGCAGCAGTTCGTCGATGCCGTCCACCGCGAAGTCCACCGCGAAGTTCGCCGCGAAGTCCGTGGCCACGGCGTCCGGACTGCCGCCGCGCGCCGCCTCCGCGTCGAAGCGGTGCACGGCGGTCTCGTGTGCCTGACGGCGGGCCCAGAAGGCCAGGGCTGAGGGCGAACCGGGCAGGAACGTGAAGCACTCGACGTCGGGCGGCGCGCCGGTCAGTGTGCCGACGAGACGGCGGTGGCTGTCGCGGTACCACGCCACCAGGTCGGCCCCGTCCAGGTCCGGGGGTTCGCCCATCGGTCGGCCCTCGGTGTGCCCTTCGGCGACGAACGCGGCGGCCCAGCGGTGCACCACGCCGGTGTGCCGCAGCAGGTCGCGCACCTGCCAGCCGGGGCACGTCGGCACCTCGGCGTCCACTCCGGCCTGCTCGGCGGCCTCGGCCAGCAACTGGCCCTCTTTGTCCAGGATTTCCAGGAACTGGGCGGTGTCCATGGCGCCGAGTCTGCCGTATGGAGCGCACTCCAGAGCAACGTGCTTTCGAGGGCCGGACGCCGGAGCCCTACGGCAGCGGGGTCCCGCCCGTCGCGTTGACGATCTCGGCGGTGATGTAGGACGCCTCCGGGGAGGCGAGGAAGACGTACGCGGGAGCCATCTCGGCCGGCTGCGCGGGCCGCCCGATCGGCGCCTGCTTGCCGAACTCCTGTGTGTCCGGCATGGTCGCCGGGATCAGCGGCGTCCACACCGGGCCCGGCGCCACCGCGTTGACACGGATGCCCTGCCCGATCAGCATCTGCGCCAGCCCCTGGGTGAAGGTGACGATGGCGCCCTTCGTCGTCGCGTAGTCCAGCAGGTGCGGACTGGGCTTGTACGCCTGCACCGAGGTCGAATTGATGATGCTGCCGCCCTCCGGGATGTGCGGCAGGGCGAACTTGCACAGCCAGAACATGCCGTACAGGTTGGTGCGCATCACCCGGTCGAACTGCTCGGTGGAGATGGCCTCGATGCCCTCGGGCTGCGACATCTGGTAGGCCGCGTTGTTCACCAGGACGTCGATCCGCCCGAACTCCGCCACGGCCCGCTCGACCAGCGCCCGGCAGTTCTCCTCCTCCCGGATGTCGCACGAGACGGGCACGGCACGCCGGCCGGCTTCCTCGACCAGGCGGGCGGTCTCGGCGGCCTCGTCCTTCTCGCCGTCCAGGTGTGTGAAGAGCACGTCGGCCCCCTCACGGGCGAAGGCCAGCGCGACCGCCCGCCCGATCCCGGAGTCCCCACCGGTGATCACGGCCTTGCGGTCCGCCAGCCGGCCGCTGCCCCGGTACGACTCCTCGCCGTGGTCCGGGGGCGGGTCCATGGGGCCGGTCCAGCCGGGGTGCGGCTGGTCCTGGGACGGGAACTCGGGGGTCGGGTGCTGCTCGGTGGGGTTCGGCTGCTCGGTCACGGGTCTTCCTCCTGGTCCGTGGGTGCGACCGGTATTGCGCCCGGTGCTCGACGGGCGTGGGATCGAGTACCCCGGCGGCGCGAAGCCGATCAGGCCGTTCGGGTACGGCTCGGTCGCGGCACCCCGGCGCTTGTGCGCCGCTGCCTCGAACGGGCGGACACCCGAGGGACAGGGGCGCCGTCAGCCCCCGGCCGCGCGGCGCGTCGCGAACCCGATGACCGCCGCGACCGCCGCGAGCACCGCCACGCTGGTGAGCGCCGTCGGCAGGCTGAACCAGTCCGCCATGAACCCGATCGCGGGCGGCCCGAGGAGCATGCCGCCGTAACCGAGTGTGGAGGCGGTGGCGACCCCGCTGGGACCGGCGAGCGTCCCCGCGCGCTCGACGGCCACCGGGAAGAGATTGGCGAGGCCCAGCCCCGCGACCGCGTAGCCGAGCAGCGCCGCCCACAGGGAGGGGGCGAGCGACCCGAGCAGCATGCCGGTGGCCGCGGTGGCGCCGCCCGCGACCACGGTCCGGGTCCGGCCGAGCCGTTCGAGGAGTGTCGTGCCGGTCAGCCGCCCCACCGTCATGGCCAGTGCGAAGCAGGAGTAACCGGCAGCCGCTGCCCCCGGCGAGGCGCCGAGGTCCTGTTCGAGGTGCAGGGCGCCCCAGTCGGCCAGCGCGCCCTCGCCGTACGCCGTGCACAGGGCGATCAGCCCGAAGACGATCACGAGTCCGCGGGTACGGCCGTCCAGTCGGCGCGGGGCACCGGCCCCGGTCTCGGTCCGTACCCGGTCCGGCGGTACGGGCGGCTCGCACCGCAGGAGCGCGCGCCCCGCGACGGCGGTCACCAGCAGCCCGACGACGGCGAGCCCGAGCAGGTGCCGGGTGGGGGAGAGCGAGCCCGCGACGAGCCCGCCGAGCCCCGCACCGATCATGCCGCCCAGGCTGAAGGCCGCGTGGAAGCTCGGCATCACCGGCCGCCGCAGCGCGGCCACCAGCTCCACGGCGGCGCTGTTGAAGGCGACGTTGATGCCGCCGTAGGCGGCGCCGAACAGGAGCAGGACGGCGCCGAGGGACAGGGCCGAGTGGGTGAGCGGCGGGAGGGTGACGCTGAGGCAGAGCAGGACGGCGCAGACGACGGTGACCTGGTAGTTGCCGTAGCGGCGGCAGAGGCGGCCGGTGAGGATCATCGTGACGACGGCTCCGGCGGAGACGCCGAGGAGGGCGAGGCCCAGGGCGCTGGCTGAGGCGCCCGTCTGCTCCTTGATGGCGGGGATGCGCACGACCCAGCCGGCGAAGACGAAGCCGTCGAGGGCGAAGAAGGTGGTCAGGGCGATACGGAGGCGGGTGAGGTCGTCGCCATTGCCCGGCACGGCGTTGTGCGGGCGGGATTTGTTTATTAGCGGCACAAAGTCAGGCTAGGCAGGTGGCGCGGCCGGGGCAAGAGGGTCGCGCCTGTTCGCGGTCCGGTCGGCCCGGCGGATGCCGGGCGCGGCGGGAAGCTGCCGGCCGGGTCGCGGGCGTCCCCCGCCGTCATGCTCACGCCCGCCGCCATGCTCGCCCCGCCACAGCCGCCATGCTCACCCCCGCCCCATGACCCCCCGCTCCCCGCCAACATGCTCATGCCACGGATACGTCATCGGCATGGCGGCGTAACACTCCTGACGGAGGCTCATCTCGCACCTTCGGTCTCATCAGCAACTCGCCCCCCACGTGACCGGGTTGATCGGACGTCGCGTCCGGGACACGGGCGCGCGAGCGAGGAGGAGTGGATGGCTGCGGAGAGATCCTCTGCATCTCGGCGTGACTTCCTGCGGTCCGTCGGGATCGCGGGCGGCGCGGGAGTGCTCTACTCGGCGATGGGCGCGCTGGGCGTCGCACCCGTGCCGGACGTACGGGCAGCGCAGTACCGGGCGCCGAGCGAGAGCGACTTCACGCTCAGCGGGCGCGGTGCCAGGAAGGTCCTGGTGCTCGGCGGTGGAATCGCCGGCCTGGCCACCGCGTACGAGCTCGGCAAGGCAGGCTATGACTGCCGGATCCTGGAGGCGCAGGACCGGCCCGGCGGCCGCAACTGGACCGTGCGCGGCGGAACGTCCCTGATCGATCTGGACGGGCGGGAACAGACCGCGTCCTTCTCCAAGGGCCAGTACATGAACGCGGGGCCCGCCCGGCTGCCCCAGTCGCACGTGACGCTCGAGTACTGCCGCGAACTGGGCGTCCCCGTCGAGGTGTTCACCAACCAGAACGCCAACGCGTACATCTACCACGAGAGCAGCGCCGCCCTCGCGGGGCAGCCGATCCGCTGGCGCACCGCGAAGGCCGACGTCCACGGGTACGTCTCCGAACTGCTCGCCAAGGCCACCGACCAGGGTGCCCTGGACGCGGAACTCACCGCCGCCGACAAGGAGAGGCTCATCGCCTTTCTGCGGAACTTCGGCGCCATCAAGGGCAAGGCGGACGGTTACGCCTACACCGGCACCGACCGGCGCGGCTACTCCGTCGAGCCGGGCGCCGCTTTCGAGGAGGGCACGGTGCTGGGGCCGGTCCCCTCGCTGTCGGACGTCATCGCCAGCGGCGTCGGGCAGCGCTTCTCCTTCGAGTTCGGCTACGACCAGGCCATGCTCATGTTCCAGCCGGTCGGCGGCATGGACGCCATCCCGTACGCCCTGGCCGAGGCGGTCGGCCGGGACCGGGTCACGTACGGCGCACAGGTGCTGGAAGTCAGGGACCTGCCGGACGGCGCCGAGGTCGCCTACAAGGACGCCGGGGGGCGTACGCGCACCCAACGGGCGGACTTCGTCGTCGCGGCCGTACCCCCCATGGTCATGGCGCGCATGAAGCACAACCTCGGTGCGGACGTCACCGCCGCACTGAAGTACGCGGTCGCGGCACCCGTCGGCAAGATGGGTCTGGAGTACCGCAGCCGCTGGTGGGAGACCGACGAACAGATCTACGGCGGCATCACGCCCACCGACACGGACCTGGCCACCATCTGGTATCCGTCCTACGGCCACTTGGGCCGCCGCGGCACCCTCATCGGCTACTACAACTTCGGCGCGAACGCCCTCGCCTACAGCGCCCTGCCGCACGAGGAGCGGGTCGCGCGGGCGGTGAGCCGAGGTGTGAGGATCCACGGCGAGAAGTACCGCACCGAGCTCGCCCACTCCTTCAGCGTGGCCTGGCACCGCACCCCGTACATCGAGGGCGGCTGGGTGAGCTGGCCCTCGCAGAGCGGCCCGGAGTACAAGCTCCTCAACCAGCCCGCCGGGCACGTGTACTTCGCCGGGGACTGGCTCAGCCACGTCATCGCCTGGCAGCACGGCGCGTTCACCTCGGCCCGCAAGGTCGTGACCGACATCCACGAGAGGGTGATGGCCGCATGAACCGGCGTACGAAGATGGTCATCGGTACGGCCCTGACCGCCTCGCTCCTCACGGGCGGCACCGCGCTCGCCGACGCCAGGGGCTGGTGGCCCGGCCCGAAGGAAGTGCGCGTCATGCTGCCCGACGGGCAGTCCAACCCGGCCATCGCGAGCGGCGTGGCGACCGGCGGGGAAGTGGGCCTGTACCAGAGCAGCGGCCTCGGGCCCTCCGCCCTCAACTCCTCGGCGCCGGAAGGAACTCCGGAGCGCTACACCGACCCGTCGCACACCGAGGGCGCCCAGGGCGTCACGGTCACCGAGGCGCAGGCCCTCGTCGTACTGCGCGCCATCAAGACCAACCTGGAGGCCGCGGGACTCACCCCGGCCGACGTCATCACGATGATGAAGCCGCCCGGCGCGCAGAGCGCCGACTACGCGGGCTGGCACCCCGGGCGTGCAACTGGGCCAGGACCTGACCACCCACCTGCAGGCCACGCAACGGCTGGAGTTCGGGCACGCGACCTCCGCCACGGGGCGTGCCTACCAGGACGTCGAGGAGATCTACACCAAGGGCGGTTTCCACCTCGTCGCCACCCCCTTCACGGCGCTTGCCCTGCTGGGCGCGGACCCCGGGCTCGCGGACGACCCGCGTGTCACCGCGCTCATGCCCCCGTGGGACACCGCGCTCGTACGCCAGCAGGCCGGGCAGCCGCCCACCGGCACCCAACTGGCCGCCCTGGACCAGGAGATGACCATCTACCGGCGGATCCTCGCGGGCGGCGGACTGGTCGCGCTCGGCACGGACCAACCGCTCGTCCCGGTCGGGCTGCACCTGCATCTGGCCCTGCGCGCGCTGCACCGCGCCGGCCTGTCACCGGCTGAGACGCTGCGGACCGCCACCCTGCTGCCCGCGCGGGTCTTCGGTGCCGACGCCGGCCTGGGCACGGCGGAGGCGGGCAAGCTCGCCGATCTCACGATCGTGGACGGCGACCCGTTCAGCGACTTCGACACCCTCATCCGCACGGCGGCGGTCCTCCGCGGCGGCGTCCTCGTCGAGCAGGCCGAGCTGGTCGACGCCTTCGGGTCCGACACCGCGCGGCGCTACGACTCCCGGCGGTCCGCCTCGGCCGAGGACTGGCTGGAGGTCAGCCGTCACATGCGGCGCGAGGGGTGCTGCGATCCCCAGAGCGGGGGCTGAGCAGCCGCTCAGGAGACGTCGGTCACCGAGAAGACCCCCGGCCCGCTGACCCCGTACAGCACCCCGCCCACCCGCAGTGGCGGCACCGGACTCGGCGTGAGCTCCTCGAAGGAGCGGCCCTCCGTGTCGAAGGACGGGGCGGTGCGCCCGATCTCCTTGCCGGTGCGGGGATCGAGGGCGAGGATGCTGGTGTCGGGCATGGTGACGTACAACCGGCCGTCGTGGACGGCCGGTTCACTGAAGACGCGCAGTTCGCGCGAGCTGGTCCACAGCGGCTTCCCGCGCTTCAGATCGAGGGCGAGCAGGGTCTCGTTGCCGTGGTCGAAGAGGTACATGGTGTCGCCGTGCACCAGCGGCGGCGCCTCCGGCTGCACGCTCCAGGGGAAGTCGACACGGCGGGTCTTCCCCGTGTCGAGGTCCTGGATGAAGAAGGCGGCGGACACCCCGGTGTCGTTCTCCCAGCGCGCGTAGTACGCCGTGCCGTCGTGGACCGTGGCGAGCCACAGATCACCCTCGGGTGCCTCGACACCGCCCAGCGTCCTGCCGGTGCGCGCGTCGAGGCGGGCTATGCCGCCGGAGCCGCCGCGCAGATCGGCGTAGAGCGTCCCCTCCGGTCCCGCGTGGAAAGAGGCCGGTGAGGCGGAGGTCAGCCGGCGCCGCCACAGCTCCTCACCGGTGCGCGGCTCGTGCGCCGTATAGCGGGCGGTGTCGGACGGCTGGTGCGCGTCCAGCCGTACCAGCAGGACGCCGCTCAGGTACGTGAACTCGCCCACCGGACCGTCCAGATGCCACAGCCGCCTGCCGGTCCTGCCGTCGAAGGCGTCCACTCCCTCGGAGCGGTCGGCGCTGTCGACGTACACCACACCGTCGTGGACGACGGGCTCACCCAGCGAGAAGCCGTCGACCTCCTTCTCGCTCATGGGTTTCGTCCAGTCCACCCGGCCCGTCGCGGGGCTCAGCCGCATCAGGGCGACCCGCGTGGAGGAGCAGAAGACGCCGAGCGCGTCCGGTGTGCACGCCGTGCCCATGGCGAACGGATCGTCCTTGTCCGGCTCCAGCGCGTTGTGCCACGGCTTCCAGCCCGGCGGCACCGCACCACGGGGCGTCGACTGCGGGGCGGCCCGGTCGCTCTCGCCGACCGTGCTCGCCGGGGCGTCGCCCAGCAGGGCCGCCGCGGCCGCGCCCGCCGTGCCGAGGAGGACGGCGCCGACGAGGGCGGCCCACAGCCTCCTCCTGCGCCGCTTCTGCCCGGTCTGTTCGGATGACGTCAGCGTGGCCGTCCCCGACGGCACGGTCCCCGGCTGGGAGGGCTCGTCACCGGGCGCCTCGTCGCCCCCCTCACCGGACAGCTCCGCCGGCAGCCCGGCCAGGGCGTCCAGCACCTCGCCCGACGTCGGCCGGTCCACCGGGTCCTTCGCCAGGCAGGCCGACACCAACGGACGCAGCGCGTCCGGCAGTTCGCCCAGTTCGGGCTCGTTGTGCACGGTGTTGTACGCGGCGAGATAGGCGTTCTCCGCCTCGAAAGGGCTGCGCCCGGTGGCCGCGTACACCAGCACCGCGGCCAGCGAGAACACATCGACGGCGGGCCCGACCTCGCGCGGGCGGCTGAACTGCTCCGGCGCCATGAACGGCGGCGAGCCCATCACCATGCCGGTCTGGGTACGGACCTCACTGGTGGCCGCGCGCGAGATGCCGAAGTCGATGACGCGTACCGCCCCGTCGTCGCCTCCGCCCTCCAGCAGGAGCACGTTGCTGGGCTTGAGGTCGCGGTGGACGACCCCCACGCGGTGGATCTCCCGCAGCGCCTCGGCGAGTTCGGTGCCGAGCCGGCGCAGCGCGGGCCAGTCCAGGGGACCCGACTCGGCGACCCGCTCAGCCAGCGTGCGACCGGGGACGAACGCGCTGGCCATCCAGGGCCGTTCCGCGTCCGGGTCGGCGTCCACGACCGGCGCGGTGAACGCACCGCTGACCCGGCGCGCGGCAGCGATCTCCTGCCGGAACCTGGCCCGGAACTCGGCGTTGTCCGCGTACCTCGTGTGCACGACCTTGACCGCGACGGCCCGCCCCGACGGGGACCTGCCGAGGTAGACGACGCCCATGCCGCCCGTCCCGATCTGCGATTCGATCCGGTACCCGCCGACGGACCGCGGATCGTTCTCGCGCAGGGTCACCGCGTCTACCTCCACCGGTTCCGGCCCGGACGGTTCCGTTCCGGACCCTTGCGACCCGGACCGCTCACTCTAGCGGCCGGTCACGTGACCCGTTCCGGTGAACGACCGGGGCACGGGCGGCAGAGCCCGTCGACAGGCGGCCGACGGCGCGCTCCCTCCCCGGCGCCCCCGGCCGGGGCGGGCCGGGGGCCTTCGTGGCCGGTGGTGGCCGCCGGAGGCGCGGCGAGGCGGACGGGCTGCTCGCAGCCGCGAGGGGGTACTCGGTCAGGGAGACGACCGAGCGTGCGGCGTGCCGACACTCCGTCGCGGCGTCCTTGCCGGAGGACCTACGGCGGCGGATCCTCGGACACGCGCGAGGCCCGCACGAGTGAGGGAGCCGGCATGACCACCGACGCCACCGACACCACAGGCACCACGGTCACCGACGAGGTCGTGCGCAGCCTGCGCGGCACGGCCGACCCGCGGCTGCGGGAGCTGCTCACCGCCCTGGTCCGCCACCTGCACGCCTTCGCACGCGAGACGCGGCTGACGCGCGAGGAGTGGGAGCGGGCGATCGGTTTCCTGACGGAGACCGGGCAGGCCTGCACCGACACCCGGCAGGAGTTCATCCTGCTGTCGGACGTACTGGGGCTGTCGATGCTGATCGAGGAGCTCCAGGGCGAGGCCGCCCCCGGTGCCACGGAGTCGACGGTCCTCGGCCCGTTCCACATGACCGAGTCGCCCGTGCGTGACTTGGGCGCGAGCATCGATCTGGTGGGTGGCGGGGAGCCGTGTGTGGTCGACGGCCGGGTGCTGTCGGACGACGGTGCCCCGCTGCCGGGCGCGGTGGTGGACGTGTGGCAGGCGAACGGTGAGGGCTTCTACGACGTGCAGCAGCCGCGGGTCCAGCCGCCGGGCAACGGGCGGGGCCTGTTCACGGCGGACGCCGAGGGCCGGTTCTGGTTCCGCACGTGTGTGCCCAGCCCGTACCCGATCCCGGTCGACGGCCCGGTCGGTACGCTGCTGAAGGCCACCGGCCGTCACCCCTACCGTCCCGCCCACATCCACTTCATCGTGTCGGCCGAGGGACACCTCCCGGTCACCACCCATGTCTTCGTGGCGGGCGGCGAGTATCTGGACTCCGACGCGGTGTTCGCGGTCAGGGAGAGCCTGGTCCAGGACTTCGCGTACACCGATGATCCCGCGCGGGCCCGGGAGTTCGGCGTTCCGAACCCCTTCCGGTATGCCCGCTTCGACCTCGTACTGGAGCGCTCATGACGGACGTCCTCGACTTCTCCTACGAGGCGCTGCCCACCCGGGTCGTCTTCCGGCCCGGTGCCGCCATCTCCGCTACGCCCGGCGAGGCCGAGCGGCTGGGGCTGCGGCGGCTGTTGGTGGTGTCCGGCAGCCACGGCGCGGACCCGGCGCGGGCCGTCGCCGACGCGCTGGGACCGGCCTGCGCGGGCCTGCACGCCGAGGCGCGTACGCAGGTGCCCGTGGAGGTCGCCGACCGGACCGTGGAGGTGGCGCGCGCGGCGGGCGCCGACGGGTGCGTGGCGGTGGGCGGCGGCTCGTCCATCGGGCTGGGCAAGGCGGTCGCCCTGCGCACGCGTCTGCCGCTGATCGCTGTGCCGACGACGTACTCCGGCTCGGAGATGACCCCCGTCTGGGGCCTGACCGAGCACGGCGTCAAACGCACCGGCCGCGACCTGTCGGTCCTGCCGCGCAGTGTCGTCTACGACCCCGAGCTGACCCTTTCCCTCCCGGTGGCGCTCTCCGTCACCAGCGGCGTCAACGCCGTCGCGCACGCCGTCGAGGCGCTGTACGCCCCCGACACCTCACCCCTGGTCGGCCTGATGGCCGAGGAGGGCGTACGGGCCATGGTGCGGGCGCTGCCCGAGGTGGCCACCGACCCGGAGTCCCTGGCCGCGCGCGGCCGCGCCCTGTACGGGGCCTGGCTGTGCGGCACCTGCCTGGGCGCCACCACCATGGGCCTGCACCACAAGCTGTGCCACGTCCTGGGCGGCACCTACGGCCTGCCCCATGCGGAGACCCACACCGTGCTCCTGCCGTACAGCCTCGCCTACAACGCCCCGGCCGCACCCGAGGCGCTCACGCGGCTGGCCCGTGCCCTCGAGGCGGACGACCCCGCACTCGCCCTGTGGGAGCTGACCGGCCGCCTGGGCGCACCCCGCTCCCTGGCCCGACTCGGCCTGTCGGAGGGGGACTTGGCGACGGCGGCCGCCCAGACGGCGGGCAATGCCTACGCCAACCCGCGCAGGGTCACCGTGGACGGTGTCCTGGCCCTGCTGAGGGCGGCGTACGAGGGCACGGCACCGTCCAGCCGCTGAGCTTCATGGCACAGCCCTCCTGAGTCCTGCCGTGCGGGAGCCCGTCCGAGCACCGGAGAGCAGGCCAGGCGGCACGCGCTC
This sequence comes from Streptomyces deserti, assembly GCF_054782695.1. NCBI lineage: Bacteria > Bacillati > Actinomycetota > Actinomycetes > Kitasatosporales > Streptomycetaceae > Streptomyces > Streptomyces deserti. The sequence goes on from NZ_BAAGRZ010000003.1 coordinate 297,529, forward strand.
GCACAGCTGCGGCAGGCGATCCTGCACGGCGACATGGCGCGGGCGAGCGGGAACGGGCGGTCAGGCCGTAGACCTCACGGGCCCGCGCGTCGTCCGAGCCGTCGTAGCCGTGGTCGGCCCCGCGCACGTCATGGTGCTCGACGAGCGAGCCCGCCTCCCGCAGCCGGTCGGCGTAGCGCACGCCCTCGGCCCTTAGGCAAAGGTGGCCAGATGTCGGTCAGGTCTCCGTGTGAGGTAGGCTTGACCTGCGCGATCACACGGGCCGACCGTGTGCGGCGCACCGGGACGTGGCGCAGCTTGGTAGCGCACTTGACTGGGGGTCAAGGGGTCGCAGGTTCAAATCCTGTCGTCCCGACCGGTGAAGAGAGCAGGGCAGGGGCCGTACCGGAGCAGTCCGGAACGGCCCTCGTCCGTTCCGGGCCACTCGAATACGGGCTTCGGGATCGGCCTGTTGGCCGTGGCGGGGCTGCTGTGGACCTGGTGCGCGTGTCTTGAGCCATCTGCCGTAGGCGTTCGCAGGGGTCTGGCCGGTGCGACCACCCGTACGGCCACCCGCCACCCCCACTCCGGCGGTCGTCCGCCTGCCCCTCATCCGCCGAGCGCACCTGCCCGTCGGCCCGGGCCTCAACCGGTCACTTCGGCCAGTCCAGTTGGTGCTCGGGCGTCCCCACCGACCGGCCGTAGGCGATCGCTTCGGCGCGGCCCGCCGCGTCGCCACGCCGGTGGCGGAAGCCTTGCCCGAGCGCTATGGGCAGACACCTGCCGGCGCCCCCTGAGCCTCAGGAACGGAAACCGATGACCCCGAAACCGGGCCGCGCCTCGGCGTAGCGCATCCAGTCGAGACACTGCATCACGGCCTCCACCACCTCCGGCTCCAGCGGCGGGGCGTGGTTCGCCGCCTTCGTCGCCTCGAACTGTTCCAGCGCCCGCGCTATCTCCTCCGGCGTCCACGCGCCGCAGCCCGGGGTGTGCGTGTACGGCAGGGGCTCGGGCAGGCCGTCGTAGCCGAAGTCCGCCACGGACACCGCCGTGATGCGCAACGCCCGCAGCCCCTCGTCGACCACCGACAGCCAGTCGCCCCGGTGCGGGGTGAAACGGTCGTTGGGCAGGAAGGAGCCGGTCAGTTCGCACAGCCGCTTGTAGGCGTAGCCGTACTGGAAGGCGTGGTCCTTGTCCTCGCTGAACGGCCCGCCGTGCACGACGGCCCGCAGCGCCTCGTACGCCGTGGGCGCGCCCTGCTCGATCTCGTGGCGGAAGTAGTCGTCGTCGTGGGCCAGTTGGTCGCCGAAGGTGTCGCGGATGACCTGGAGAAGCTGCTCGTCACCGGATCCGACCAGGGCGCGGGTGGCGGCGACGTCCAGCAGATACACGCTCAGTGAGGAACTCATGCCCCGAACTTATCGGCCGCCACTGACAACGCGGCCTGCCGCGAAGCGCGCTGTGGCGTGGTCGGGGACGTCACCCTCCCCCGAAGGGTGACGTCCCCGACCGCTCCCCCGGCGCCGGACAGTGGTCCATGCGTCCGCGTGCGGCGGGTCCGTGCTGTCACCAGCACATGACCGCCGTCTCACCCGAACCCCAGGCGGAGTACAGGCGCACCCGGACGAAGTAGCGGCGGCCCCTGACGAGTCGGGCCCTGATCGTGGCGTTGTGCGGGGTGCCCCCGTCGTCCTGCCCGGCGAGGTAGCGGGGCTCGCCGTCCCGTTCCTCGAAGACCACGACGACTGTGTCGCTGTCGCCGAAGGTGCCCACGGTGTACTCGCGGGTCTTGGTCGGCTCGACGGTGAAGTCGGCCTGCTCGCCCGGGCCGAGCCGGAGCGGCACCGAGCGGAACGGCACCAGCGCCGGCGGCCGGGGCGTACCGGTCGACGGGTACCAGCGCAGCGCGAACTCCTTGTCCAGGGCCGAGAGGGTGCCCGGCGGGCGGACGCCCGCCCGGAACTGCTCCGGCTCCAGGATCAGCCCCGACGCGAACGGATACTCCATGATCGACTGCGGATCCCAGACCGAGCCGTTGACCTCGCGCGGGTCCAGCTTGCGCAGGATGTTGTGGAACGTCGTCTCCCGGTCCCAGAAGTTCGGCGGGCCCGCCAGGTCGGCGTACACGGCCTCGTCGTCCCAGTGGATACCGGCGAACGGGCTCTGGTGCTCGTGCAGCATGCCGAGCGCGTGCCCGATCTCGTGCAGGGCCGTCCCGCGCTCCCCGGGCGCGGTCAGGTCCCAGCCGAAGTTCATGGTGCGGTCGTTCTGGCCGACCCGCAGGGCGTCCCTGCCCACCGTCGACCAGGAGCCGTCGCCGAACTGGAACCCGATGCGCAGCTCGGCCTCCGAGCGGTCGTCGACCTCGGTGAACGTCACGCCGACACCGAGGCCCTGCCACTGAAGGAAGCACCCGCGCACCACGTCCCGCTGCTCCGGGGCGCCCGCCCACGACACCCGGCGCAGCTGCCCGGTCCCCGGCACGGGGATGACCGACCCGTCGCTGTCGTCGTCGAAGAAGTAGTAGTGCACAACGGTGCCGTTGACCCACATGCGCCGCCCGCCCATGAGTGCGCTGAGCCGCTCGGCGGCCAGCCCCGGTGCGAAGACGGGCGCCGGCTGCCGCGCGAGGGAGCAGTAGCGTGCGGTCATGGGCCTCAGGTTGCCCTCCGGCCGCGTACGGGCGCCTGAGTCGGGGTCTACTCAAGTCGCCCTGTATCAGGAGTGAGTATGCCGACTCCTGTTGTCGTGATGACTTACGAACGGGACGCGACGACGCTGGAGCTGCCCTGGCCGTTCACCGGGCGCGAGGACGAACGGGAACTGGTCCGCCGGTCCCTGGCCGCCGGACGCCCCGGCCTCGTGGTCACCGGCCCGGCCGGCTGCGGCAAGACCCGCCTGGTCACCGAGGCCGTGCGCGGCACCGGCTGCGCCCGGGCGGCGGGAACCCCGCAGACCCGGCAGATCGCCTTCGCCGCGTTCGCCCACCTGCTGCCCGAGACCGTCACCCTGCACCGCGCGGTCCAGCTGCTGTCCGGCGTACGGCTGCTGCTGGTCGACGACGCGCACCTGCTCGACGACGCCTCGGCCGTCCTGGTCCACCAGCTCGCCGTGCACGGCCGCACCCGCCTGCTGGTCGTCGCCACGGACGGCGCCCCGGTGCCCGACGCGATCTCCCGGCTGTGGACCGGGGAGCTGCTGCCGCGCCTCGCGCTGGAACCGCTGCCCCGGCAGGACACCGCGCACCTGCTCTCCGGCCTGGAACCCCTCACCGTGAACCGGCTGCACCGCCTGTCCCAGGGCGACCTGCGGCTGCTGCGCGAACTGGTGGGCGCGGTGCGGGAGCATGGCCTGCTCACCCGGGTCCCGGACACCGACGAGTGGGCCTGGCGTGGCCCGGTGCCGCTGACCGCGACCGTCCGCGAGCGCGCCGCGGCCGTCCTGGCCCGGAACCGCCCCGAGGAGCGCGAGACGCTCGACCGCCTCGCCTTCGCCGAACCCCTGCCGCTCGGCCTGGACGACCTCGACGCCCTGGCCCTGGAACGCCTGGAGGCGGACGGCCTGGTCCGCGTCGACGACCCCGGCTCCGTCCGGCCGGCGGCCACCCCCACCGCCGCCCGCCTCGCCCACCCGCTGCACGGCCCGGTCCTGCGGGCCGCGGCCGGCCGTCTGCGCGCCCGACGGCTGGCCCGCACCCCGCAGGAGTGCGGACCGGCCCTCGACGCCGAGGCGACCGCGCTGACCCGGCGCATCGAGGAAGCCGACGTACGGGCGATGCCGGCTCCCGTGGGGGAGTGGCTCGTGGCGGAGGGCGCGCCGGTGCCGCCGGGGTACGCGGCCCTGCGCGCCCGGTTCGCGCGGCTGCGCGGGGAGGTGCGGGAGGCCGCCGCATGGGCACGGGAGGGGCTGCGGGAGGCCGCGGGCGATCCGTCCTGCCGGGCCGAACTCGCCCTCGCCGCCGCCCAGTCGGGGGACGTGACGACGGCGGGGAGCCCGGCGGCGGCCGTGTGGGCGGCGGCCGCACGCGGTGACGTGGACGGCGCCCTGGAGGCGGTCGCCGACGACCCCTATGCCGCCGTACGCCTCGGCGCCCCCGAGAAGGTCATCGACCGGCTCTCCGGCGTGTTCGCCGAGCACGCCGACGCGCTGACCCGCGCCGACGGCCCCGCCCTGGACCGGGCGGCCGAAGAACTGGAGCGACGCGGCTTCCTGCTGTTCGCCGCCGAGGCCCACGCCCAGGCCGTCCGCGCGCACCGCGACCCGCACGCCGCCCGCACCTCACGCACGCGTGCCGTCGCCCTCGCCCGGCGTTGCCAGGGCGCCCGCACCCCGGCGCTGTCCGGGCTGGTCCTCGGCGAACTCACCGCCCGCCAGCGGCAGATCGTCACCCTCGCGGCAGCGGGCCTGAGCAACCGGGAGATCGCCGAACGCCTCACCCTGTCGATCCGCACCGTCGGCAACCACCTGTACGGCGCGTACGCCCGGCTCGGCGCCGGCGACCGCGGCGCCCTGCCCTGGCTGACGGCACTGCCGGACGCGCAACCGGCCTGAAGACTTCGGGGCGGCCTGACCCGCGCAGGGGACGGGTCAGGCCGCCCCGAACGCCGAGAACGCCCACCCGGTGGCCTGGTGCAGCGCGTCGCCCGGCAGGGCGGCCCGGGCGTCGCGCAGCGCCTCCGCCAGGGACAGGCCCGCGCTCAGCCCCTTGTGCAGCGCGAGCATCAGCGGCACCACCGCCGCGTCGTTGACGGGGGCGCTGCACGCCACCACGCCCGCCGTGCCGAGCGGCAGCAGCGCGGTGACCAGGCCGAGCAGTTCGTCGGCGCCGACCGAGGCGAACCGGGCCGTGTCACAGCAGGACAGGATGATCCGGTACGGGCTGCGGTCCAGGCGCTCGAAGTCGTGGACGACGATCGGGCCGTCGGCCATCCGCAGCGAGGAGAACAGCGGGCTGTCCGCGCGGAACGTGCCGTGCGCGGCGATGTGCGCCAGCGCGGCCCCGTCCAGCTCCTCCAGCACGCGCGGCACCCGCGCCTCGTCGTGCTCCAGCACAGTCGCGCAGCCGTACCGGTCGGCCAGTTCGGGCACCTCCGCGCCGCCGGTCGCCAGGCCCGGCCCGCGCACCAGCACATGGCGGCCGTCCGGCGGCGGCGCGGTCTCCCGGGCGCGCAGCCAACTGCTCGCCGACGGCGACACGCTGAGCACCCGCTCCCGCAGCGACGGCAGCAGCGCCCACGGCACCCGGTGCAGCCGCCCCGGCGGTACGACCACCACCGGGCCGCCGCCCAGCCGCGCCGCGGCCGGTCCGAGCAGCAGCTCCTCCAGACGACGGCCCGCGGCCTCCACCAGCGGAAGCCGGGCCTCGGCCCCCGGGTGGGCCAGCCGCCGCAGCCCGGCCTGCACATGCTCGGCCTCCGTCTCCGCCTCGGCGAGCAGCCCGGCCTCGAACCGCCGCACCCGCCCCTGCCCGCACAGCAGCACCTGCACTCGCCCGTCGAGCACGGCGAGTTCCACCAGCCGTACCTCGTCGCCCAGCCGCTCCAGCAGCCTGCCGACGTCGAACCCGCCCCCGCCGCCGGGCGCGTCACCGCGCATGTGCAGGGTCCGGGAGCGGATCTCCCGCTCCAGGCGCCGCTGTTCACGCTCCAGCGCCGGCACCGGACGGCCCTCCATCCGGGCGGCCTCCGCACGCGCCGCGATCTCCCGGAACGCGGTCAGGCCGCTGAGCAGCGCCGGGTCGGCCGGCGGCCGGGTGGGCGGCGCGGACAGCACGGTGGCCCGCCAGCGCTCGCTCCACCCCAGCAGCCGCCGCGGTCCGCCCGAGGCGAGGCTCGCCCGCTGGGCCAGCGCGGCCAGTTCCGCGCCCTGCTCGGTGGCGCGGGCCCTGAGCTCCGAGGCGCCCAGCGTCACCCGGTGGTCGTCGAGCACGTCGAGGCCGCGCCGGCAGGCTTCCAGGACACCCCGGGTGGAACCGGCTGCCTGCGCCCGCAGCGCCTGTGCCGCCCAGCCCGTCATCCGGGCCAGCGGCGGCCCGCCGCGCCTGCTGCGGGCGGCGACGGCCAGATGCCGCTCCGCGTCCGCCGTCCAGCCCAGGCCCAGCGCGATCCGCCCCGCCAGCAGCGACGCCTCCGGCGCGGCGGGCGCACCGAAGGAGGCCAGCTTCTCCGCCACCGCCGCGGCGTCCGCGACCAGCCGGCCCGAGGCGCGCCCGGCCGCGTGCCGCGCCTCGATCAGCACCAGCCGGGCGTGCGTCTCCCACCAGGTGCGCCGCTGCCCGGCGAACAGCCGCACGGCCAGGGCCGCACGGGCGATCGCCGTGTGCGGATCGCCCGCCGGCCGGGCGGCCCGCGCGGCGGCCAGCAGCAGCTCCGCCTTGCGGGTGGACTGGCCGCCGATCCCGTCGAGCACCTTGATCGCCGTATCCGCCTCGGCCAGCGCCTCGGGGGCCAGCCCGGCCGCCATCAGCACCTCGCAGCGGCGGATGTTGAGCATGAACGTCGGCGTGCCGAGCTCGGCGTAGCGCGCCTCGGCCTCGTCGAGCAGCTTCAGCGCCGCCGGGATGTCCCCGGAGCGGAACGCGGCCAGCCCCCGGCTCTCCACCGCGTCGGCCTTGTCGTGCTCCTGGCCGGTGGTGTCCCACAGCGCCTCGGCCGCCGCGAAGTCGGCCTCCGCCCGCTCCACCGCGCCGAGCGCCAGATGCACGGTGGCGCGCAGGGTCAACGCCCGCGCCGTCCAGATCACGTCGTCCGCCTGCCGCAGCACGGGGATCGCCCGCCGTACGTCCTCCAGCGCCTCCCGGTGATGGCCCAGCACCCACCAGACGTACGCCCGCCGGAACAGCACCCGCGCCCGGGTGTGGCCGCCGCCCCGCGCGACGCCCCGCTCGAAGGCGGCCAGGCCCTGCCGGGTGCGGCCCGCGTGCACCAGCGCCACACCGAGGGTGGCCAGGACGTCCGCCTCCCGGTCGGCCGACTCCGCGCGCGCCGCGAGGTCCCGGGCCCGCCGCAGATGCGTCAGGGCGAGCCGCAGGTCGCCGAAGTCCCGCTGCCAGATGCCGATGACCTGGTGCGCGACGGAGGCGTGCAGCGGTGCGGGATCGGCATCGAGCACCTCCTGTGCCCTCGCCAGAGCCTCGCCCGGGGCGGCGAACACCATCGGCAGCAGTTCGAGAACCGAGTCGCTTCCCGCTGTCACCCCACGGATGGTAGTGGCCCCGGAACCGACCACACAGGTGTGGCGCTGTATCAAACGACCGCCTCGCGGCTCTGATAAGCGACCGCCGCGGCTCTGCTCGACGACCGTGGTCATCAACGGGAGGACACGCATGGCACCACAGCGATTCCGGGAGCAGTTCGACCACATCCAGCGCTCGATGCCGGACGTTCCCCTGGCCATGGGGCCCGACGACTCCGCCGATTTCCTCTATGAGAAGGGCGTCGTCCTCGTCCGCGACGGCGAGGACGCCCGCATGGTCGAGGACACCGTACGGGCCTACTTCACGGCGGCACCCGACCTGAACCAGGACCGGGTGCGCCGGACGAGCCCCGAGACCAACCGCACGGGCGTCACCCGGATCCAGGTCGGCGACCCCGGCGAGGGCGGCGCGCTGGGCGACCCGACCGTCGCGCACGCGCTGCGGGCCGTGCGGGAGCGGGAGGACCGGGCGAGCCGCCGACTGGTCAGCCGGAACCACGTGGTGCACATCGCCCCGGTCAACGCCTGCCCCGGCGACGAGCCCGTGCCCGCCCCACGCACCGAGGGCACCAACCCCTCGCCGGACGGGGCCCGCCACGACCCCGAGACCGCGGTCGGCGTCCTGGTCATCGACACCGGCCTCCTGCACGACTGCCACTCCTGCCCCCAACTCGCCAACGTCGAAGGCGACTTCGCGGTCGAGGAGACCGATGCGAACGGCATGCTCAAGCAGTACGTCGGACACGGCACGTTCATCGCCGGGATCGTCACGGCCGTCGCCCCCAACACCGATGTCACCGTGCTGGGTACCCTCAACGACGTCGGCGCCATCCTCGAGTCCGAGTTCGGCGCGAAGCTCTTCGAGGCCGTCGACCGGCACGGCTGGCCCGACGTCATCAGCCTCTCCGCGGGCACCAGCAACGGCCGCACCGACGGCCTGCTCGGCATGGACGCCTTCATGGCGGAGCTGCGCCGGCAGCGCACCCTGCTCGTCGCCGCGGCCGGCAACAACGGCAGCGCCAGCCCCTTCTGGCCCGCCGCCTACGCCGACCTGCCCGGCTACGAGCACAGCGTGCTCTCGGTCGGAGCGCTGCGCAGCGACGGCGAGTTCGGCGCCTGCTTCAGCAACCACGGCCCCTGGGTCAAGGTCTACGCCCCCGGCGAGCGCCTCACCAGCGCCCTCACCGGCTTCGACACACCGGTGCCGTACGTGTACCAGCACTCCACCTACGACGCCTGCCGGTACGACTTCACCTACGCCTGCACCTGCCGGCACCCCCGGCACACGGGTGTGCTGAGCGACGCGGACGCCGCCGCCAAGCCGGACCAGGTGATGTTCGAGGGGTACGCGCAGTGGAGCGGCACCTCCTTCGCCACCCCGGTCGTCGCCGGCATGGTCGCCGCCCACATGACGGCGCACAAGGAGGCCGACCCGCGCGCGGCCCGGCGCCGGCTGCTCGCGGAGCACACCGACCTGGTGGAGGTGCGCGGGGCGCACGTACCGGCGCTGCGCCCGCCCACCTGGCGCCCGGTCCCCGTCGAGCTGCCGTCTCCCGGGGCATGAGGACCGAAGCCGCCCCCTCCACGGCGTACGATGACGTGCCGTACACGAGGGGTGGGACCGTGGATCGTAGTGATGTCGGCGCACTCGTCCAATCCGCCGCCGACGGGGACGCGGCGGCCTGGAAAGCGCTGGTGGAAGGGCTGAGCCCGCTGGTGTGGTCGGTCGTGCGCGGCCACCGGCTCTCGGAGGCCGACGCGCACGAGGTCTACCAGACCGTGTGGTTCCGCTTCGCCCAGCATCTCGGGCGGATCCGCGAGCCGGACAAGACGGGGTCGTGGCTGGCGAGCACGGCACGCAACGAGTGCCTGAAGGTGCTCAAGAACGCGAGGCGGCTGACCCTCACGGACGATCCGCAACTCCTCGACCGGGTCAGCGAGGACGGTACGCCGGAACAGTCGCTGCTCGACTCGGAGGAGGCGGCCGCCCAGAGCGAGCGCGTCAGGCGGCTGTGGCAGGAGTTCGAGGAACTGGGCGAGCGGTGCAGGCAGTTGCTGCGCGTACTGATGGCCTCACCGCCGCCCAGCTACCAGGAGGTCTCCGCCGCGGTCGGTATCGCGGTGGGCAGCATCGGGCCGCTGCGCCAGCGCTGTCTGCGCAGGCTGCGCGCCCGGCTCGAGGCACGGGGGACGGTATGAGCGGCATGAACGACATGAACGACACGAGCGGCGACGTCCCCGGTGACGACGCCTTCGACGAAACGCCCTACGACGACGGGGACTTCGACGCCGATCTGCTGGAGGAGGAGCTCCGGCAGGCCGCCGCCGTGCTGGACCCGCTGCCGGCCCAGCTGCAGCAGATCGCCGTCGAGGCGTACGCGCTGCACGACCTCGACGCCCGTGTCGCCGAGCTGACCTTCGACTCGCTGGTCGACGCTATCCCGGTCCGGGGGGCGACGGACGCGCCGCGGATGCTGACCTTCCGCGCGGGCGAGGTGACCGTCGACGTCGAGGTGACCGCGCAGGGCCTGATGGGGCAGGTACTGCCGCCGGGCCCGGCCCGTATCGAGGTGCTCAGCGGCCCCCACGCGGGTGCGCCGCTCACCGCCGACGACCTGGGGCGTTTCACCGGCGACAGCCCGCCCTCCGGCCCGTTCGCCCTGCGGCTGCGGACCGGTGGGGAGGTGGTCGTGACGGAGTGGCTGCGCGCCTGACGGCCGGGATCAGCGGGAGACGGCGTCGACCAGGGACGCCAGCGCCGCACCGAGCCGGGAGAGCCCGGGCCCCGCGGGCCCGCCCGGCTCGGTCATGTACGTGTCCCGGCGGATCTCCACCATCAGCGCGCCGACCCGCGGCTGCGTCCCGTAGAACTCCAGCGGCACATAGGCCCCGCTGAACGGGCTGTCCAGCCCGGTCTCCCCGCAGGCGGCGAAGGCCTCCCGTGCCGCGGCGAGCAGCTCGGGCGGCGTGTGGAAGGAGTCCGTGCCCAGACAGACCGGCGGCCGCGGCCCCTCGCCGTGCAGCTCGTACGGCAGCCGGGCGCTGGGATACGAGTGCACGTCGACGACGACGGCCCGCCCGGTGGCCGCCAGCCGGTCCGCCACGGCCTGCGTCATCGCCCGCGCGTAGGGCCGGAAGTACCGCTCGATCAGCGGCTCGGGGTCGAAGCCGTCGGGGCGCAGGACGGTGCGGTGCGTGGTCCGCGTGTACACCGCGCCCATCCCGACGGCCAGCATCTCCTCCCGCTCGTCCGGAAACCGCTCCGGGTCGACGACCAGCCGCGACAGCCGGTTGACGAACCGCCAGGGCGTGGCCCCCGCCGCCTCGGCCGCCACCTCGGCGATCTCGGCCGTGTGCGCGTCGGTGATGTGGTCCAGCTCCCGCTCCAGCGCATGGTCGTCGAGCACGATCCCGGCCCGCACCTCGGCCGGTATCTCCCGCGCCGAGTGCGGCACATGCAGGATCACCGGCGAGTCGTCGGCGCCGGGCAGCAGCTCGAAGGACGGTGCGGCAGGGGTCATGGGGCGGCTCCCGGGGCGTTGTCAGTGGCGTGATGCATGATCAAGGTGCCACATCGAGCACCGGGAAGGGCGGGGGAGCCACATGCCCATCAGTAACCAGCAGGTGACCGCACATCCGTTTCCCAGGTGGTGGACCGGGGCCGGGACATCCTGCTGCGGCTGTGCGAGCGCATCGAGGCCGACGGCCCCGCCGACCTGGCCGCGCTGTACGTCCTCACCCAGTCCGCGACCGAGGAGTTCAACGACCTGGAGGCCGAGTTCGAGGCGGCCGGCAGCGAGATCGAGACCGTGGCCCGCGAGGAGATCGCCGAGGACTTCTGGTTCGTCGCACAGGCCTACGGCTTCGCGGACGCGGACGTGGAGGAGCTGATCGCCACCCGGGAGTGGTGAGACAACCGGGCGGGGCCGACAACGGCTCCGCCCCGGCCGGGCGGTGCGCCGGCCGGGGCGGAGACGGGATGAGCCGTCCGTCCTCAGGATGCTCGCGTCAGCTCAGGGACGCCAGCGCCTCGTTCCACGTGGCGGAGGGACGCATGACCGCGGCGGCCTTCGCCGGGTCGGGCTGGTAGTAGCCGCCGATGTCGACCGGCTTGCCCTGCACGGCGATCAGCTCGTCGACGATCTCCTGCTCGTTGGCGGCGAGCGTCTCGGCGAGCGGCTGGAAGGCCTTGGCCAGCTCGGCGTCGTCGGTCTGCCTGGCCAGCTCCTGCGCCCAGTACAGGGACAGGTAGAAGTGGCTGCCGCGGTTGTCGATGCCGCCGACGCGACGGGTCGGGGACTTGTCCTCGTTGAGGAAGGTCGCCGTGGCCCGGTCGAGGGTGTCGGCCAGGACCTGGGCGCGGGCGTTGCCCGTGACCTTCGCGTACTGCTCGAAGGACGGCACCAGGGCGAAGAACTCACCCAGGGAGTCCCAGCGCAGGTAGTTCTCCTTGACCAGCTGCTGGACGTGCTTCGGCGCGCTGCCGCCGGCGCCCGTCTCGAACAGGCCGCCGCCCGCCATCAGCGGGACGACCGACAGCATCTTGGCGCTGGTGCCCAGCTCCAGGATCGGGAACAGGTCGGTCAGGTAGTCACGCAGCACGTTGCCGGTGACGGAGATGGTGTTCTCGCCGCGGCGGATGCGCTCCACCGACAGCTTGGCCGCCTCGACGGGGGACAGGATGCGGATGTCCAGGCCCTCGGTGTCGTGCTCCGGCAGGTACTGCTTGACCTTGGCGATCAGGTTGGCGTCGTGGGCGCGGGTCTCGTCCAGCCAGAACACCGCCGGGTCGCCGGTGGCACGGGCGCGGGTGACGGCCAGCTTCACCCAGTCGCGGATCGGGTCGTCCTTGGTCTGGCAGGCACGGAAGATGTCGCCGGCCGAGACGGTCTGCTCGATCAGGACGGTGCCGTTGCCGTCGACCAGGCGGACGGTGCCCGTGGTCGGGATCTCGAAGGTCTTGTCGTGGCTGCCGTACTCCTCGGCCTTCTGCGCCATGAGGCCGACGTTCGGCACGGAGCCCATGGTGGCCGGGTCGTAGGCGCCGTTGGCGCGGCAGTCGTCGATCACGGCCTGGTAGACGCCCGCGTAGGAGGAGTCCGGGATGACCGCGATGGTGTCGTGCTCCTGGCCGTCCGGGCCCCACATGTGGCCGGAGGTGCGGATCATGGCCGGCATGGAGGCGTCGACGATGACGTCCGAGGGGACGTGCAGGTTGGTGATGCCCTTGTCGGAGTCGACCATGGCCAGGTCCGGGCCCTCGGCGAGCTCGGCGTCGAAGGAGGCCTTGATCTCGGCGCCCTCGGGCAGGTTCTCCAGGCCCTTGTAGATGCCGCCCAGACCGTCGTTCGGGGTCAGGCCGGCCTCGGCGAGCTTGTCGCCGTACTTCGCGAAGGTCTTCGGGAAGAAGGCCCGCAGCACGTGGCCGAAGATGATCGGGTCGGAGACCTTCATCATCGTGGCCTTCAGGTGCACGGAGAACAGCACGCCCTCCTGCTTGGCGCGCGCGACCTGCGCGGTCAGGAACTCGCGCAGCGCGGCGACGCGCATCACGGAGGCGTCGACGACCTCGCCCTTGAGAACGGGTACGGACTCGCGCAGCACGGTGGTGGAGCCGTCGTCGCCGACGAGCTCGATCCTCAGCGCGCCGTCCTCGGCGATCACCACGGACTTCTCGGTGGAGCGGAAGTCGTCGACGCCCATGGTCGCCACGTTCGTCTTGGATTCCGGCGTCCAGGCGCCCATGCGGTGCGGGTGGGTCTTGGCGTAGTTCTTCACGGAGGCCGGGGCACGGCGGTCCGAGTTGCCCTCACGCAGCACCGGGTTCACCGCGGAGCCCTTGACCTTGTCGTAGCGGGCGCGGATCTCGCGCTCCTCGTCGGTCTTCGGGTCGTCCGGGTAGTCCGGCAGCGCGTAGCCCTGGCCCTGCAGCTCGGCGATGGCGGCCTTGAGCTGCGGGATGGACGCCGAGATGTTCGGCAGCTTGATGATGTTGGCGGCGGGCGTCTTGGCCAGCTCGCCCAGCTCGGACAGGGCGTCCGGGATGCGCTGCTCCTCGGTCAGGTACTCCGGGAACACGGCGATGATGCGCCCGGCCAGCGAGATGTCGCGCGTCTCCACAGCGACACCCGCCTGCGAGGCGTACGCCTGGACCACCGGCAGGAAGGAATACGTTGCCAGGGCCGGGGCCTCGTCAGTGTGCGTATAGATGATGGTCGAGTCAGTCACCGGGTGCTCCGCTCCACGTCTGCAACATTGCTCGACATCAAGATATCTCGTGATCGACCTCGTCTCGACAGGGGTCCGCACCGACTTTCGGCAGGGATGCGGCAGGGATTCGGCCTGGATCGGCTCGGAACGCGAGGCAACCGGCCACCTCGATCTTTCCGTCATGGAAGTGAGATCACTCACTTCACGCGACGGCCGGGCCTGACCACCCGGCCGGCCGCGCGGAAGCGGACCATGAGATATCGCACCAGCGTGACGGCCCCGGCGGCCGCCCTGATCGGCACGGCGGCGTCCCTGACCACCGCAGTCCCGGCCCAGGCGGCGCAGGGCAAGGCGACGAAGACGGACGGCTCCCCGGGCCCCGAGACCCTCGGCGACCCCGTTTTCCCGGACCTCGGCACGACGGCTACCGCGTCTCGGCCCACCACCTCGACCTCGCCTACGACGCCACGACCCGGCTCGTCGACGCCACCGCGACCTTGACCGTCAGCACCACCCAGGCCCTGACCCGCTTCTCCCTCGACGCCCTCGGCCTGGACATACGCTCCGTGCGGGTCGGCGGCCACCCCGCCGCCTTCGAGCAGGCCGGCGAGAAGCTGCGGATCACGCCCGCCCGCACACTCCCGGCGAAGACCCGGGTCACGGTGTGCGTGGCGTACTCGGCCGACCCGCGCCGCGCCCTGCCGCACACCGGCTGGGTCGGCCCGACGGCTTCGCGGTGTGCTGCCAGCCGGACTCGGCCGAGGTCTCCGGCCAGGACCTGACCGGCTTCCTGCGGGAGTGGCTGTACGGCACGAAGACACCGCGGATGCCCGGTCACCCGGACTGGACGGTGAACCCGGTGAAGCCGTCCCTCGCCGCTCCGCACAGCCGGAGGGACGGCCACTACCACGACAACTCGGCGACGCTCTGACGGCCGAGCGGCGGGTCAGTCGAGCCGGGCGGGAGCCACGTCGCCCGGCTCGCTCTGTGCGCCGCGCTGCTGCGGGATCACCACCGCGCCCTGCTCCAGCGCCACGCGCCGGGCCGGCGCCGGGATGCGGATGCCCTCCTCGCGGAACCGCCTGTGCAGGCGCTTGATGAACTCGTGCTTGATCCGGTACTGGTCGCTGAACTCGCCGACGCCCAGGATGACCGTGAAGCCGATGCGGGAGTCGCCGAAGGTGTGGAAGCGCACCGCCGGTTCGTGGTCCGGGACCGCCCCGGTGATCTCGGTCATCACCTCGGCGACGACCTCCGTCGTCACCCGTTCCACGTGCTCCAGGTCGCTGTCGTACGCGACCCCCACCTGGACGAGGATGGTCAACTGCTGCTCGGGACGCATGAAGTTGGTCATGTTCGTCTTCGCGAGCTGCCCGTTGGGGATCACGACGAGGTTGTTGGAGAGGTTGCGGACCGTCGTCTGCCGCCAGTTGATGTCCTCGACGTAGCCCTCCTCGCCGCTGCTCAGCTGGATGTAGTCACCGGGCTGCACCGTCTTGGAGGCGAGGATGTGGATGCCCGCGAAGAGGTTCGCGAGCGTGTCCTGCAGGGCCAGGGCGACGGCCAGACCGCCGACACCGAGGGCGGTGAGCATCGGCGCTATCGAGATGCCCAGCGTCTGGAGCACCACCAGGAAGCCGATCGCCAGGACCAGGACCCGGGTGATGTTGACGAAGATCGTCGCCGATCCGGCGACGCCGGAGCGGGACTGGGTGACCGTCCGCACCAGGCCCGCCACCACGCGGGCCGCCGACACGGTCACGACGAAGATGAGCAGCACGGTCAGCACCTGGTTGGTGTGGTGCTGCACCGTCTTCGTCAGCGGCAGCGCCGCCGCCGCGCCCGCCGCGCCGCCCGCGACCGCCGCCCACGGCACCACGGTCCGCAGCGCGTCCACGATCACGTCGTCCCCGCTCCAGCGGGTGCGGTCGGCGTGCTTGCCCAGCCAGCGCAGCAGCATGCGCAGCAGAAACGCCGCCAGCAGGCCCGCCGCCAGGGCGATTCCGGCGAGGACCAGGTCGTCCACGGTGAGCGCTCGATTCACCGGTCACCTCCGGGCACACATACCGCGGCGCAATACTTCGCCGACAACCGGATGTGAAGTCGTGTCACGTCGTCACCTGCTCGATTCCGGGATGTTCCGACGTACCGGCCCACCTGACCCGCGGCCGGCACGGTCGTTCATCCTGCCGCATCCGGCACAGGAGTTCGTCACGTCCCGGTCGCCCGGGGGCGCTTGACGGCGTGTGCGGCCCGGCGGCAGGCTGGCGCGCGGTGATCACCGATGATCGTCGAGGTCGTTGACGACCTCGGAGGACCCGGAGGACCCGGAGGACCATGGAGGATCGCCGCCGCCGACGGGAGGGGAAAGCATGACGGGGCCGGTGCTCGCCGTCGACCAGGGCACATCCGGCACCAAGGCCCTGGTGATCTGTCCCGGGCGCGGTGTCCTCGGCACCGGATTCGCGGCCGTACGCCCTCGCCATCTGCCCGGCGGCCTCGTGGAGGTCGACCCGCAGGAGCTGTACCGCTCGGTGGTCGACGCCGGGCGACAGGCCCTCGCCGAGGCGGGCGAACCCGTCGTCGCGCTGGGACTGGCCAACCAGGGCGAGACCGTGCTCGCCTGGGACCCGGACACCGGCCGTCCGCTGACCGACGCGCTGGTCTGGCAGGACCGCCGCGCCGAGAGCGTGTGCGCCGAACTCGCCCCGCACGCCGACGAGTTACGGCACCTGACCGGTCTGCCCCTCGACCCGTACTTCGCCGCGCCCAAAATGGCCTGGATCCGACGGCACCTCACCCGCGCCGGAGTCGTCACCACCTCCGACGCCTGGCTGGTCCACCGCCTCACCGGCGCCTACGTCACCGACGCCGCGACCGCCGGCCGCACCCAACTCCTCGACCTCGACCGCGCCGAGTGGTCACCGCGCGCCCTGGACCTGTACGGCCTGTCCGGCGAAGGGCTCCCCGACGTCGTCGACAACGCCACACCCGTCGGCACCACCACCGCCTTCGGCCCCGAGATCCCGCTCACCGGCCTCGTCGTCGACCAGCAGGCCGCCCTGTTCGCCCAGCGCGTCACCGCAGCCGGCGGCGCCAAGTGCACCTACGGCACCGGCGCGTTCCTGCTCGCCCACACCGGTGGCACACCCCGGCGCGCCACCTCCGGCCTGGTCAGCTGCGTCGCCTGGCGGCTCGGCGGACGCACCGGCTACTGCCTCGACGGGCAGGTGTACACGGCCGCCTCCGCCGTACGGTGGCTCACCGACCTCGGCGTCATCGAGGGCGCCGCCGACCTCGACCGGGTGGGCGGCACCGTGGCCGACAGCGGTGGCGTCACCTTCGTACCGGCGCTGGCCGGGCTCGCCGCCCCCTGGTGGCGCGGCGACGTACGCGGCTCGCTCACCGGCCTCGGCCTCGACACCACGCCCGGGCACGTGGTGCGCGCCCTGTGCGAGGGCCTGGCCGCGCAGGTGGCCGAGCTGGCCGACGCGGTCGCGGCCGACCTGGGAACGCCCCTGTCCGTGATGCGCGTCGACGGTGGCCTCACCCGCTCGGCCCTGCTCATGCAGACCCAGGCCGACCTGCTGCAACACCCGGTCGAGGTGTCCGCGCTGCCCGACGCCACGGCGCTCGGCGCCGGCGCGCTGGCCCGCCTGGGCGCCGAGCCGCGGCTCACCGTGGCCGAGGTGCTGCCGGACGGAGAACCCGCGGCCGTCTACACACCGCGCATCGGCCCCGACGAGGCCGCCGAGCGCCGGGCCGCCTTCCGTTGCGCGGTCACCGCCCTGCTCGACCGGACGGCATCCGCATGACGGTCACCGCGGACGGGCCGCTGCCGCCGGGGCAGCCGTACGACGTGGCGGTCGTCGGTGCCGGAGTCGTCGGCTGCGCGATCGCCCGCCGACTCGCCCACCATCCCCGGCTGCGGGTGGCGCTCGTCGAGGCACAGGACGACGTAGGCCAGGGCACCTCGAAGGCCAACACCGCGATCCTGCACACCGGCTTCGACGCGATTCCCGGCTCGCTGGAGGCGCGGCTCGTCCGCGAGGGCGCGCGGCTCCTCGCCGCGTACGCCGCCGAGTCCGGCATCCCGGTGGAACCCGTCGGGGCGCTGCTCGTCGCCTGGGACGAGGAACAGCTCGCCGTCCTGCCCCGCCTCGCCGAGAAGGCCGAGCGCAACGCGTACCACGCCACGTGTCTCCTCGGGCCCGCCGAGCTGTACACGCGCGAACCCCACCTCGGACCCGGCGCGCTCGGCGCCCTGCACGTGCCCGGCGAGAGCATCGTCTGCCCCTGGACGACGACCCTGGCGTACGCCACCCAGGCGGTCCTGCACGGCGTCGACCTGCACCTCAACGCCCCGGTGCGGGCGACAGGTCGACATGGCGACCTGCACCATCTCACCACCGGCCGGGGCACCCTCCGCGCCCGCTGGCTCGTCAACGCCGCCGGACTGCACGCCGACACCCTCGACCGGCTGCTCGGCCACGCCGACTTCACCGTCACCCCGCGCCGCGGCCAGCTCATCGTGTACGACAAACCCGCCCGCGACCTGGTCCGCCACATCCTGCTGCCCGTCCCCACCGCCCTCGGCAAGGGCGTCCTGGTCGCCCCCACCGTGTACGGCAACGTCCTGCTCGGCCCCACCGCCGAGGACCAGGACGACAAGTCCGCCACCGCGTCGACCGCCGAGGGCCTGGCCCGGCTGCGGGAGGAGGGCCGCCGTATCCTGCCCGCGCTGCTCGAGGAGGAGGTCACCGCCGTCTACGCCGGGCTGCGTGCCGCCACCGAGCACGACGACTACCGCGTCCGCGCCCACCCCGCGCAGAGGTACGTCACCGTCGGCGGCATCCGCTCCACCGGCCTGACCGCCTCCCTCACCATCGCCGCGCACGTCATGGAGCTGCTCGCCGACGCCGGACTCGACGCGGGGCCCGACAAGGAGTTGACGCCGGTGCGCATGCCCAACCTCGGCGAGGCCGCCCCGCGCCCGTACCAGCGGCCCGACCTCATCGCCGCCGACCCGGCCTACGGCACCCTCGTCTGCCACTGCGAACGCGTCTCCCGCGGCGAGATCCGCGACGCCCTCGCCGGTACGATCCCGCCCCGCAGCCTGGAGGGACTGCGCCGCCGCACCCGGGCCCGGGCGGGCCGCTGCCAGGGCTTCTTCTGCGGGGCCGCGGTGCGGGCGCTGTTCGAGGAGGCTCGGGCCGGCGCACGCCAGGACGACGAAGGAGAGCGGTCATGACACGCAGGGTCGACGTCCTCGTGGTCGGCGCGGGGCCCGCCGGGCTGGCCGCCGCCGCCCGCCTGGCCGCCGCCGGCGCGGGCCGCGTCGAGGTGCTGGAACGGGAGCGGCGGCCGGGCGGAGTGCCCCGGTACTGCGCGCACGGCGGCTTCGGCACCTGGCCGCGTCCGCGGACGGGACCCGCGTACGCCCGTCTGCTCGCCGACGCGGCGACCGGCGCCGGGGCGGTCGTACGGACCGGGGTGACCGTCCTCGACTGGGTCGCCCCGCTCGCGCTCGCCACCGTCAGCTCACAGGGACCGGAGACGATCGAGGCGGGAGCGGTCGTCCTGGCCACCGGCGCCCGCGAACGCCCCCGCGCGGCCCGCCTGGTGCCCGGCACCCGGCCCGCCGGGGTGTACACCAGCGGCGAACTCCAGCAGGCGGTCCACCTCTACGGGCAGCACATCGGCACCCGGTCGTTGATCGTCGGCGCCGAGGACGTCTCGTACGCGGCCCTGAACACCGTACGGAACGCGGGCGCCGAGGCCGTCGCCATGGTCACCGACCTGCCCCGGCCCCGGATGACGTCCGCCCGTGCCCTGGACGCCCGGCTCCGCCGCCGCGTCCCGCTGCTCACCGACACCACCGTCACCGGACTCCTCGGCCACGGGCGGCTGTCGGGTGTCCGGGTACGCCACCGCGGCGGCCGTACGGGCACGCTGCCGTGCGACACCGTCGTCTTCACCGGTGACTTCGTGCCCGACCACGAACTGGCCCGGCGAGGCGCCCTCGCCCTGGACCCGGCGACGCGCTGCCCCGCCGTCGACGGTGCCCGGCGCACTTCGCGGCCGGGGGTCTTCGCCGTCGGCGGAGTACTGCACCCCGGGCAGCGTGCGGTGGCGGCGGCCCGCGACGGCGCGCGTGTGGCCCCCGCCGTCCGGCAGTGGCTCGCGGGAGCCCCCTGGCACGCCTCCCGGTGACTCCTCACACGTCCGTGAACGACCCGTGCCGCCCCGCGCCGGAGGCGAACCGGGCGGCGCCCTCCAGGCTCTCGGCCGGCGCACCCGTGCCGTGCCGGAGTTCGCCGCGCAGCGCGGCCGTCTCGTCCAGGCCCTCCTGGTCGAGGACGGAGGCGCGGTCGCCGCGCAGGCAGGACTGCGGGAACCGGGCGATCGCGGCGGCAAGGTCCTCGGCCTCGGCGCGGGCGCGGCCGGTGGGCACCACCCGGTTGGCGAGCCCCATCGCCTCCCGGGCCGGGACCGGCCGTCCCGTGAGGATCATGTCCAGGGCGCGGCTCTTGCCGATCAGCCGGGGCAGCCGTACCGTGCCGCCGTCGATCAGCGGTACGCCCCAGCGGCGGCAGAACACCCCGAACACGGCGTCCTCCTCGGCGACCCGCAGATCGCACCACAGCGCCAGTTCCAGACCCCCGGTCACGGCGTGCCCGGCCACCGCGGCGATCACCGGCTTGGACAGCCGCATCCGGGTCGGCCCCATCGGACCGTCGCCGTCCTCCGCGACCCGGTTGCCTCGCTCGGTGCCGAGGGCCTTGAGGTCGGCGCCCGCGCAGAACGTGCCGCCCTCACCCCACAGCACCGCCACCCGCGCCTCCTCGTCCGCCTCGAACTCCCGGAAGGCGGCGGTGAGTTCGGCGGCGGTCGGGCCGTCCACCGCGTTGCGCACCTCGGGGCGGGACAGGACGACCGTGGTGACGTGGCCCTGACGCTCGACGCGGACCGGCACGAGACAGCCCCTTTCGGTGGTCGGCTCCCCAGAACCCTACCGGCGGGTCACCGCGGGCGGGGCGCAGGGCGGTTGGCCGTGTGCGAGGCTGATCCGGCAGGCGGCCCCGTGATCAGGAGCGTCCCATGGCAGTCGAACCCACGCGTGATCCGCAGGCGCCGCCCGTCGCGGTGGTGACCGGAGCCAACCGCGGCATCGGGTACGAGGTGGCCCGGCAGCTCGCCGACCGGGGACACCGCGTCGTCCTCGGCTCCCGCGACCTCGCCAAGGGCCGCGCCGCGGCCGCCCGACTCGACCCCGGCGGCGTACGCGTCACGGCCGTGCAGCTGGACGTCGCCGACGACGCGAGCGTGACCGCCATGGCCGACTGGGTCACCCGGCACCTGGGCCGCACCGACGTGCTCGTCAACAACGCCGCGATCCTGTACGACACCTGGGCCAGGGCCCGTTCGGCCGACCTCGACGAGGTCCGGCGGGCGATGGAGACGAACCTGTTCGGTGCCTGGCGGGTGACGCAGGCCCTGCTGCCGCTGCTGCGCCGCAGCCCGCACCCGCGGCTGGTCAACGTCAGCAGCGAGGGCGGCTCCCTGCAGGGCATGACCGGCGGCACCCCCGCCTACAGCGTCTCCAAGGCCGCGCTCAACGCCCTCACCCGGCTCCTCGCGGGCGAGCTGCGCCGGGATCGCGTCCTCGTCAACGCGGTCTGCCCGGGCTGGACCGCCACCGACATGGGCGGCGGCGGCCGGCCCGTCGCCGAGGGCGCCGCCGGGGTCGTCTGGGCGGCCACCCTGCCGGACGACGGGCCGACCGGGGGATTCTTCCGGGACGGGAAGCCGGTGCCTTGGTGACCGGTTGGGCCGGTGGGCAGGAAGGGGCCGTGGGGCGGTTAGGCCGTGGGGCGGTTGGGCCGGTGAGGACGTGGGCGGTTGGCCGGTGAGGCGGTGGGGCGTCGGGCCGTTCGGGCTCGGGTGGGGCCTCATCGGGCCATGGGGCTGGTGGGGCTGGCGCGGGTGGCTGGTGGGGGCATCGCCGGTGGAGCCGGTCTGGCGGTCAGCCGGTCGGGGCTCGGGACGGCCGGCCCGTCGAGGGCCATCACGCGCGGGACATGGCCGGGGCGCGGCCGTGACCCGTCGGGCCGGTCAGCGCCGGTCACGGCCGGGGCACGGGCGGGTCAGAGCACCTTCAGCCGCACCAGCGCGCCCAGCGTCAACGCGCCCGGCAGCAGCGGCAGCCAGACCGTGATGATCCGGTAGGCCAGCACCACCGCCGTGGCCACGGCGGCCGGGCCGCCCGCCGCCACCAGCGCCACGACCAGCGCCGCCTCCACCGAACCGAGCCCGCCCGGAGTGGGCACGAGCGCGACGGCGACCGTCGCCGCGAGGTAGGCGAGCGCCATGTGCGCGGGCGGCACCGACAGCCCCAGCGCCTGCCCCACCAGCACGAGTCCGGTGGCCTGCAGGGCCGGGAAGGCGAGGGAGCCGCCCCACAGGGCGAGCGCCCGGGCGGGCCGCGTGTGCACCGAGCGCGCCTCGCCGAACGCCGTACGCAGGAAGGAGACGACGGCCGAGCGCACCCGCCGTACCAGGCCCAGCACGCCCGCCGCGACCACCAGCGCCGCGCAGACGGCGATCAGCAGCGGGCCGAAAGCTCCCTCCGGCAGCAGGGTGCCGAGCCGCAGCGCGTGGGGGAACGCGAGGAGCAGCGCGCCGAGCAGGGCCAGCCGGCCGATGCTCTCCGCCAGCAGGTACAGCGCGAGGGCCGCAGAGGAGCGGGCGAGCGGCAGCCCGCACACCGTCATGAACCGCAGGTTGACGGCGCTCGCGCCCAGGCCCGTCGGCAGCAGGTGGTTGGCCGCGCCGGCCGCGAACTGCGTGGCCAGCAGCCGCCGTTTGGGCAGCGGCTCGACCACCGCGCCCTGCCGGGTGCAGGCGGCTGCCACCCACGTCAGACAGGTGGCGCCGACGGCGGCCAGCAGCCAGGGCCACTGGGCGGTGCCGAGGTGCGCGAAGCCCTCGGCCAGCACCGACCGGTGCTGCACCGCGACCACGGTGACGAGCAGGAGCGGCAGCAGACACAGGACCTGGCGGATGCGGCGGACCGGGACGCGACGGGGGAATCGTCCCGATGAGAGATCCGGGGAGAGATCTGGGGAGGGGGCCGATGAGAGATGCGGGGAGAGGTCCGATGAGAGATGCGGGGAGAGATCGGGGAGTTGTACCGCTGTCACACCCTCAGAGGGTGTCCGCACCGCGCCAACGGCGGGTTGCGGACGCGGGGACGGCGCCTTACGCGCGGGGAGCGGCTGGGGAGGGAGGGTCATCGGGGCCTTTGCGCGGGATTTCGGGGAACCGGCATGGACGACATTGACCTCAATAATGCTTGAGGTTCTACGTTCGGTCTCATGAGTATGGAGACCACAGCGTGGACACAGCTGCACAGTGTCATGACCGCCCAGCAGGAGCGCCGCCCCTTCGCCCGCGCGACACTGCGCCGCATCGGCGCCTTCGCCCGCCCGCACCGCCGCCGCATCGCCGTGTTCGTGCTGCTCGGGGTGGTGACCGCGCTGCTCGCCGTCGCGACCCCGGTCCTGGCCGGACGTGTCGTGGACGCGATCGTGTCGGACGGCGACGAGGCCACGGTCGTACGGCTGGCCCTGCTGATCGCTCTCATCGCGGTCGCGGAGGCGGTACTGGGCATCGCCGCCAGGAGGCTGTCGGCGAGGCTGGGGGAGGGGCTGATCCTCGATCTGCGGACGGCCGTGTTCGATCATGTCCAGCGGATGCCGGTCGCGTTCTTCACACGCACTCGTACGGGAGCACTGGTCTCCCGGCTCAACAACGACGTCATCGGCGCGCAGCGGGCGTTCGCCAACACCCTGTCCGGAGTGGTCAGCAACCTGGTCACGCTGCTGCTCACCCTCGCCGTCATGCTCACCCTGTCCTGGCAGATCACGCTGCTCGCGCTGGTGCTGCTCCCGGTGTTCGTGATCCCCGCCCGGCGCATGGGCAGCCGTATGGCCCGTATGCAGCGGGAAGCGGCGGCGCTCAACGCGGCCATGGGCACGCGGATGACGGAGCGGTTCTCCGCGCCCGGCGCCACGCTGATCAAGCTCTTCGGCCGCCCGGAGGAGGAGTCGCAGGAGTTCGCCGAACGAGCCCGCCGCGTCGCGGACATCGGCGTCCGCACGGCCACGGCCCAGGCCGCGTTCATCACCGCGCTCACCCTGGTCTCCGCCCTGGCCCTCGCCCTGGTCTACGGCCTCGGCGGCTACTTCGCCCTGCGCGGCGCCCTGGAACCGGGCGCGGTCGTGTCCCTGGCCCTGCTCCTGACCCGCCTGTACGCGCCGCTGACCGCGCTCGCCGGGGCGCGGGTGGAGGTGATGAGCGCCCTGGTCAGCTTCGAGCGGGTCTTCGAGGTGCTCGACCTCGAGCCACTCATCCAGGAGAAGCCGGACGCGCGGAAGGTCCCCGACGGCCCGGTGCCGGTCGAGTTCGAGGACGTCCGCTTCGGCTACCCGTCCGCCGACAAGGTCTCCCTGGCCTCCCTGGAGGAGGTCGCCGCCCTGGACACGCGGGGCGGCACCGAGGTCCTGCACGGCATCTCCTTCCGCGCCGAACCGGGCCAGACCGTCGCCCTGGTCGGCTCGTCCGGCGCGGGCAAGTCGACCATCGCGCAGCTGCTGCCGCGCCTGTACGATGTCGACGCGGGCGCCGTACGCGTCGGCGGCGTGGACGTCCGCGACCTGACCGCGGCCTCTCTGCGCGACACGCTCGGCATGGTCACCCAGGACGGCCACCTCTTCCACGACACGGTCCGCGCGAACCTCCTGCTGGCCCGCCCCGCGGCGACCGAGGAGGAGCTGTGGGACGCTCTGCGCCGCGCCCGCCTCGACGACCTCGTACGGTCCCTGCCCGACGGCCTCGACACCGTCGTCGGCGAACGCGGCTACCGCCTCTCCGGCGGCGAACGCCAGCGCATGACCATCGCCCGCCTGCTGCTGGCCCGCCAGCGCGTCGTCATCCTCGACGAGGCGACGGCCCACCTCGACAACACCTCGGAAGCCGCCGTCCAGGAGGCCCTCACGGAGGCCCTGGAAGGCAGGACGGCAATCGTGATCGCCCACCGGCTCTCCACGGTCCGGGCGGCGGACCAGATCCTGGTGATCGAGGGCGGGCGCGTCGCGGAACGCGGCCGGCACGAGGAACTGCTGGCGGCGGGCGGCCGGTACGCGGAGCTGTACCGGACGCAGTTCGAACGGCAGCACAACGGGGCTACTCGGATGGCGCCGGTGGAGGAAGCGGCGGCCTAGCCGCCGAGGGCCCACCCGCCCTGCGCGGCCGGCCGGGCGACCGGGCAACCGGCCTGCCGGCCGGCCTGCCGTCCGGACGCATTAGCCTTGGCGGGCGTGACGCAAGGCGGAGGCGAGGAGGCCCGGAGCGTGACCGGACCACGGGTCTTCATCTCCTACGCGCACGACGACAGCGCTCACACCGAGAAAGTCCGCGCGCTGTGGCGGCTGTTGCGGGACAACGGCATCGAGGCGAAGCTGGACAGACCCGCCGCCGAAGTGCCACAGGACTGGACCCTGTGGATGCAACGGGAGTACGAGCAGGCGGACTTCGTGCTGGTCGTCGCATCTCCCGCATACAAGCGGCGCGCCGAGGGCAACGAGGTGCCCGGCAGGGGCGAGGGAGTCGGCTGGGAGGCCCGGCTGCTGCGGGCCGAGATCCTGACGCGTCCCAACGACTGGTTCCGGCGCATCCTGCCGGTGATCCTTCCGGGCCGCAGCACCGACGAGCTCCCCTCCTTCATGGGAGGCCGCGCGGTCACCCACTACGCCGTGGATCCGCTCACCACCGCCGGAGCCGAGACGCTGCTGCGCTACCTCACCGGCCAGCCCTACGAGATCGAGCCGCCTCTGGGGCCGATCCCCGTGTTCGCGCCGCGCGATGACGACGACAGAGGTGCCCCGGACACGGCCGTGGCCCCCGAGCCGGCCCCGGACGCGGACGTCGCTCACCCGGCCCTCGGCAACTTCGAGCGGCAACTCAATCTGCGGACACCTCGCGAGTTGCACGTACGGCACCAGGACGGACCGACGCGGGTCACGGTCGATCGCTCGGCGGCATGCCGAAGCCTGGCGGACGCCATGACCGAGACCGCCGGCAAGGCGGGCACCCTCGTCGTCCACGGAGAGCCGAGCGTGGGCAAGTCGGTGCTGTGTCTCCAGGCCGTCGACCTGCTCCGGGAGAGCGGTGCGCAGGTCGTGGCGCTCAGTCTGCGCGATGTGCAGCCCCCACTGCCCGCACTGGACACCGCCGTCGGCGTACCGCTGGCGCGTCTTTTCGCGTCCCTGCCCGCTGCCGACACGCGCTTGCTGGTGCTCGACGGCGCGGAAGCGGTCCAGGAAGGTGCCCGGGACCGGCTGCTGGCGCTGGCCGACGCCGCGCACAACGCGGGGCTCGGTGTCGTCGCCGTCGCTCGCGATGACGCCCTGGACCTGGTCGAGGACGCGCTCGGGGCGGTCGCCGGCGCCGCGCCGGACACCACGCGGATCGAACCGCTGACGGACACCGACGTCGAGCGGCTGCTGCACGACATCCCGCCCCTCGCCCGGCTGCGGGAGCGACGGTCCCGCTGGCTGCTGCGCCGGGTCGGTCTGGTCGGGCTGGCACTGCGCGGGGACATGCTCGCCGCCCTGCGCGACGGCGCCCCGTCCGAGGCGGACGTGTTCGACGCCTGCTGGCGGGGCTGGGTCCGGCGCCAGGAGCAGTACGTTCCGGGCGGTCCCGCGCCGGACGCACGCGAACAGGCCCTGCTCCACCTGGCCCGTGAGGAACTGTGCCCAGGAAGGAACCCGGGCACGGCCGACGCCACCGCGCTGCCCTCCCTGCGGTCGGACGGGCTGCTGCTGCCGCTGGGGCCGGGTGCCTCCTGGCGCAGCCGAGAGAGCTTCTCCAACGATGTCGTACGGGACTTCGCCACCGCGCGTCTGCTGCTCACCGACGGATTCGCCACGCTGGCAGCGGCCGACGCGCCGCGCTGGGCGGTACGTGCCGCGACGGTGGCATGCCAGGCGAGACTGGCCGCGGTGGACGGCGGCCGTGCGGACGGTGCGCTGACCGAACTGCTGCGGTTCTTCGGCGAACTCGCCGACGGCCACGGCGCCCGCTGGGCGGACGTGCCGTGGGAGGCCGTGTTGTCGACGGGAGCCGCCGAGTCGACGCTCCGCGCGGTGACGGACCTGCTCCTTCAGGACCGCGGTCGGTTTCTGGCGCAGCTGTTGCGGGTCGCCGAGCAGCGCCTCGCCGCCTCCGGCGCCGCCGACCCCATCCTGCTGGAGCCTCTGGTGGCGTGGCTGGTGCGACAGCACGGGACCGTGCGCGGCCTGCCCGGTGACATTCCCGAGCAGGCCGACAGGATCGTCCTGAGCTGGCTGGGCGGCCTCGCGGGCGACACCGACGCGGACGACGACCCGGTCACGCGTGAGGTGCGCCGGGACGTGCGCGAGTACCTCCTCGGGCGCGACGAGGGCACGGACGACCGGACGTACCTGGAGATGCTGGCCACGCTGGGCCCCGACGGCGACGAACGGACGCACGCGCTGCTGCGCCGGATCGCGGAGCACAGGCCCAGAGCCCTGCAACCGGTCGTGGAGAACCCCGGCGCCGTTCTGTCGCTGGGCACCGCCGTTCCCCGGCTGCTGGCCGAACTGGCCCTCGCCTACTACATCGGAGGAAAGAAAAAGAAGAAGCGGGCCGGGAACGCGGCGCTCGGCGCCGAGCTCGTCCGTGACCACCAGGGCGGCTGGCGAGTCGGAGAACCGAGATCGGCGTGGTACTACGGCCCCTTCTGGGCGCTGCTGCGGCTCGAACCGGCGCTGGGCCTGACCGTCGTCAACACCTTGCTGGACCATGCCGCGACCGCCGAGGCGGAGCGACGAGCGGCACGACGGGGCGGCACGCCCTCGGAGCCGGTCGTCGAGGGACTCGAGCTGGACCTGCTGGGACTCGGGCCACGCCGCTACGCGGGAACCGCACAGGTGTACGGCTGGTACCGGGACGCGGGCACGAGTCCGGCGCCGTGCACGAGCGCGCTGCTGGCGTGGGAACGCATGGCGGACCAACTGCACGCGGCCGGCCTGCCGCTGCGCGACACCGCCCTGTGCCTGCTGCGCCGGGCACACAGCCTCGCGGCGGTGGGCGTCGTCATCGGCTTCCTCGTCCGGCACCTGGACGACGTGACCGACGAACTGGACGACTTCCTGGCCGTGCCGGAGCTGTGGGAGTTCGAGAATCTTCGTGCCACGCGGGAATTGACGGGGCTCCTGGTCGTCCGGGACGACGCGGAGCTGAGGGGACTCCCGCTGCGCAGGGCGACGTTCCGCGACGTGGCCGCGCTCCTGGTCACCAGAGCGGCGGCCACCGGCGACGACACGGCGGCCGAGCGACTGCGCACGGTGGGCACCCGGCTCCTGGAGGCAGGCCCGAAGGACGCCTCGGGCCGACCCGTGCTCGAGGCCAGGATCCGGGCCGCGAACCTGGACGCCGGGAACTACAGCCTCGTACGCGCGGGCACGGACGTCGCCGCCACCTACGCCGAGCCACCGGAGTTGGCGGCGGAACTGGACGGGACACGTCGTGACCTGACCCGCACGAGCACGATGTACGGGTTGCAGAGCAGCTACTGCCTCGGTCCGACGCCACCGTTCGTCGACGCTGCTCCACGGGTGAAGCCGGAGTCGCTGGCCGACGACGTGCGAACGGCGGTGGAACTGCTGCACGACCCGCCGAGCGGTGCGACCCACCAGCACGTCGACGCCGCTGGTGCGGTGGCAGCCGCGGTCGTCCGCACGACCGGCGCGGACATCCCCGTTCCCGGAATCGAAGACGACCAGGTGGAGTGGGCCGTACGGACCGTCGTCGCCTGCGCGGCGGTGCCCTGTGACGGACGGGACCTCGACGAGGACACGCTCTTCAGCATGGGCGCGGACCGTTCCGCCGCCTCGGCCCTCCCGTTCCTGCTGCTGCCCTCCTTCACGCACGGCGGCAGGTGGGCGGGGCGGGATGCCGTCGAGCCGGGCGTCGTGGCAGCCGCGCTGTCCGCCTCCCTGACGGCCTCCCACGAGGTCCGCCGGATCACGGCCCGCGCCCTGCGCGCGGTGTGGACGGCACCGTGCGGCCCGGACCAGGCGACGTGCCGGCACCGGCTCGCCTGGCAGGCCGTGGAGCAGGGCGTCCGCGACATCGTCATGGGCCCGTGGGACAGCGCGGGACGACGCGACTACGTGCCCATCGAGGGCGATCCCCTCACCGTCCTGCCGACACTGGACGCCTCCGACCTGATGCTCCACCGCATCGTGCCCGCGCTCGTCGCCACGGTGGACGCGGCGGCGAGCACGTGCTGCGTCGCCTCGGATGCCGCGGCACTGCGGGGCGTGCTGCTGGACGCCTACGTCCGTACCGCGCTCCACTGGGAGCGGGAGATGTACACGGTGCGGGAAGAGGAGACCCTGCTCGTCGCCGACGCGCTCCTGGCCGCCACCCGAACCGGCCCCGGCCTCCTGACCGAGGCGGTGGTCGGCCTCGGCGGCGTGAGCGCGACCGCAGGAGCGCTGCTGCGGGGAGCGCGCACGGCCGCCACGTACGACACGGAGCGCCGCACCCGCCTGCGCGACGTCTGGCCCGTGCTCATGGAGACGGTGCTGGAGCTCTCCGAGGAGCCGCGAGAGTCGCGCAGGCCTTCCCATCGAGCCACCCGCGCCCTCGGAGCGCTCGTACCGGCCCCGGCACCGGTCCACTTCGACAGCCACGCCGACCGGACGGCACAGGACGCTCGCGAAGACTGGCTGACCGCGGGGCACCTCGCGCCTGCCATCGAACGGTGGCTTCCCGCAGCGGTCGGCGATGCGGACGCCGTCGACGACCTCATCGGGCTCCTTCGCGCCTCTCCCGTCGACGACCAGCTCTCTCCCGGTCTCACCTGGGTCCGCAACCTGGCTGTTCCGCAAGGCGGTCAGGTGGTCCGTGGCAGCTACCTCCTCGTCGAATGGCTGCGCTCGGTGCGCGAGTCGGGCCGGCTGGACGGACAGGCGCGCAAGCACTACGACGTCATCGTCGACGCGCTGGCCGCGGCGGGGAACGTCGCCGCGCGCGAGCTCCAACGGGCGGACGAGTGAGCGGGGCCGGCCACATGACGGATCGCCGCCGTGGACGAGCCGATCGTGTGTCCGCCGCAGGCGGCCACGAGCGTCCTGCGGACAAAGATCGCCGCCCGGTCCTGGGCGCAGCCGTCAGCCGGTGGGCTCCATGCGCGTTGTGAGCAGCCCTTTCTCGGCGATCGCGGCCAGGGACAGCGTCCGGTATCCCATGGAGTCGAACAGGACGGTGATCCGGTCGCCCTCCTCGCTCATGACCGTGCCGTCGCCCCACTCGCTGTGCCGCACCTGACTGCCCACCGGGTACGAGGCGGCCGCCGGATGCGCCGGCCGGGCGTCACCGGTGTCTCCCACTCCCTCGACGACCGTGCCGCCGGCCGAGGCCGGTGCGCACACGTCGCAGGTGCCGCACGGCGCGTCGTAGGGCTCACCGAAGTAGCCGAGCAGAAAGCGGCGCCGGCACCCCGTGGTCTCGGCGTACGCCAGCACCATCTCAAGCCGGGACCGTTCCAGCCTCCTTCGGGTCTCCGCCGCCTCCGTCGCCCGCGCGGTGGCGTCCTCCGCCGTCACGTCGGGAACGGAGCGCACCTCCCCGTCGGCGTCGATGCGTACGGCTTCCGCCTGCTCCAGGAGGTTGGCGGCGGCCGTCACGCGGCGGTGCGAGAGGTTCGTGCGCTCGCTGACGTCGTCCAACGCGACGGGGCCGTCGTGTTCCTCGATCTGCTCGGCGACCTCGCCGAGGGTCTCCTCGTCGGGCGCGCGGGCGGCGAAGAGACGCTGGAGCCCGCTGTCCTGCGGCCGGTAGTGGAGGACCGCGACCGCGGGCGCGCCGTCGCGGCCCGCACGGCCGATCTCCTGGTAGTAGGCGTCGAGGGAACCGGGCACGGAAGCGTGGAGCACGAACCGTACGTTTTCCTTGTCGATGCCCATGCCGAAGGCGGAGGTGGCGACCACCACGTCGGCCTCACCGGCCAGGAAGGCGTCGTGCACCCGGGAGCGCTCACCGGCGGCCAGCCCGGCGTGGTAGGCCACGGCGCGCAGGCCCAGCCCGGCGAGCTCGGCCGCGTAGTCCTCGGCGTCCCGGCGGGTGGCGGCGTAGACGATGCCGGGCTTGGGCTCCGCGGCGGCCCGCTCCACCACCGCCCGGCGCTTGTCCGCGTCGCGCGTGAAACGGCGCACCTCCAGGGCGATGTTCGGCCGGTCGAAACCGGCCACCACCAGCGTGGGGTCCGCCATGCCCAGCCGCTGCACGATCTCCTCCCGCACCGGGGGAGCGGCCGTGGCCGTCAGGGCGAGGACCGTCGGTCTGCCCACCCGCTGCACCACCTGGGCCAGGCGCAGGTAGTCGGGACGGAAGTCGTGCCCCCAGGCGGCCACGCACTGTGCTTCGTCCACCACGAACAACGACGGCGCGGCCCGGGCGAGGCGCCCGACCACCTCGTCCTTCGTCAGCTGCTCGGGGGAGAGGAACAGATACTCGGCGTCGCCGTGCTGCACCGCCGCCCAGGCGGCCTCCGTTTCCCCGGCCGGCTGCGCCGAGTTGACCGCGACGGCGTCCGGGGCGCTGTGGCTGAGCAGGCCGGCGATCTGGTCCCGTTGCAGGGCGATCAGCGGGGAGACGACGACGGTGGGACCGGGCAGCGACAGCCCGGCCACCTGGTACACCGCAGACTTCCCCGCGCCGGTCGGCATGACCACCAGGGTGTCGCGGCCCGCCATGACCGCTTCCATCGCGGTCAGCTGGCCCGGCCGCAGCTCCCGCCAGCCGAACACGTCGGCGGCGGTCCGCGCCAGGCGGTCCGCGACGCCGAGGTCACTCTCCCGCGACATGGCGCCTCTCTTCTGCCGTCGGCTCGTCCGCCTCTTCGGCTCTTTTGCCTCTTCGCTCTTCTGCCTCGGGCTCTGCTGCCTTCGGCGGCCTTCGGCACGCCGGTCAGGCGCCGCCGCCGGCCGCCTCGTCTCCCGGTGCTCGCGCCCCTCCCGTGCGGGGCGAAGCCTGCTGCAAGCGGTCGATCATCCGCGACGCCTCCGCCTTCGTCAGGTGCTGCGGGACCTCCTCGCCCGCTTCACGGGCCAGGGTGTGCAGGTAACTCAGCTGCGGGCCGGTGGCCGGTTCGTCCCCGGTCGCCCAGTCCGCCACGTCCTTGGCCGGATTCGTTTCACTCATGGGGTCCGACTACCCCCGTTTCCCCGGTCGTCTCCGCGCGGAGACCTCCGGTGTCGGGGACGCCGGGCTCGATGCCGCGCAGGCGCGACGGGGAACCGGTACCGCCTGGGCGCAACGGCGTGCCGACCGCTCCATGAGGGCGTAACGTCCATATGGGCGAGGCCGGGTACGTGCGGCGGGCGGGCGTATTCGGGAGCCCGAGGGGAGCGGAGGGCCGCCCGCGGCCCTCCGGATACGCCCCGGCGATGCTGGAGGTGCCTCGTGACCAGCACGGGTGACCCGGCCACGGATGCCGACGAACTGGACGGCGCGTTCGCGGAGACCGTCCGCCGCACCGGCGCGTCCATCGGCGCTCTGTACCTGCTCACACCGGACGAGCAACTGTTGCGTCTGGACGTGTTGTGCGGGGCGCCGGCCGAGCTCGCCGCACCGTGGGCGAGGGTCCCGATCACCGCTCCCGCCCCCGTGGCCGTCGCGGTCCGCGAGGACCGCATGGTGTGGGTCGGCAGTCAGGAGGAGATGGCCCGCTCCTATCCGCGCACCGCGATGGCGCTGCCCTACCCGTTGGCGCTGGTTGCCGCGCCGGTCACCGGCGCCCGCCGGTGGGGGGCCCTGATGCTGATGTGGCCGGCCACCCGTCCGCCGTACATGACCCAGCGGGAGAAGGGCCACATCGCGTCCAGTTGCCGGCGTCTGGCCCGGCTGCTCGAGGAAGCCGTCGAGCAGCGCCGGTCCCCGGCACACGGCGATCGGCCTCGCGTCCTGCCCGCCGAAACCGGCCGCCGACCCACGGGCCCGGCGATGGCCGCCGCCGACTTCGCCGAGCGCCTGCCCGGCGGCAGCTGCGCCCTGGACCTGGAGGGACGCATCACCTATGTCAGCGCCGGTGCCTGCGACCTGCTGGGCCGCGACGCCGGTCAGCTGCTGGGCACCCTGCCGTGGCAGTCCCTGCGCTGGCTCGACGACCCCACCTACGAGGACCGTTACCGTGCCGCGGTGATCAGCCGCGAGCCCGTCGCCTTCACCGCGTGCCGCCCGCCGGACCAGTGGCTGGACTTCCACCTCTACCCGGACGCCAGCGGCATCAGCGTCCGTATCGTGCGCACCGGTGCACAGCCCCCGCCCGTACCGGCGCCCCACCGGTCCCCGCGCGCCGCCACACCGGCCCGGGCCGGTCAGCTGTACCAGCTCACGCACCTGGCCGCCGCGCTGACCGAGGTCGTCGGCGTGCAGGACGTCATCGACCTGATCGCCGACCAGATCATGCCCGCCTTCGGCGCCCAGGGACTGGTCCTGTCCACCGCCGACGCCGGGCGGCTCAGGATCACCGGCCACCGCGGCTACGCCCCCGACACCATCGAGCGTCTCGACGGCCTGCCCCTCGACACCACCTTCACCCCGGCCGGGCGCGCCCTCTCCAGCGGCATCCCCGCGTTCTTCTCCGACCCGGAGGAGATGCGGCGCACCTACCCCGAGGCCCCGCTGGTCAGCGGCAAACAGGCCTGGGCCTTCCTGCCCCTGATCGTCTCCGGCCGGCCCGTGGGCTGCTGCGTCCTGTCCTACGACACCCCCCGGACGTTCCCGGCCGAGGAACGTGCCGTCATGACGTCACTCGCCGGGCTCATCGCCCAGGCCCTCGACCGCGCCCGCCTGTACGACACCAAACACCAGCTCGCCCATGGCCTCCAGCAGGCACTGCTGCCCCGCACCCTGCCCACGGTCACCGGCCTGCGGGTCGCCGCCCGCTATCTGCCCGCCACCCGGGGCATGGACATCGGCGGAGACTTCTACGACCTGATCCGGCTCGGCGACACCGCCGCCGCGGCCGTCATCGGCGACGTGCAGGGCCACAACGTCGCCGCCGCAGCCCTGATGGGGCAGGTCCGTACGGCCGTGCACGCCCACGCCACCCTCGGCACGGCCCCCGACCAGGTCCTTTCCAGAACCAACCGGCTCCTCATCGACCTCGGCCCCGACCTGTTCACCAGCTGCCTGTACGCCCACCTCGACTTCGCCCGCGGACGCGTGACCCTGGCCAGCGCCGGCCACCCGCCGCCCCTCCTGCGTCTCCCCGACCGCGACACCCGGCCCGTCGTCGTCCCGCCCGGACCGCTTCTGGGAATCGACCCCGACGCCGTCTACCCCCTGACCGAGATCCCGCTCACCCCCGGCCTGATGCTCGCCTTCTACACCGACGGCCTCATCGAGACACCAGGGGTCGACCTCGACGACTCCATCACCCGGCTCGCCCACCATCTCGCCCACGCCGACGACCGGGACCTGGACCGGCTCATCGACGACCTGCTCGGCAAGCTGGCCACCACCGGGCAGCGCGCGGACGACATCGCACTCCTCCTGCTGCACCGAGCAGGCTCAGGAAACAGCCCTTGACCTGCACAGCCGCGGAGTACTCGACGGAGTACTCGATGAGGTCGGCGGGCGCGCCGGGCCTCCGCTCGGAATGGTCCACAGCCGCCAGGCCGATCGTCGGGCGCTGCACCGTCGCGGTGCGGATCGCGCGCCGTGGCGGCGAATCGCCCACCCTGTGTCACGCCGAGCGCCTGCGCGGGCATCCGGCAGGACCGGCGCCATCGGCTCGTCGTCGTCTCCATCACCGCCATGGTCGTCTTCGCCAAACGCGTCGCCCACCTCGCCGAGGTCACCGCCGGCCCACCGCCGTCTCCCTCGCTGCGGGAACGCTGACCCTGGCCGCGGCCCATCTTGTCCTCGCCCGCCTGATGAAGATCAGCGAACTTCGGCGCCCAGCGTCCCGCTGAGGACCAAAACGCCCCACATCCCATGCCTGGCCATCGCCCTCACGCGCGGCACCGAGTGATCTCCCAACGAGGAGACCGACGACCGTGGCGCCGACGACCACGCGAGCCTGCACGACCGCAGTGGTGAAAGTCACCGAGGCCGGCGCGGGCCGGTGCGTAGGCTGGTTGCCGTCGCCGTGGCACCAACTGCCGGGGGAGCGGGCGAGCCCCCGGACGCGGCCTGGCGAGCAAGGTAAGGAAACAGCCCTTGACCTGTACACACGCAGGCAGGGAGCTTAGATCCGGGAGCCTCCATGCTGCGCACCATGTTCAAGTCCAAGATCCACCGCGCCACCGTCACCCAGGCCGACCTGCACTACGTGGGATCGGTGACCATCGACGCCGACCTGCTCGACGCCGCCGACCTGCTGCCCGGCGAACTCGTGCACATCGTGGACATCACCAACGGCGCCCGGCTGGAGACGTACGTCATCGAGGGCGAGCGCGGCTCGGGCGTGATCGGGATCAACGGGGCTGCCGCCCATCTCGTCCACCCCGGCGACCTGGTGATCATCATCAGCTACGCTCAGGTGACCGACGCCGAGGCGCGGGCCCTGGAGCCGCGGGTCGTGCACGTGGACCACGCCAACCGCATCGTGGCTCTGGGCGCCGACCCGTCCGAGCCGGTGCCGGGTTCGGACCAGCGGCGCAGCCCGCAGGCCGTCACGGCCTGACCGACGTACCACGGACGGACCGACCAGGAGCGTGCCCATGAGCGACATCGAGATCCGCGACGACCGGGCGGCGGGCCGTCTGGAGGCGGTGGCAGACGGGGAAGTGACCGGCCGCATCGAGTACTTCGTCCTCGAATCCCCCGAGCGCGCTCTCGTCCCCGTGCACACCGTCGTCGAACCGGCCCACGAGGGGAAGGGCATCGCGGGCTCCCTGGCGCGCGAGCTGTACGCCCTCGCCGGCCGTGAGCACAGCGCGGTCGCCCCGCTGTGCCCGTACGTCGCGAAGTGGGCCGAACGGCACCCGGAGCAGGCCCCGGCGGCTGCTCCGGAGCTGCTGGGAGCGGCGAAGGAGTGGCTCGCGGCGCATCCGGGGCGGTTCTGACGCAGCAGGCTCTCGGCCCCGGGCCGGGGGCCGACAGCGGGGCGTCGGCAGCGCGTGTCCGGTAGGTCCACCTGGGTCCCTCGCCGTCCTGCGGGCGAGTGACTGGAGAGGCGGTGGCCGGGTAGGCGGGGGAGTAGTCCAGAGCCGGAGTCGACCGACTGGCTGGAGGACATCCGTCATGACGAATCCGTATCCCGACCCCGTGCCGCCGGGGCCGACGCCGGGCCCGGACCCCAAGGACCCGCAGCCGTACCCCGATCCGGTCTCGCCCCCGGAGCCGCCCCCCGCTCCGCAGCCGACGCCCCCGGCGCCGCCGAGCCCGGAGCCGCCTCCGGGCCCGCGTCCCGTCCCGGGACCCGACCCGTCCCCGATCCCCCCGGGACCGGAGCCGGTACCGAACCCCGAGCCGGGGCCTCCGCTGTCCTGAGCGCCGACGCGCCTCGGCACATCTCCGTGACGACGGGCGGCGACCCTGCACCACAGCCCCGTGCACCACAGCACCCGCACGACAAACCCTGCGCCACAAGGGGGCGGTGGGCGACCACACCGGTCGCCCACCGCCCCCTGTCGCGTCTCCCGGCGGCGGCAGCCGTTACGCGGACACCTCGGACCGGTCCCCGCCCCACAGCGTGTGGAACGAACCGTCCCGGTCCGTCCGCCGGTACGTGTGCGCCCCGAAGAAGTCCCGCTGGCCCTGGGTGAGCGCGGCGGGCAGCCGCTCGGCGCGCAGGGCGTCGTAGTAGGCGAGGGCCGCGGCGAAACCGGGGGTCGGCACGCCCTGGCGGGTCGCGGCGATCAGAACCTCGCGCCAGTCGTCCTGGGCGGCCGCGATCTCCTGCGCGAACGTCTCGTCGGACAGCAGGCTCGGCAGGTCCGGCCGGGCGTCGTACGCGGCGCGGATGCGGTCCAGGAAGGCCGCGCGGATGATGCAGCCGCCACGCCAGATCGCGGAGACGGCACCGAGGTCGATGTCCCAGCCGTACTCCTCGCTGCCCGCCGCGATCTCGTGGAAGCCCTGCGTGTACGACACGATCTTCGACGCGTACAGCGCCTGCTCCACCCGGTCGGCGAACGCGGCCGCCTCGGGCTCGGCCAAGGGCAGGGCCTTGGGCCCGGCCAGCCCCCGCGAGGCCTCCCGCAGCGCCGCGTGACCGGACAGCGAGCGCGCGAAGACCGCCTCCGCGATGCCGGACACCGGCACGCCCAGGTCCAGCGCGATCTGAACCGTCCAGCGGCCGGTGCCCTTCTGCTCCGCCTGGTCGACCACCACGTCCACGAACGGCTTGCCCGTCGCCGCGTCCACGTGCGACAGCACCTCGGCCGTGATCTCGATCAGGTACGAGTCGAGGCGGCCGGTGTTCCAGGTGCGGAAGATCTCGGCGATCTCCGCGGGGGTGTACCCGGCGACGTCGCGCAACAGCTGGTACGCCTCACCGATCAGCTGCATGTCGGCGTACTCGATACCGTTGTGCACCATCTTCACGAAGTGCCCGGCGCCGTCGGGACCGACATGGGTCACACAGGGCGCACCGTCGACCGCCTTCGCGGAGATCTTCTCCAGCATCGGGCCCAGCGACTCGTACGACTCCTTCGAGCCACCCGG
Organism: Streptomyces deserti; assembly: GCF_054782695.1. Classification (NCBI taxonomy): domain Bacteria; kingdom Bacillati; phylum Actinomycetota; class Actinomycetes; order Kitasatosporales; family Streptomycetaceae; genus Streptomyces; species Streptomyces deserti. Next base: position 334,687 of record NZ_BAAGRZ010000003.1, read on the forward strand.
CATGATGCTCGGCCCGTGCAGCGCGCCCTCCTCGCCGCCGGAGATGCCGGTGCCGACGAAGTGGATGCCCTGCTCGCGCAGCTCGCGCTCCCGGCGCCGGGTGTCCGCGAAGTGCGCGTTGCCACCGTCGATGATCATGTCACCGGGCTCCAGCAGCGGGGCGAACTCCTGGATCACCGCATCGGTCGGCTCACCGGCCTTCACCATGATCACCAGGCGCCGCGGCCGCTCCAGCGCCGCCACGAACTCCTTGGCGGTCTCGGCCGCGACGAAGTCGCCCTCGTGCCCGAACTCCTCCACCAGGGCGTGCGTACGCGACGCCGTCCGGTTGTGCACCGCGACCGTGTAGCCGTTGCGCGCGAAGTTGCGGGCGAGGTTGCGGCCCATGACCGCGAGACCCGTGACGCCGATCTGTGCTGAACTGCTCATGGGGTTGGCTCCTAAGTGCCCTCGGTATCGGTGCTGCCGGTGGTGCCCGCCAGTAGGGGCGCATCGCCCATCCTGACGTGCCGCCCCTGCCTGCGCACGCGCGGGTCGGGCGACACCGCGCAGGCAGATACGCACGCAGGCCCCGGCCGCACTCAGCCGACGTGTCCTGTCCGGCCGGTGAGGTTGCCCACGCCCGCCCGCGCACGCGGTGTCCGGCCGTCGCACGCGACGCGCAACGAGCGCCGCGCCACGGCCACTTGGCGCGACCGTACGGCTGATTGCCGTCTTGTCCTGGCCGGTTCGCAGCGCTTACTTTGGCCCCTCCTGACGCATGCCGAGGGGGGCTTCATGGCCGTACGAGGCCGGCATCGCCGGTACCAGCCGAACAGGATCAACCGCGCCTCGCTCACGGTCACGGCGGGCGGTGCGGGAATGGCCCTCCCGTTCATCGGCACCGGCGCCGCGCACGCGGCCGACGTGGACACCTGGGACAAGGTCGCCGCCTGTGAGTCGAGCAACAACTGGAGCATCAACACCGGCAACGGGTTCTACGGCGGACTGCAGTTCACCCAGTCCACCTGGGAGGCGTACGGCGGCACGGGGTACGCGCCGCGCGCGGATCTGGCCACCAAGGACGAACAGATCGCCGTCGCGGAGAAGGTGCTCGACGGGCAGGGGCCCGGCGCCTGGCCGGTGTGCTCGGTACGGGCCGGGCTGACGCGGGACGGCGCCACGCCCGACATCCAGCCCGCGAGCACGGAGAGGAAGACCGGCGGCAAGGCGGCCAGGACCGGCCGGACCTCCGCCCCGGACGTGCAGCCGCAGACCACACCGCAGTCCCGGGCGGGCAGCACCGAGATGTACACGGTGGTCCGGGGCGACACCCTGTCCGGCATCGCGGACGACCAGCGGGTCCGCGGCGGATGGCGGGGTCTGTACGTCGCGAACCGCACGACCATCGGGTCCGACCCCGACCTGATCCTGCCCGGCCAGCGGCTGAAGCTGGGCGGCGAGGAGACGACGGCGACGCGCCCGGCGCCCCAGCCGCCGGCCACCAAGCCCAAGCCGTCGTCGAAGTCGAAGAAGACCGCTCCGGAGCGCGAGAAGAAGACGTCTCCGGAGCGGGAGAAGAAGACGTCTCCGGAGCGGGAGAGGAAGACCTCCCCGAACCGTGAGAAGGACCGCGCCGACCGGTACACGACGCCCCGGCACTCCCTCGTCTCTCCCGTCAGCGGCCCCCTGGGCACGCCCTATCACAAGGCGGGCTCCGCCTGGTCGAAGGGCTACCACACCGGCGTCGACTTCCCCGTGCCCACCGGCACGTCGGTGAAGTCGGTCGCGGCGGGCAGCGTGGTCAGCGCCGGCTGGGAGGGCTCGTTCGGTTACCAGGTGGTGATCCGGCACCAGGACGGCCGCTACAGCCAGTACGCCCATCTGTCGGCGATCTCCGTGAAGACCGGGCAGACGGTCGGCGCCGGGCAACGCATCGGCCGCTCCGGCTCCACCGGCAACAGCTCGGGCCCGCATCTGCACTTCGAGGTGCGGACGGGGCCCGGCTTCGGCACGGACATCGACCCGGTGGCATACCTGCGGGCCGGCGGCGTCAGGATTTGATGCGCACGCGGCGCCGGTCCAGGACGGGCATCGGCACGAACGGGCCGCCGTAGAAGGGGGCGTAGGAGAACGGGGGTTCGTCCGGAACCGGCGGCCCCCCGTCCTCGTACGGGCTCTGCGCGACCGGCAGCACCGCGGCCGCCGGTACGAGGACGTCCTCGTGCAGCTCGGCGAGCGCATCCTCGGCGAGCACCTCCTCGGCCGGCAACTCCGCCGCCGGCACGGACTCGACGGCCGCAGCGGACCGTGGCGCCGGCACGGACTCCGGCAGCAGGGTGCGCGTCGCCGCCACGGTGGCGACGCCGAGGGTGTCCGGCAGGGCGCGCGCCCCCGTCGGGGCGGCGCCGACCGTATCCGGCCGGGTGCGCGCCGCCACGGGAGCGGTGACCTCGATCTCCGGCAGGGCGTCCGAGCCGTCGGGGGTGGGACCCGCCACGGCCGTCCGGGCAGCCGCCGCCCGGGTCGGCACACCCTCCGGCTGCTCCTGCGCCAGCCGCTCCGTCGTCAGCAGGATCAGTCCGCCGGCCGCCACCACACCGCAGCTCAGGGCGAGCGCGGTGCCCGTGGTGCCGTAGCGGAAGGTCTCCCCGAACATCGTGATGCCGACCACCGCCGCCACCACCGGGTTCACGACCGTCAGCGTGGCCAGCGGAGCCGCGAGGCCGGCGCCCTGGTAGGAGGCCTGCGACAGCAGCACGCCCGCGATGGCGAACACGCCGATCGCGGCCAGGGACGGCAGGTCCGCCGCCGACATCCCGCCGATCCAGTCGACCGTCACCGTCTTGGTGAACACCGAGGACATGCCGAAGGCGATGCCGGACGCCGTCGCCAGCAGGATGCTGCGCACCGCCGGGTGCCGGTGCGCGGCCCGGCCCGCGATCATCAACGTCACGACCACACCGGCCGTGACCAGGCCGACCACCACCCGCTGGGCGGTGTCCAGCGACTGCGTCTCGGTCGTGCCGACCAGGGACAGCAGCCCCGCGAGGCCCACCGTCGCCATGATCGCGCCTCGCCAGGCCGTGTTGCCCGCCTTGCGGCCGACGAACAGGGCCGCCATGGGCAGGGCGAACACGATGGTCAGCGCGCCCAGCGGCTGGACCACGCTCAGCGGACCGTAGGCGAGCGCCACCACGTGCAGCAGTCCGCCGAGGCCGTTGAGCGCGAGCGCGACCCACCAGGCCGGCCGGCGCAGCGGGGCGTACTGCCCGCCGGGGGAGGACACCGCGACCCGCTCCTGCACGATCGCCCCGCCCGCGTAGGCGACCGCGGAGACGAGCGACAGCAGCACGGAAAACGCGAGGGCGCTCATCGGCTGCTCCTCTGCGGGAGGCGGGGGCGCTGGACCCGGCGCGGCGAACGGTCGGCTTTCATAACCAACACGATCCCGTGCCGAGCGCTTCCCGTCGTCGTCCCTGAGCACGCAATAGGTCCTACTGCCGATGGAGTACGACGGCAGCCCCGTCATCCCCTGGGTGGGCACACCCGGCGCAGACCCCCGGGTCGCATCCCCTAGGGGGCTTGGTACTACTGCTGTTCGTGGACCTCGACCCCGATCTCGCCGCCCTTCGCCCGCTCGGCGGCTTCTTCGTCCTGCGCACGGCCGTCCGTACGGCGGGAGGACCGCACGGCCGCGGCCACCTCCCCACGCTCACCCGGGTGTACGGCGCGGCGGCACCGGATGTTCACGGGGATCCCCTGACGTTCCGAGTCGAGAAGGTCGCGGCCGCCCTGCGCGCTCCCGAGGCGCGCGTCGCGGCGTCCGTGGCCCACCAGGGGCTCGCGGCCCGGCTGTGGTCGGTGGGGCTGGGCTGCGCCGTCCTCTACGGCCGCCTGCCCGACCTCGACCCGCGGCTGCTGCGCTGGGACCCGGACGGCAGCGCCCCCGACGACCTGTGGCTGTCCGAGGTCCGTCCGCTGCCCGGAGACGCGGACACCCTGATGGCCACCGTCCTGCACGGCCACCTGGAACCCCTTGCCGCCGCCCTGCGCGCCCGCCACCGCCTCGCGCCCGGCCTGCTGCGGGGCAACGCGGCCTCCGCGCTGGCGGGCGCGGCCCGGGAGCTGGACCGCTGGGCGCGGCGCAACGGCCGTACGGACGTCGCCGCCCGGGCCCGCTCGCTGACCGCGGAACTCCTCGGCCATCCCTTGCTGGACGGGACGGGAACCCTGACCGGCACCGCCTTCCGGCGCCGCAGCTGCTGCCTCTACTACCGCGTGCCCGGCGGCGGTGTCTGCGGTGACTGTTGCTTCCCACGACCCCCGCGCTCTTCCCCAAGAGCCACATCTGGGTGACCATGAAGGGAACCAGCCACTTCAGTCAGGGGGTTCCGGGTGCGAGTGGGACTGCTGACCCGGGAGTTCCCCCCGGACGTTTACGGCGGCGCGGGTGTCCATGTCGAGTTCCTCGCCCGCGAGCTGAGGCCGCTCGTGGACCTGGACGTGCACTGCTGGGGTGAGGGCCGCACCGACGGGGTGCTGCGCCACCGGCCCTGGTCCGCGCTCGACGGCTCCAACGACGCGCTGCGCACCTTCTCCGTGGACCTCGCCATGGCCGCCGCCCTGGAGGGCCGCGAACTGGTCCACTCCCACACGTGGTACGCCAACCTCGGCGGCCACCTCGCCAAGCTGCTGTACGGCATCCCGCATGTGATGACCGCCCACTCCCTGGAGCCCCTGCGCCCCTGGAAGGCCGAGCAGCTCGGCGGCGGCTACGCCCTGTCCGGCTGGGCGGAGCGCACCGCGATCGAGGCCGCCGACGGGGTGATCGCGGTCTCCGGCGCCATGCGCGAGGACATCCTCGCCTGCTACCCGGCGCTGGACCCGGAGCGTGTCCACGTCATCCACAACGGCATCGACACCACCCTCTACCGGCCCGACCACGGCACCGACGCCCTGGACCGGATCGGCCTCGACCGCTCCCGCCCGTACGTGCTGTTCGTCGGCCGCATCACCCGTCAGAAGGGCGTGCCGCACCTGCTGCGTGCCGTGCGGGACATCGACCCGGCCGCGCAGGTCGTGCTGTGCGCGGGCGCCCCGGACACGCCCGAGATCGACCAGGAGTTCCGCGAGCTCTACCAGGAGCTGAGCCGTGTCCGCGAGGGGGTGCACTGGATCCCGCAGATGCTGCCGCGCCCGGAGGTGATCCAGCTGCTCACCCACGCCGCCGTGTTCGTCTGCCCGTCGGTGTACGAGCCGCTCGGCATCGTCAACCTGGAGGCGATGGCCTGCGGCACCCCCGTCGTGGCGTCGAAGGTCGGCGGCATCCCGGAGGTCGTGGACGACGGAAGGACAGGGGTGCTCGTGCCCGTGGACGACGACTTCGAGGCGGGCCTCGCGCGGGCCCTGGACGCCGTCCTCGGCGACCCGCAGGGCGCGCGGGAGATGGGTGAGGCCGGGCGGGAGCGGGCGGTCGGCGAGTTCGGCTGGGACGCGGTGGCCCGCCGCACGGTCCGGCTGTACGAGGAGATCCTCAAACAGGCTTAGTCCGCCCAGCTCACGGGCAGGCATGGGGAAATCGGCGTGAGGGGAGCGGCCATGCGGCGTGGTGGTCCTTCGGTCCTGGGAATCGTGCTGGCCGGCGGAGAGGGCAAACGTCTGATGCCCCTGACCGCGGACCGCGCCAAACCCGCGGTCACCTTCGGCGGCACGTACCGCCTCGTCGACTTCGTGTTGTCCAACCTCGTCAACGGCGACATCCTGCGCATCTGCGTCCTGACGCAGTACAAGTCGCACTCGCTGGACCGGCACATCACCACCACCTGGCGGATGTCCAGCCTGCTCGGCAACTACGTCACGCCGGTCCCCGCCCAGCAGCGCCTCGGCCCCCGCTGGTACCTGGGCAGCGCGGACGCGATCCTGCAGTCGCTGAACCTGATCTACGACGAACGGCCCGAGTACGTGGCGGTGTTCGGCGCCGACCACGTCTACCGCATGGACCCGCGACAGATGCTCGCCCAGCACATCGACAGCGGGGCGGGCGTGACGGTGGCCGGGATCCGGGTCCCGCGCACGGAGTCCTCGGCCTTCGGCGTGATCACCCCCGGCTCGGACGGCCAGACGGTGGAGCGCTTCCTGGAGAAGCCCGCGGACCCGCCGGGCCTGGCCGACGACCCCGAGTGCGTGTTCGCCTCCATGGGGAACTACATCTTCACCACCAAGGCCCTGATCGAGGCGCTCCAGCGGGACGCCGAGGACGAGCACTCCGTGCACGACATGGGCGGCTCGATCCTGCCCCAGCTCACCGACCGGGGCGAGGCCGCCCTGTACGACTTCAGCTCCAACCACGTGCCCGGCGAGACCACCCGCGACCAGGGCTACTGGCGGGACGTCGGCACCCTCGACGCCTACTACGACGCCCACATGGACCTCATCGCCGAGCGCCCCGCCTTCAACCTCTACAACCGCAGCTGGCCCATCTACACGCACTCCTACCAACTCTCGCCGGCCCGCTTCAACGCCGGAGGCATCGCCAGCGAGTCCATCATCAGCGCGGGCTGCCTCATCCGCGGGCAGGTCACGCGGTCCGTGCTGTCGCCCGGTGTCGTGGTCGACCCGGGAGCCGTGGTCCAGGGCTCGGTGCTGCACGACAACGTGCACATCGGCCGGGGCGCGGTGGTGCGCGGCGCCATCCTCGACAAGAACGTCGAGGTGCCGCCGGGCGCGGCGATCGGCGTCAACCCGGAGCGGGACGCGGAGCTGTACACGGTGTCCAAGGGCGGCGTGATCGCGCTGGGAAAGGGACAGCGGGTCCCGTGACCGACGCAGGTCTCGTGACCGTCGCGCGATCCCGCGTCTGACGATGTGACGCCTCCCGGGTGACTCGCACGGGAGGCCCGGCGACGCAACCTGTGCTGAAGTGACCTCATATGCACCATGAGTCCCGCCCCTTTCGCAGGGGCGGGACTTAATCTGCTATTAACTGTGCGTAGCCTGATCGTACTTGACCGTAATCGGCCTTGGGCGATTGACTGCTGGCCCACCCGTCGTCGACGCGAGGCAAGCCATTGACTTCTGACCTGCTCGCTCCACTCGACCTGGCGTTCTGGAACATCGAGTCCGCCGAACACCCCATGCACCTCGGCGCGCTCGGGGTCTTCTCGACCCACTCGCCCACCGCGGGTGCCCACGCGGCGGACCTTCTCGCGGCCCGCGCCGCCGCCGTACCCGGACTGCGCATGCGCATCCGGGACGTCTGGCAGCCGCTCGACGTCCAGCAGCCGCTGACGGCCCTCAAGCGGCCCCTCTCGGCCCTGCGGGAGCCGCTGGCCGCCGCCCTGCGGCAGCCGCTCGCCTTCGGCGGCGCGGCCCGCGAGCCCGACCCGGACTTCGATCCCCTCAACCACGTCCGGCTGCACGCCCCGACCGCCGACTTCCACGCGGTGGCGGGCCGGCTCATGGGCCGCCCGCTGGAGCGCGGCCGGCCGCCGTGGGAGGCCCACGTGCTGCCGGGGGAGGACGGCGTCTCCTTCGCCGTGCTGTTCAAGTTCCACCACGCGCTGGCCGACGGCCTGCGGGCGCTGACGCTGGCCGCCGCCGTCCTGGACCCGATGGACATGCCCGCGCCCCGGCCCCGCCCCGCCGAGCCGCCGCGCGGCCTGCTGCCGGACGTGCGCAGACTGCCCGGGTTGGTCCGCGGTGCCCTGTCCGACGTGGGCCGCGCCCTGGACATCGGCGCCTCCGTCGCCCGCTCCTCCCTGGACGTGCGCTCCACGCCGGCGCTCAGCTGCGAGCCCAGCGGCACCCGCCGTACCGCCGGCGTCGCCCTCGACCTCGACGACGTGCACCGCGTCCGCAAGAGCGAGGGCGGCACCGTCAACGACGTCCTGATCGCGGTCGTCGCGGGCGCCCTGCGCCGCTGGCTCGACGAGCGCGGCGAGAGCAGCGAGGGCGTCGCGCCCCGCGCCCTCATCCCCGTCTCCAAGCGCCGCCCGCGCACCGCGCACCCGCAGGGCAACCGGCTCTCCGGCTACTTGATACGGCTCCCCGTCGACGACCCGGACCCGCTGGGGCGCCTGAACACGGTCCGCACGGCCATGGACCGCAACAAGGACGCGGGCCCGGGCCGGGGCGCGGGCGCCGTCGCCCTGCTCGCCGACCACGTCCCGGCGCTCGGCCACCGGCTCGGCGGGCCCCTGGTCGGGCAGGCCGCCCGCCTCTGGTTCGACATCCTGGTCACCAGCGTGCCGCTGCCCAGCTTCGGCATGAAGCTCGGCGGGCACCCGCTCACCGCGGTGTTCCCGTTCGCCCCGCTGGCCCGCGGCCAGTCCCTGGCGGTGGCGGTCTCGACGTACCGCGGGCACGTCCACTACGGGCTCGTCGCCGACGGGAAGGCCGTACCGGACCTCGACCGGCTCGCCGCCGCGCTGTCCGAGGAGGTGGAGACGCTGATCACCGCCTGCGGACCGTGATCGTCGCCGTTTTGGCGGTGCGGCCCGGCGCTCCGTAGAATGCCCCGTTCGAAAGCGGGCGCGACAAGGAGCGCCGCGACAGCAGAGCAGGGAACGACAGCGGCGATGACGGTGACAGAGGACGGCCCGCAGGCCACGGACGAGGTGGTTGCGCCTTCGTACGGACCCGGCATCGACCCGGAGCGCCTGGCCGTCTGCCTCAGCGTGCTCGAGGAACTCGACAAGCTGGACGTCGACCACCCCGACGCGATCAAGGTGCGGCGGGCCACCTCGCACATCTACCGCACCGTCAAGCAGCGCCGCCGCCAGGAGCGCCGGGCCGCCAAGACCGCCCACGACCGGGCGGTCACGGAGGCCACCGCGACCGGCTCCGCCCAGCGCATCGACGACGAGACCGAGGGCGTCCTGCCCTCGTCCCGCGTCGAGCCCGGCACGATCGCGGGGGTACTCCAGCGCCCGCGCTCCTGCTACATCTGCAAGACCCGCTACGTCGAGGTCGACTACTTCTACCACCAGCTCTGCCAGAAGTGCGCCGCCGAGAACCGGGCCAGGCGCGACGCCCGGACCGACCTCACCGGCAAGCGGGCGCTGCTCACCGGCGGCCGCGCCAAGATCGGCATGTACATCGCGCTGCGGCTGCTGCGCGACGGCGCGCACACCACCATCACGACCCGCTTCCCGAACGACGCCATCCGCCGCTTCAAGGCCCAGCCGGACAGCGACGAGTGGATCGACCGCCTGAAGATCGTCGGCATCGACCTGCGCGACCCGGCCCAGGTCGTCGCCCTCGCCGACTCGGTGGCCGCCGCGGGCCCGCTCGACATCCTGATCAACAACGCGGCCCAGACCGTACGGCGCTCCCCGCAGGCCTACAGCGAGCTGCTGGCCGCCGAGTCCGCCCCGCTGCCCGCCGGTGAACTGCCCGCCGCCGAGGTGATCGGCACCTTCGGCTCGGGCGCGGTCGCCGCACTCCCCGTCGCCGGAGGCGGCGCGCTCACCGCGCAGGACGTCACCGACCTCGCCCTGGTCTCCGGCTCGGCCTCCCTGGAACGCATCGCCGCCGGTACGGCGATCGACGCGGGCGGGCTGGTCCCCGACCTGCACGACACCAACAGCTGGGTGCAGACGGTCGAGGAGGTCACGCCGGTCGAGCTGCTGGAGGTCCAGCTGTGCAACTCGACGGCGCCGTTCCTCCTGATCAGCCGCCTGCGCGCGGCGATGGCGGCCTCCCCGGCCCGCCGTACGTACATCGTGAACGTCTCCGCCATGGAGGGCGTCTTCGCCCGCGGCTACAAGGGCGCCGGTCACCCGCACACCAACATGGCCAAGGCCGCCCTGAACATGCTCACGCGCACCAGCGCCCAGGAGATGTTCGAGAAGGACCGCATCCTGATGACGGCCGTCGACACCGGCTGGATCACCGACGAACGCCCCCACCCCGACAAGGTCCGCCTCGCCGAGGCCGGCTTCCACGCCCCGCTCGACCTGGTGGACGGCGCGGCCCGCGTATACGACCCGATCGTGCGCGGCGAGGCGGGCGAGGACCTGTACGGCGTCTTCCTGAAGGACTACGCGCCGGGCAAGTGGTGAGGGCCCGGGGCCTGTCGGGTCCGTAGCAGGGACGGCGTCGCGGCGGAGCGGCAGCCCGGCGGCCATCCGGTGCTCGTCCGGCCCTCACGCGGTCCCATGACGGATCGTCAGTCGACAGCGCCGAGGTGCGAGTTGCGGGCGGCCAGGAGTTCCAGCACCGTGCGCCAGTCCTCCAGGACCCCGGCGTCGAACCCGGCCGTGCGGGCCTCCTCGTCCGCCTGGCGCAGGGTGAGCAGGTCGTCGTCGGCCGGGGTGTCGTGCCGGGGGAGCCGGCGGACGAGGCGGGAGACCCGTTCGCCGAGCAGGGCCCGTACCGCGTCGGCGGCGTGGTCGGCGCGTTCGGCCGGGTCGCCGGGCCACAACAGCCGCCCGACGGGTCGCACCAGGCCCGCCACCTGGAGCTCCTTGTCGGCGGGACGGCGGCGGCGCAGCAGCGCGGCCGTGCGCAGGGCGTGGTCGTACAGGTCGACCGGGATGCCGCGGTCCGTCAGGTCCCGCGTGCCCCGGCAGGCGTACAGCAGGTCCATCAGCTCCTCGACGCTGCGCAGCTCCATGCGTCAGTCCTCCCGCGAGACAGCCGTTGCGGTACGGCAGCAGATCATGGCGAGCTTGCGGCTCGGCCAACGGCACTTGAACTGCGCAACCACCTCATCGAGGTGCCGTGCCCCGGCGGTCCGAGCGAGCGTTCCTCAAATCGCCAATCGTGTGACAAGTGAGTACACAGTATGACAGGGGGTCTACGGGCTGACGCGCGATCGTTACCCCTTGTTTTCAGCCCCATCGAGCGGACCCGCGCTCATTTGGTTAATCTGGAGCGGACGGACAGCACACGGGGTCCAACCCACACCCACGGTCCGTCATGGGACACGCCGGTTCACCACGGCCTGATCTCACACGAGTTGCCGGCGCCACCGCGTCCGAACCGCCTTTGAAGCAGACCCGAGCGGACGCCAGGCACCAGCCGGACACTGGGCCGAACTGTCCCGAGGGTGACCGACACATAAGGAGTGCGCGGTGACACCGGAGAAGACGAATCGCGAACAGCGCCCCAAGGAACGCCCGGAGCGCGCGGGCCGCCGGCCCGGGGAACTGGGCAGCCTCGACGTGTGGGCCAGGTCGGCCCCGATCCGCCTGGCGGGCTACGAGGACGACCTCGCCGAGCCCCACATCCTGCCCAGCGTCGACTGACCCGCAGACCCCCTTCGCGATCGTCGGACGTACGGGCGTGCGAGACTCACGCCCATGCTGATCAGGGAAGCTGCGGCTGACGACTGGCCGCGCATCTGGCCCATCTGGCACCGCATCGTCGCCGCGGGCGAAACCTACACCTGGGACCCGGGCACCTCCGAGGAGGAGGCCCGGGTCCTGTGGATGAACCCGGCGAAACGTGTGTACGTCGTCGAGGACGACACCGGAGCGGTCGTCGCCTCCGCCTACCTCACCCCGAACTACGGCGGCCCCGCCGCCCGCACCGCCAACGCGGGCTTCATGGTCGACCCCGACCGGGGCGGCCGCGGCATCGGCCGCGCCCTGGCCGAACACGTCCTGCGCGAGGCCCGCGCCGCGGGATACCGGGGGATGGTGTTCAACGCCGTCGTCGAGACCAACCCGGCCGTGCGGCTGTGGCTCTCCCTCGGCTTCACGATCCTCGGCACCGTGCCGGAGGCGTACGAGCACCCCCGGCACGGGCGGGTGGGGCTGCACATCATGTACCGGGCGCTGTAGCCACGTTCAGGAGCCGGGCCGGAGGCGCGGCGCAGCGGCGGCCTGCGTCCGGACTACTCCAGGGGTGCCGTCCGCCGCCACGGGTTGCGCCGCTCCAACTGCGCCGCCAGTTCCAGCAGTTCCGCCTCCGTCCCCGGGCGCCCCACGAGTTGTACGGCGCAGGGCGCGCCGGAGGGGAGCGTGCCGCAGGGGACCGACATCGCGGGCCAGCCGGTCAGGTTCCACGGCGGTGTGAACGGCGAGTAGGCGGAGTTGGCCGCCACGTTGCGCAGCCAGCCCCGCTCGTGCCAGGGCGCCGCCTGGGGGGAGCGGCGGGCCAGCGCCGGTGTCAGCAGCACGTCGTACTCGGCGAAGAACGGCTCCAGCCGCCGGCGCAACTGCTCGCGGCTCCGGCCGGTGCGCACCCCGCGTACGAAGCGCCGGCCCACGGCAGCATGCGTCCGGGTGCGGCGCGTCAGCCGGCGCGGGTCGAGGCCCTCGGCGTCCACGGCCGTGCCCGCCGTCCAGTGGGCCAGCGCGGTCATGCCCAGCGACGCCGGGTACGGCGGGTCGGCGCGGCGCACCAGGTGACCCGCCTTCATCAGCGCCCCGGCCGCCGCACGGACGGCCGCCGCGTACGGTCTGCTGACGGTGACACCGGCCAGCGGGCTGCGCAGGGAGACGGCGATCCGGCGCGGCCCCGGCTCGGGGGTGCGCACGGGCTCGGGTCCGGCGAGGACCGAGAACACCAGGCGTGCGTCCTCGACCGTCGTGGCCAGCGGCCCGTTCTCGGACATGCCGAACCAGTCGCCGTCGCTGATGCCCGCCGGTATCACCCCGTGGCCCGGCTTGATGGTGACCAGGCCGCAGTTGGCGGCAGGGATGCGCAGGGAGCCCATGCCGTCGTTGCCCACGGCGATCGGCACCATCCCGGCGGCGACCGCGGCCGCGCTGCCGCCCGACGAACCTCCCGCCGTGCGGGTCAGGTCCCACGGGTTGCGGGCGGTGCCGAGGACGCCCTCCGTGGTGCCGAAGACGCACAGCTCCGGAACGTTCGTCAGGCCGACGACCACCGCGCCCGCCGCCCGCAGCCGGGCCACGGTGACGTGGTCCGCCTCGGCCGGTGTGTCCGGGGTCGCGGCCGTGCCGAGGCGGACGGACTCTCCGCGCACGGCGAGGTTGTCCTTGACCGCCACGGGCACCCCGGCCAGGGGCAGTTCGGCGAGATCGCTGCGGGCGGCCACCGCGTCGGCCTCGGCCAGCGCGGCCTCGGCCCGTACCGTGCGGAAGGCCCCGACCCGGCCGTCCAGTCGCTCGATCCGGGCGAGGTGCTCGGCGACCACCTCCCGCGGCGAGACCTGCTTCTCGCGCACGGCGACGGCTGTTTCGGCGGCGGGGCGGCCGACCCACTTGGTCACGGCAGACTCCTCGGGGTGCGATGCACGGGACGGGGCCCCGGCGAGTAGGTATACGGCGTACCGGCGAGTACGTAGGGAGAACTGTGCACCTCCCGGAGCCCGGCGTCGAGATCGCCCGCGGCGGTACGGGCGCGTCCCCGGTGCATCCCGGCCGGGCCCGGGGCCTCAGCGCAGGTGCCGCTCGAAGAACGCCGTCGTGGCCGCCATGGAGTCCCGCCAGCGCGGGCCGAAGGTGTGCCCCTCACCGTCGTACGTGCGCAGGTCGACGTCCTTGCCCGCGGCCTCGAACGCGGCGGCGGTCCGCCGCGACCAGGCCAGCGGGCACGTGTCGTCGGCGGTGCCGTGGTGGATCAGCAGGGGCTCGGTCACCCGGTCGACGTAGGTGAGTGGGGAGACCTCCCGCCAGAAGTCCGGGTTCTCCTCGGGGGTGCCGTGCTCGGCGTCGATCTCGGCGGCCACCGGGTCGCCCTCGCGGCGCTGGAAGTGGTCGACGTTCTCGTGCGGGCGCGCGCTGACCGGCGCGAACACCACTGCGGCGTCGACCAGACCGGGCGCCACGACCAGCGTGTTGTACACGACACCGCCCCCCATCGACCGGCCCAGCAGGCCGATCCGGTCACCGTCGATCTCCGGACGCCCGGAGGAGCGCAGGGCCAGCACGGCACCGATGACGTCCTCGGTGTAGCCGAGGCGCAGGTTCACGTCGTTGTCCGGGTCCTTGTCGGAGCCGGCGTGGTTGCGGTAGTCGGTGTGCAGGACGGCGTACCCCGCACGGGCCAGGAGATCCTGTTCCCGGGGCATGCCCTGACCGGACCGGTAGACGTCCGGGTCGATGTACCCGTGGGCCAGCACGAGGGCCGGGAACGGTCCCCTGCCCTGGGGGATGTTCATGATCCCCGAGATCGTCAGGCCATTGGCCTCGTACGTCACCGCGTATCGGGTGTAGGCGGACGTGCGGTCGAGTACCGCGCCGAGGCGCAGGCCGGAGCCGCTGTGCTCGCGCTGGATGAGGGCCGGGATCGACACGGGGTCGACTGGCGAAGGGGCGGGGGAAGGGGTCACGCCGGGGCTCCTGTCCTCGGCCCGGGCCGAGGGTGAGGACGGTGCCGGCGCGGCGTCGTTCGCGCCGCCGGTGCAGCCGATCGCGGCGATCAGCAGCAGTCCGGCGACGGCACAGGCGGTGCCCCGAAGGCGCATGCGATCCATTATCGTCCGGGGCCGGGCTGGGCCGGGCCGGGCCGGGGCCGGTGCAAGGGCCGGTGGTCGGCCGTCAGCCGGCGGTCAGCGCGTCGTCGGGGAGGCGCAGGTGCAGACGCAGGGCGTCGCGGCCCTGGTCCGTCACCCTGACGACGCGGGTGTTCTCCCCATTCCCCCCACGGGCGACCAGCCAGGACTGCGTGAGTGCGAGGTGCTCCGCGTCCACGCCGACGAACGCATCGTCGTGCCGGGCACGGATCACGTCGACCCGGCGCTGTGGAGTCCACTCATCTGCACCTTCCGCCACTGTCACGGTCTGGCTCCCGAGGCCGGGCACGGCTTCCGTTCCGAGACGGCGAGGAGTGCGGCGGGGCACGCTAGGTACCTCTCACGCCCCGACACACACGACCGGCCCGCCGCCCGGCCCCCGCTCATTCCCCGAGCTGCGCCCGCAGCCACTCCTCCACCTCTCCCACGTGCGCGGCCGCCGCCGCCCGGGCCGCCTCCGGGTCGCGGGCGGCCAGGGCGCGGTGGATCGCGGCGTGTTCGCGGCGGGTACGGGCGAAGGCGCCCTCCTCCTGGTAGCCACGCCAGACGCGGGCGCGGAACGTGCGGGAGGACAGGCCCTCCAGGATCGCGGCCATGGTGTCGTTCCCGGCGGCGACCGCGATCTCGCGGTGGAAGGCCAGGTCGTGGGCGAGGATCTCCTCGGGGTCGTCGGTGGCGTTCATCGCCGCCAGGTGTTTCTCGACCTCGGCCAGCTGGTCCGGGGTGATGCGGGCGGCGGCCAGCGCGGTCGCCGTCGACTCCAGGACGCGCCGCACCTCCAGCAGTTCGACCAGGCGCGGGCCCCGGGACAGGTCGGCCACGACCCCGAACGTCTCCAGCAGATCGCCGGCCTCCAGCTGCGTGACGTAGATGCCCGAGCCGTGCCGCGCCTCCAGCACGCCGAGCACCGTGAGCGCCCGGATCGCCTCCCGCATCGAACTGCGCGAGATGCCGAGCTGCACGGCCAGGTCCCGCTCGGTCGGCAGCCGCTGGCCCGGCTCCAGCCGGCCCTCGGCGATCATCGCCTTGATCCGCTCGATGGCGCGCTGCGTCACGGTGCCCTTCTGCGGGGCTGTCTCGTCCACGCCACTCCTCCAGTCACCAGGTGCGCCGCAGTCTAGCCAGTCAAGTGGTCCGACCACTATGAGCCAGAGGCGGGAAAATGTGCCTCCGAAGGGTGTTCTCTCCCGGGAGTGGTCTGATAAGTATGCGGGCATCTGCTCGAACCCAGCTCAATGAGGAGCCACCCGATGCCCGGCAGAACGTTGAGGAAGCGGAACAGGTCCCGGATCGTGGGCGTGGCGGCCGTGGCCGCCGGTGCCTCGCTGCTGCTCGCCGCGTGCGGCAGCACCAAGGACACCGGCGCCTCCAGCGCCGGCGGCGGTGGCACCGGCAAGGTCGGGGTGATCCTGCCCCTGCTGACCTCGCCGTTCTGGCAGTCGTACAACGACTACGTGCCGAAGATGGCGAAGGCCGAAGGCGTCGACGCGCTGAAGACGGTCAACTCCAACAGCGATCCCTCGCAGCAGATCACCGACATCAACAACCAGCTCAACCAGGGCGTGAAGGGCCTGGTCGTCGCCCCGCTGGACAGCGCCGCCATCGAGGCCGGCCTCGACCAGGCCGAACGCAAGGGTGTGCCGGTCGTCGCCGTGGACGTGGCCCCCGACAAGGGCAAGGTCGCGATGGTGGTCCGCGCGAACAACGTGGCGTACGGCGAGAAGGCGTGCCAGTACCTCGGCGAGCGCATCTCCTCCGGCAAGGTCGTGCAGATCATGGGCGACCTCGCCTCGGTCAACGGCCGCGACCGCTCCGAGGCGTTCCGCTCCTGCGTGACGAAGAACTTCCCGAAGCTGAAGGTCCTGGAGATCCCCGCCAAGTGGGAGTCCGACACCGCGGCCGCCAAGCTGGACACCCTCCTCAACGCCAACCCCGACATCAAGGGCATCTACCTGCAGGCGGGGGGCGTCTACCTCGCTCCGACGCTCCAGACCCTCAAGTCGAAGGGGATGTTGAAGAAGGCCGGTCAGCCCGGCCACATCACCATCGTCTCCAACGACGGCATTCCGCAGGAGTTCGACGCCATCCGCAGGGGCGAGATCGACGCGACCGTCTCGCAGCCCGCCGACGCCTACGCCAGGTACGGCATGTACTACATCAAGGCCGCGATGGAGGGGAAGACGTTCGAGCCCGGCCCCACCGACCACGACTCGACCATCGTGAAGCTGCCCAGCGGCATCCTCGAGGACCAGCTGCCCGCGCCGCTGGTGACGAAGGACAACGTCGACGACCCCAAGCTCTGGGGCAACACGGTCGGATGACGACGGCCATGAGCACACCACTCGTCGAAGCGCGGGGCATCGTCAAACGCTACGGCCCCACCACCGCCCTCGCCGACGGCCGGCTCGCCGTGCTGCCGGGCGAGTCCCACGCCCTGGTCGGCCGCAACGGTGCCGGCAAGTCCACCCTGGTGACCATCCTCACCGGCCTCCAGGCACCCGACGAGGGCACCGTCCGCTTCGACGGCGACCCCGCGCCGCCGCTCGCCGACCGGGACGCCTGGCGCCGCAAGGTGGCCTGCGTCTACCAGCACCCCACGGTGGTCCCGGAGTTGACGGTCGCCGAGAACCTGTTCATCAACCGGCAGCCGCTGCACCGCGGGTTCATCAGCTGGCGCAGGCTGAGGTCGCAGGCGGCCGACCTCCTCGCCACCTGGGACGTGCGCGTCGACCCCGAGGCACGCACCGCCGACCTCAAGGTCGAGGACCGGCAGATGGTGGAGATCGCCCGGGCGCTCAGCTTCGGCGCCCGCTTCATCGTCCTCGACGAACCCACCGCCCAGCTCGACAGCCGCGGGATCGAGCGGCTGTTCACGCGGATGCGCGCGCTGCAGGAGTCGGGCGTCACCTTCCTGTTCATCTCGCACCACCTCCAGGAGGTGTACGAGGTCTGCCAGACCGTCACGGTCCTCAGGGACGCCCGCTGGATCACCACGGCGCCGGTCGCCGAACTGCCCCGTCAGGCGCTGGTGGAGGCCATGGCCGGGGAGGCGATCGCCGAACGGGACCGGCACGGCGGGGCTGTTGACGCCGCCGCCCCGGTCGTCCTCGACGTGCGGGGCCTGACCTCCCAGGCGTACGAGGACATCGACCTGACCGTCCGTCGGGGTGAGGTCGTCGGGCTCGCCGGATCCAGTGCCAGCGGGAAGACCGAGCTCGCCGAATCCCTCGCCGGGCTGCACACACCGACGCGGGGCACGGCCCGACTCGACGGCGCCGGGCTCCCGTTCGGCGACGTGCGGGCCGCGCTCGAGGCCGGGGTCGCCTGTGTGCCCCGCGACCGGCACGACCAGGGCCTGGTCGCCGGCATGACCGTCGGCGACAACGCCACCTTGAGCGTCCTCGACCGGCTCGGACGCTTCGGCTTCGTCGCCACCGACCGCAGACGCGGCTTCGCCACCGAGCTGATCGAACGCCTCGACATCCACACCGAGGGCCCCGAGCAGCCCGTCTCCGACCTGTCCGGCGGCAACGCGCAGAAGGTCGTCATGGCCCGCGCCCTCGCCTCCGACCCCCACCTGCTCGTCCTCATCAACCCCACCGCGGGCGTGGACGTGAAGTCCAAGGAGTCCCTGCTGGCCCGCGTGGACCGGGCCCGCGAGGACGGCACCGCCGTGCTCGTCGTCTCCGACGAACTCGACGACCTCAGGCGCTGCGACCGCGTCCTCGTCCTCTTCCACGGCCGGGTCGTCGCCGAGCACGCGGCGGGCTGGCGCGACCACGAGCTGATCGCCTCCATCGAAGGAGTGGACCATGGCTGACACCAAGACGGCCCGGCCGCTCGCGCCCCTCCGGGCCCCCGACCAGCGCGCCGCCAAAGCCGTCATCCTGCGCCGCGCCCGCGAACTGGCCCTCCTGCCCGCCCTGTTGCTGCTCATGGTGCTCGGCACGGTGGTCAACGACTCGTTCCTCACCGAGCGCAACCTGATCTCCATCCTCGGCGCCTCCGCGGCCCTCGCGATGGTCGTGCTCGCCGAGTCGCTGGTGCTGATCACCGGCAGGTTCGACCTGTCCCTGGAGTCGGTCGTCGGCATCTCGCCCGCCGTCGGAGCGCTCCTCGTGCTGCCCGTCGCCCAGTCCGGCTGGGGCACCGAACTCCCCGCGGCACTGGCCCTGTCGGCCATCGTCGTGGCGGGCGCGGCCGTCGGCGCCTTCAACGGCGTCCTCGTCGTGAAGTTCCGGCTCAACGCGTTCATCGTGACGCTCGCGATGCTGATCGTGCTGCGCGGCCTGCTGGTCGGCGCGACCAAGGGCAAGACGCTGTTCGGCATGCCCGACAGCTTCTACTCCCTGGCGACCACCACCTTCCTGACCGTCCCGCTGTCCGTGTGGCTCGCGGCCGTCGCCTTCGCCGTCGCCGGACTGGTGCTGAAGTACCACCGCGTCGGGCGCGCGCTGTACGCCATCGGCGGCAACGCGGAGGCGGCCCGGGCGGCGGGCATCCGCGTCGAACGCGTCATGCTCGGCGTGTTCGTCGTCGCGGGCATGCTCGCCGCGGTGGGCGGGATCATGCAGACCGGATACGTCGGGGCGATCAGCGCCAACCAGGGCCAGAACATGATCTTCACCGTGTTCGCGGCGGCCGTCATCGGCGGCATCAGCCTCGACGGTGGCAAGGGCAGCATGTTCGGCGCCCTGACCGGCGTCCTGCTCCTGGGAGTCGTGCAGAACCTGCTCACCCTCGCCCAGGTGCCCTCCTTCTGGATCCAGGCCATCTATGGCGGGATCATCCTGGTCGCCCTCATGATCGCCCGTGTCACCACGGGCCGCGCCCAGGACTGACCCCGCCCCGTCCCCGCAACCGACCGAAAGGCCCTCCGTGTCCCCGACGCCCGTCCGCATCACCGCGGTCGACACCTACGACATCCGCTTCCCGACCTCGCGCGAGCTCGACGGCTCCGACGCGATGAACCCGGACCCCGACTACTCGGCCGCGTACGTCGTCCTGCGCACCGACGCCGCCGACGGCCACGAGGGGCACGGGTTCGCCTTCACCATCGGGCGCGGGAACGAGGTGCAGGTCGCCGCGATCGAGGCACTGCGGGGACACGTGGTGGGGCGGTCCGTGGACGAGCTGTGCGCCGACCCGTCCACCCTGAACCGCGACCTGATCGGCGACAGCCAGTTGCGCTGGCTCGGCCCGGAGAAGGGCGTGATGCACATGGCGGTCGGCGCGGTCGTCAACGCCGTGTGGGACTTGGCCGCCAAGCGCGCCGACAAGCCACTGTGGCGGCTGCTCGCCGAGGCCGAACCCGAATGGCTCGTACGCCAGGTCGACTTCCGCTACCTCACGGACGCCCTCACCCCCGAGGAGGCGCTGACCCTCCTGCGCCGGGGCCGGGAAAGCGCGAAGGAGCGCACCGCCCGGCTGCTGGCACGCGGCTACCCCGCCTACACCACCTCGCCCGGCTGGCTCGGTTACGGCGACGACAAGCTGACCCGGCTCGCCGCCCGGGCCGTCGCCGACGGCTTCACGCAGATCAAGCTCAAGGTCGGCGCGGACCTCGACGACGACCTGCGCCGCTGCCGGGTCGCCCGCGCGGTCGTCGGCCCCGGCGTGCGCCTGGCCATCGACGCCAACCAGCGCTGGGACGTCGACGAGGCGATCCGCTGGACGAAGGCGCTCGCCGAGTTCGACCCGTACTGGATCGAGGAGCCCACCAGCCCCGACGACGTGCTCGGCCACGCCGCGATCCGCCGGGCCGTCGCCCCGGTGAAGGTCGCCACCGGCGAGCACGTGCACAACCGGATCGTCTTCAAGCAGCTCCTCCAGGCCGGCGCCGTCGACGTCGTCCAGATCGACGCGGCCCGCGTCGGCGGTGTCCCCGAGAACCTGGCGATCCTGCTGCTGGCGGCCAAGTTCGGCGTCCCGGTCTGCCCGCACGCCGGCGGCGTCGGCCTGTGCGAACTCGTCCAGCACCTGTCGATGTTCGACTACGTGGCCCTCTCCGGCACCACCGAGGACCGCGTCATCGAGTACGTCGACCATCTGCACGACCACTTCCTCGACCCGGTGGTCATCCGCGAAGGTCACTACACGGCACCCACCGCGCCGGGCTTCTCGGCGGCCATGCGGCCCGAGTCGATCGCGCGGTACACCTACCCCGGCGGCACCTTCTGGGCCGCCGACCTCGACCGGAAGGGAGAGCAGGCGGTATGAGCGACTTCGAGGGCCTCAGGGCCCTGGTGACAGGCGGCGCCTCCGGCATCGGCCGGGCCACCGCGGACCTCCTGGCCGAGCGCGGCGCCCAGGTCGCCGTCCTCGACCTCGACCCGTCGGATGTCGACAAGCCGCTCCTGGCGTACCGCGCCGACGTCACCGACGACACGTCCGTACGCGAGGCCGTGGCGGCCGCGGTCGCCGGTCTCGGCGGACTCGACATCCTGGTCAACAACGCGGGCATCGGCGCCCAGGGCACCGTCGAGGACAACCCCGACGACGAGTGGCACCGTGTCTTCGACGTCAACGTCCTCGGCATGGTGCGCACGGCCCGCGCCTGCCTGCCGCACCTGCGCGCCTCCGCCCACGCCGCGATCGTCAACACCTGCTCCGTCGCGGCCACCGCGGGCCTGCCGCAGCGCGCCCTGTACAGCGCGACCAAGGGCGCCGTGTACTCCCTCACCCTCGCCATGGCCGCCGACCACGTCCGCGAGGGCATCCGCGTCAACTGCGTCAACCCCGGCACCGCGGACACCCCCTGGGTCGGCCGCCTGCTCGACGCGGCCCCCGACCCCGCCGCCGAACGCGCCGCCTTGGAGGCCCGCCAGCCCACCGGCCGCCTCGTGAGCGCCGCCGAGGTCGCGGGTGCGATCGCGTACCTCGCCAGTCCCCTGTCCGGCGCCACCACCGGCACGGCCCTGGCCGTCGACGGCGGCATGCAGGGCCTGCGACTGCGCCCGGCGGCCCGGCCGTGAACCGGCTCGGCCGCAGCGGCGTCGAGGTCAGCGCCCTCTCCTTCGGCGCCGCCGGGATCGGCAACCTGTACACCGAGGTCGGCGAGGAACAGGCGCACGCGGCCGTGGACGCCGCCTGGCAGCGGGGCATCCGCTACTTCGACACCGCGCCGCACTACGGCCTCGGCCTGTCCGAACGCCGCCTCGGCGCGGCCCTGCGCCGGCACCCTCGTACGGCGTACACGATCTCCACCAAGGTGGGCCGCCGCCTGGAACCCTCCGACGGCACGGGCGACGACCTCGCCAACGGCTTCGCCGTACGGGCCACCCACCGCCGGGTGTGGGACTTCAGCGCCGACGGCGTACGACGCACCCTGGAGGCCAGCCTGGAGCGGCTCGGCCTCGACCGCGTCGACGTCGTCTACCTGCACGACCCCGACGACCACCCGGAGCAGGCCTTCCGCGAGGGCTATCCGGCCCTGGAGAAGCTGCGCTCCGAGGGCGTGGTCGGCGCGATCGGCGCCGGCATGAACCAGGCGGAGATGCTCACCCGCTTCGTCCGCGACACCGACGTCGACGTGGTGCTGTGCGCCGGCCGCTACACCCTGCTCGACCAGAGCGCGCTGACCGAACTGCTGCCCGCAGCGGATGAACGCGGGGTGTCGGTCGTCATCGGCGGCGCCTTCAACTCCGGCCTGCTCGCCGACCCCAGACCCGGGGCGACGTACAACTACACCGCCGCCCCGACCGAGTTGCTCCACCGCGCCCTGCGGCTGAAGTCGGTCGCCGACCGGCACGGCACCACCCTGCGCGCCGCCGCCCTGGCCTTCTGCGCCGCCCACCCGGCCGTCGCGAGCGTCCTCGTCGGCGCGCGTTCGGCGCACGAAGTCCGCGACTGCGCGCACCAGTTCGCGGCACCGGTGCCCGCCGCCCTCTGGCAGGAACTGCGGGACAAGGGCCTGCTGCCCGCCGACGCCCCCGTGCCCGCCGAGGAGCCGTCGTAATGGAGTCGTCATGAGAGTCGCCCTGCACACCAAGGTCCGGCCCGACCGGATCGCCGAGTACGAGGCCGCCCACCGCGAGGTGCCGAAGGAGCTCACCCGCGCGATCCGCGCCGCCGGGGCCACGTCGTGGACGATCTGGCGCAGCGGCAGCGACCTGTTCCACGTCCTGGAGTGCGAGGACTACGGCCGTCTCCTCGCCGAGCTGGAGAAACTGCCGGTCAACGTCGCCTGGCAAGCCCGCATGGCCGAGCTGCTGGACGTCGTGCACGACTACTCCGGCGCGGGAGCCGACGCGGGCCTGCCCGTCGTATGGGAGCTGCCGTCGTGACCGTCGTCGACGCGCACCACCACGTGTGGGACCTCACCGTCCGCGACCAGGACTGGATCAGGGGCCCCGAACTCCGGCCGCTCAGGCGCACCTTCACGCTCACCGACCTCGAACCCGAGGCACGCGCGGCCGGGGTCGACCGCACCGTCCTGGTCCAGACGATCACCGTGCCCGAGGAGACCCCGGAGTTCCTGGCCCTGGCCGACGCACACGAGCTGGTCGCGGGCGTGGTCGGCTGGACCGACCTCACCCGCCCGGACGTCGCCGACGAGCTCGCCCGGCTGCGGGAACTCCCCGGCGGCCGGTACCTCAAGGGCATCCGCCACCAGGTCCAGGGCGAGAAGGACCCCGAGTGGCTGCTGCGGCCCGACGTACGCCGGGGCCTGAGCGCCGTCGCCGACGCCGGACTGGTCTACGACCTGGTCGTCCTGCCGCACCAACTGCCCGCCTGTGCCGAGGCGGCGGCCTCCCTGCCCGGCCTCACCTTCGTCCTCGACCACGCGGGCAAGCCGCCCATCTCCTCGGGCGAGCTCGAACCCTGGGCCTCGGACCTGCGCGCCCTCGCCGCCCTGCCCAACACTGTCTGCAAGCTCTCCGGCCTGGTCACCGAGGCCGACCCCGCCTCCTGGACCGTCGACGACCTGCGCCCGTACGCGGACGTCGTGCTGGACGCCTTCGGTCCCGCCCGGCTGATGTTCGGCTCGGACTGGCCGGTGTGCACCCTGGCGGCGACGTACGGTGACGTGCTCGTGACGGCGGAGGAACTGACCGGCTCGCTCAGCGACTCCGAGCGCACCCAGGTCCGCGCCGCCACCGCCACCCGCGTCTACGACCTCTGAACGACCCCGGCCAGCCGGGTCGGCGGCAGGTACTCCCGTACGTACGTCCGCTCCCAGCACGCGCCCGTCTCCCGCAGCTCCCGCCAGGTCGTGTAGCGGTAGCGGAACAGGCGGGCGCGGATGTAGCGCGGAGGCTCGTCCGGCGGGAACGGGGAGCGGCGCAGCAGCTTCAGCGTGTCGCGGTCGTTCTCCAGGAGGCGTTCCACCAGGGCGCCGAACCACGCCCCGGCGTAGGCGGGGGAGAGCGCGGCGAACCACATCAGCCAGTCCAGCCGCAGATGGTACGGCGCGTACTGGCGCGGCCAGCGGCGCGGATCGCCCGGCTTGCCCTTGAACTCGTACTCCCGCCAGTCGGAGTCCTCGCGCGGCACGTCGTCCGCGGTGCCCTCGATGACCACCTCGTAGCGGATCCGGCTGACGCTGCCGAACGCGCCGTAGGTGTTGACCAGGTGCAGCGGGTCGAAGGAGCGGTTCATGACCTGGCGGCGGGAGAGCATGTTGCGGACCGGGTGGTAGCTCAGGGCCACGAGCAGCGCGGCGACCGCGAGGACCACGACCACGTACCACAGCGGGGCGTCGGGCAGGCTCGGCGGATCCGCCGGGAATCGCACCGCCGACAGGGCCAGCACGATCGTGATCCAGTTCAGCCAGGAGAAGTTGCCCGAGAGCACCAGCCAGAGCTGGGTGGCGATCATCAGCGAGGCGGCGGCCGTGGCGACGGGCTGCGGGGCGAAGAGCAGGAACGGCACCACGAGTTGGGTGAAGTGGTTCGCGGCCACCTCGACGCGGTGCAGCGGCTTGGGCAGATGGTGGAAGAACCAGCTCAGCGGGCCCGGCATCGGCTGGGTCTCGTGGTGGTGGTCCAGGCAGGTCAGCTTCCGCCAGCACTCGTCGCCGCGCATCTTGATCAGGCCCGCGCCGAACTCGACGCGGAACAGGATCCACCGCAGGAGGAAGAGCACCACGACTGGCGGGGCCACCTCGTCGTTGCCGAGGAAGACGGCGAGGAAACCGACCTCCAGCAGCAGGGACTCCCAGCCGAACGAGTACCAGGTCTGCCCGACGTTGACGATCGACAGGTACAGCACCCACGGCACCAGCCACAGCAGCATGGCCCCCCACAGCGGCAGGAGCGAGTCGAGCCCCGCGACCAGCGCCGCCGACACCGCGCAGCCCGCCCAGGCGCAGGCCGCGAAGAAGCGGTCCGAGTAGTGCAGCTGGAACAGGCTCGGCGCCTGCTTGAACGGCACCCGCTCGACGAACCGGGGCACCGGCAGCATGCCGCGCTCCCCGATCAGCGCGCGGAACTGCAGCGCCGCCGTCAGGAACGCGACCAGGTACAGGACGGCGAGACCCCGCTGGAAGACCAGCCGGGTCAGCCAGTAGTCGGACGCGGTGAACCAGTCCACGGGCCGGCGCTCCTCCCTCCTGAGTGAAGCAGACAACAGGGGCTGATCGCCCGATGCGGGGTGGGAGGGAGAGACGCGGACCCCTACCGGAACCCTCGTACCGGCCTACGCGCAGCCGGCGGCGCTCCTCGTCACCGGCTGCGGCGCCGAGGCCGCCGGCGACGCCACGGGCTCCGGCGGAGAGCTCTTCCTCCCGCCGGACGCGGCCCAGGGGCGGACCCCTTCACGGACTCCACGGCTACCCCGTCCCCCGCCACCCGAACGCGACGCCCCGGCCGCCGGGGGCATCTTCGGCAGCCCCACCGGCGTCTTTGACAACTGAGGGAAGATAACGTCCCTGCATACCAGTCGAAGAATCGGACGAATCCTGGCAAGGTGGGCCCATGGCTGATCGGGGAGCGAGCGCCCTGTCTCTCCCGGACGACTGGCCCGCCCACCCGGACCCGGTTCTGGCGCTCAACCGCATGGGCAGCTTCGACTGGGACCTGGACACCGGCCTCATGCAGATGGACGCCCAGGCCCACGAGGTCTTCGACGTGCGCCCCGACGAGTACGACGAGCACCCCGAGACCCTGGCGATGCGGGTCCCGCCGGGCGAGGCCCGGCGCCTGGACGCGGCGGTCTCCCAGGCCCTGAAGGACGGCAGCGAGAACTACGGCGCCTACTTCCGCATCCGCTGCCGCGACGGCACCCTGCGCTGGACCCACACCCAGGGCTACATCCGGCGCGACGAGACCGGCCGGCCCCGCCGCATCATCGGCATCGTCCGGGACGCCACCCAGGAACTCGCCGAGAGCGAGGGCCGCCGCGAACAGGCCGCGCAGGACGAGGCCCGCCGCCGGCAGACCAACGTCGTACAGCTCACCACCGCCGCCCTCGCCCACGCCCGCACCGTGGACGACGTCATCGACGTCCTCAAGGACACCCACGGCCTCACCCACCTGGGCGCCACCAGCCTCGTCATGGGCCTGGTCGAGGCGGGCCGCATCCGGCTGGTCGCCGAGGGCCCCGCGGGCAGCTTCGTCCCCGGCACGCGGGTCACCCGGATCGACGAGCCCTACCCGATGAGCGAGGTCGTACGGACCCTCAGGCCGCGGTTCATCGAGTCGCCCGAGGAGTTCGCGCGGTGCTACCCGATCCTGTGGCCGCACATCACCGACCTCAACATCAACTCGGCCGCCTACATGCCGCTGATCGCCCAGGCCCGGCCCATCGGCGCGATCGGCCTGCTCTACAGCGACCGGCGCGGCTTCTCGCCCGAGGACCGCAACGTCCTCCTCGCCCTCGGCAGCAGCATCGCGCAGAGCCTGCAACGGGCCATGCTCTACGAACAGGAGATCGACCTCGCGCAGAGCCTGCAGCAGGCCATGCTGCCGCGCACCATCCCCAGCGTGCCCGGTGCCGACGTGGCCGTCCGCTACCGCTCCGCCACCATCGGCGGCTCCCTCGGCCGGGACATCGGCGGCGACTGGTACGACCTGATCCCGCTCCCGGGCGGCCGCGTCGGCGCCGTCATCGGCGACGTCCAGGGACACGACACGCACGCCGCCGCCGTCATGGGCCAGCTCCGCATCGTGCTGCGCGCCTACGCCGCCGAGGGGCACCCTCCGGCCACCGTGATGGCACGGGCCTCCGTCTTCCTCCACGAACTCGACACCGACCGCTTCGCGACCTGCCTGTACGCCGAGGCCGACCTGTCGACCGGAGTGGTCCAGGTGGTCCGGGCCGGGCACATCGACCCGCTGGTGCGGCAGACCGACGGCTCCTGCCGCCGTGTGTCCGTCGCCGGCGGGCTGCCGCTCGGCCTGTCCGCGGAGTTCGGGCGCCTCGACTACCCGGTGAGCACCGTCGAGCTCGACCCGGGCACCACCCTGCTGCTGTGCACCGACGGCCTGGTCGAGCAGCCCGGCGCCGACCTCGACGACGGCATGAAGACCCTCACGGCGCTCATCGCCGCCGGCCCCGACGACCCACGGGACCTCGCCGACCTGCTCATCGAGGTGGCCGCCGAGCGCGGCGGCGACGACGACGTGGCCCTGCTCCTGCTGCGCCGCCGGGTCCCGGACACCGCGCAGCCCGGCGGCCGGCTCCAGCAGCACGTGGTGCCCGGCGACCCGGAGGCCCTCGCCGATGCCCGGCACATGATCCGCGCCGCGGTCTCCGCCTGGGGCGCCCGGGACCGCGCCGACGAGATCGAACTCGCCGCCGACGAGCTGATCACCAACGCCCTGATGCACACCGAGGGCTCCGCGGTCGTCACCCTCAGGGTCCTCACCGGCTCCGAACGCCGGCTGCGCGTGGAGGTCGAGGACTCCTCCAGCGCCCTGCCGCGCCGCCGCGAGGCGGGCGAGTCGGGCGTCTCCGGCCGGGGCCTGCTCCTCGTCGAGCTGCTCACGGACGTGTGGGGCGTGGAGGCCCGCGGCGGCGGCAAGTGCGTCTGGTGCGAGTTCGTGGTGCCGAACGGGGACTGAGCAGCGACGGGACGCGACCGGCCTCACATGGCACTGTCGGTCCCGGATGGCACTCTGGACGTATGCCGGAACTCCCCGAGGTCGAGGCGCTCAAGGACTTCCTCACCGAGCACCTCGTCGGCTACGAGATCGTCCGGGTGCTGCCCGTGGCGATCAGCGTCCTGAAGACGTACGACCCTCCGCTCTCCGCCGTCGAGGGCCACGAGGTCGCCGCCGTGCACCGGCACGGCAAGTTCCTCGACGTCGAGACGGCGCAGGGCCCGCACTTCGTCACGCACCTGGCCCGCGCGGGCTGGCTGCACTGGAAGGACCGCCTCCCCGACGGCCCGCCCCGCCCCGGCAAGGGCCCCCTCGCCCTGCGCGTGGCCCTGGAGACGGGCGCGGGCTTCGACCTGACCGAGGCGGGCACACAGAAGCGGCTCGCGGTGTACGTCGTGGCGGACCCGCGGCAGGTGCCGGGCATCGCACGCCTCGGCCCCGACCCGCTGGCCGACGACTTCGACGAGCAGCGCTTCGCCGGGCTCCTGGCGGGCGAACGGCGGCAGCTGAAGGGCGCGCTGCGCGACCAGAGCCTGATCGCGGGCGTCGGCAACGCCTACAGCGACGAGATCCTGCACGCGGCGAAGATGTCCCCCTTCAAACTGGCCGCCTCCCTGACCCCCCAGGAGACCGGCCGCCTCTACGGGGCGCTGCGCAGCACGCTGACGGAGGCGGTCGAACGCTCCCGGGGCCAGGCCGCCGGCCGCCTGAAGGCCGAGAAGAAGTCCGGGCTGCGCGTCCACGGCCGCACCGGCGAGCCCTGCCCGGTGTGCGGTGACACCATCCGCGAGGTGTCCTTCAGCGACTCCTCCCTCCAGTACTGCCCGACCTGCCAGACGGGCGGCAAACCGCTCGCGGACCGCAGACTGTCCCGGCTGCTGAAGTGACACCTGGTCTCCTCGGGCGGACCGATGAGTCGGGCCGCCGCCCCCGGTCATCTCCGGAGGCGACATACCGCCCGACCGAAGGGAGACCCTGATGCGGCAACCGACCTTTCACCCGGCGCTGCGGCAGCTGGACGTGCTCGTGGGCGCGTGGGACATGTGGGCCGCCGGCCACCGCGCCGGGCCGGTCCGCACCGAGATCGCGTGGCTGGAGGCCGGAGCCTTCCTCGTCCAGCGCGCGGACACCGGCCCCGACACGGCGCTCCCCGACGAGTGGGCCACCCACGCACCGTTTCCCACCGTCACGCTGACCGGCTACGACGACACCTCCGGCGACTTCACGACGCTGTACGCCGACGGCCGCGGCGTCGCCCGCGTCTACCGCACGTGCCTGAGCGACGGCGTGTGGCGGCAGTGGCGCGCCGCGCCCGGCTTCCATCAGCGGTTCACCGCGGGCTTCGGCGACGGCGGCGACACGATCGAGGGCCGCTGGGAACGGTCGGCCGACGGCACGGCCTGGGAGGTCGACTTCGAGGTGACCTACCGCCGGGCCGGGAAGCCGTAGCCGTCGCGGCCGGAACGCCGACCCCTCCTGGCCGCCGCCTACCGATCGGACGGCGGCTCGAGCGTCACCAGGTGCTCCCCGTCCTCCGTGCGGAGCTCGTAGCGGGCGATCTCGTCCGTGTGCTTCGACGAGCCGCTCACCATCGTGTTGGGGCGGGCGTCGTGCCGGGGCGGGCTCCAGCTGGTCACCGTCTCCTCGGAGCCGTCGTGGCCGATGACGACGAGGTGGCAGGCGCGGGGACCCGCGCCGTCCTTGACCTTCAGCTCCACCTGGCTGCCGTAGACCTCGTCCTGCGTCGTGATCTGCGCCCACACCCCCGACCGCTCGTCGGTCGCCGTGATCCGCACGGGCTGCTGGTCGTCGCCGCCCGCCATCACCGCGACCCCGGGCGCGGCCACCGCGAACACCACCGACGCGGCCACGGCGAACAGCAGCCGCCGGCGTCCGGCCCGCTTCCGGTCCGCGACCTCGGCCAGCAGCCTGTCCAGCATCCGCGGGCCGGGCTTCGCCACCGGATGCACGACCCGCGGCGTGGCCCGCCGGTACAGCATCAAC
Source organism: Streptomyces deserti (assembly GCF_054782695.1). Taxonomy (NCBI): domain Bacteria; kingdom Bacillati; phylum Actinomycetota; class Actinomycetes; order Kitasatosporales; family Streptomycetaceae; genus Streptomyces; species Streptomyces deserti. The sequence goes on from NZ_BAAGRZ010000003.1 coordinate 364,144, forward strand.
TGCCGTGTCACCGGACCGAGTTCGGTCACCTGTGCCGCGCAGCGAGGGCACTCCATGAGGTGGTCCTCGAAGCGGAATGCCTCCACCTCGTCCAGCACGCCGAGCGCGTAGGCGCCGACGTCGCGATGCCTTTCCAGGGACCTCATGCCGAATCCTCGTGCCGTTGGGTGCGGGTGTGGTTACTGCTTGCTCCCACCGGTACGTACCAGTCAGCCGAATCACTCAAGGCATGCGCAGAATCGCAACCAAAGGATTCGGAGCGGCTCGGCCCGCGGATTGGTCCGGATCCAGAAAATCTCCTGGCGATCCGGATCTAGAAGAGATGGATGGCGAGATGGCCGAGCGGCAGCCCGAGCTGCCAGGCCGGGGTCCACACCTTCGGCCCCTCGTCCTCGCCGATCACCGGACCGCCGCCCGGCACCGCGTTCAGGTCGGGCGCGAGCAGCTCGGTCTCCTGCAGCCAGCGCCAGGCCGCCTCCGCCAGCGCCAGATCCGGCGCGGGCCGGCCGGACGCCGCCGCGTCGGCGGCGAGGTCGGCCAGCCGCTCGCGCACCCACTCCTGCCACGGCTGGTCGTACGCCGTCAGCGACAGCCAGGTCTCCAGCTGGGTGACGACCCGGATGCCGGACAGCTCGCCGTCGGTGTCGGACAGGAAGATGGTCAGCGCCAGGGCATCACGCCCCGCGCGGAACTCGAAGGACGTCGGCGGCATCAGATCGCCGCTCCGCAACAGCTCGTCGGCGATGTACTCGGCGTACAACCATGCCATGGGAACGGTCAGTTCACCGTCACCGGTGCCGTCCGTGCCCTCGTGACCTCTGTGCAGCATCCCTTCCTGCCTTCCTCCGGTACGTGCGCGTCGCCCGACCCGAGCCCTGCGAGGGCCCCATCCGGAACACGGATGAGGACAGCCGATTACTCAACCGGGGTCCGCAGCAAGGCGCTTTACGGAGGTTTGACTCAGCCATTGGTTTCACCGCAGGTCGGCGGCGTAGCCCGGCAGGACCCGGCGCAGGGCGCGCAGCGCATAGTACGCGCGGGACTTCACCGTACCGGGCGGGATTCCCAGGGTTGCCGCCGCTTCCGCCACACTCGCCCCCTGGAAGTACACGAGCACCAGGACTTCACGGTGTTCGGGAGTGAGTGTCTTCACAGCCTCGCGGACATCCAGCATCGCCGCGGCCCGCTCGGCGTGGTCGGAGATCACCCGTGCGTTCTCCAGCACCGCGTCCCCGACCTCCGGTGGCCGCGCCTGCCGGGCCCGGCGCGCGTCGATCGCGAGCCGCCGCGCCACGGTCATGAGCCAGGGGCGTACGGAGTCGAAGTCGTCGGCGCGCAGGGCCTCGGGATGCTGCCAGGCGCGCACCAGCGTTTCCTGGACCAGATCCTCCGCGCGCTGCCGGTCGCCGTCGCAGAGCCGGAGCAGGAGCGCGAAGAGGGGCCGGCCGTGCTCCCGCTGCAGTGCGGCGAGCTCGTGCTCGGCGGTCGTCCCGTTCGTGAGAGTGGTTCCGGCCGTCATGGCCGTATGGCACCCCAGGGGGCCGCCCTGGCACAGGGCACGCACACGGGTCTGCGACGGACGGTCGATCGCGTCGGCGAACGGTTCGACGAACGGTCGGCGCGGACCGCCCGTTGCCCACCGGACGGGCTAATGAGCGTGTCGGAGCCGGATGGGGACGCCTGCGACTCCTTTCCTGTTTGTGTGTAAATACGCCTTTTTGTGTATACGACCACGACGGGGTGAAACGGATGATCGCACGCAGTCGGCAGGTGGCCCTGGCCCTGACCGTCGTCCTGGCCGCGGGCGCCGCCTGCCAGGCCCGCAACCACCAAGCGCCCGGCCCCGGGCGTCCTGCCCCGTCCGCGGTGGCCCCCGGCGGCTTCACCCTGGTCGCCTCCGGCGACGTCCTCCCGCACAGCTCGATCATCGACCGGGCCCGCTTCGACGCGGGCGGCACCGGCTACGACTTCCGCCAGATGCTCTCCGGCGTCCGTCCCGTCGTCTCCCGCGCCGACGTCGCCCTGTGCCACATGGAGACGGTGTACGGCGCGGACGGCGACTACACCGGCTACCCCACCTTCAAGTCCCCGCCCGAGGTGGCCCGGGCCCTCGCCGCCACCGGCTACGACGGCTGCTCCACCGCCTCCAACCACACCCTGGACGACGGCGCCGACGGCGTCCACCGCACCCTGAACGCCCTCGACCGCGCGGGCGTACGGCACGCCGGCTCGGCGCGCACCGAGGAGGAGGCGCGCACCGTCACGCTCCTGCACGCCGGCCCCGCGAAGGTCGCCCACCTCGCCTACACCTACGGCACCAACGGCATCCCGCTGCCGCCCGACCAGCCGTGGGCCGTCAACCTCGTCGAGGAGGCCCGGATCCTCACGGACGCCCAGGTCGCGCGGCGGGCGGGTGCCGACGTGGTCGTCGTGTCCCTGCACTGGGGCACGGAATGGCAGGACGCCCCCGACCAGCAGCAGCTGACCCTGGCGCGACGGCTCACCGCAGCCCGCACCGGCGGCCGCCCCGACATCGACCTGATCCTCGGCACCCACGCCCATGTCCCGCAGGCCTACGAGAAGGTCAACGGCACCTGGGTGGTCTACGGGATGGGCGACCAGGTCGCCGGCGCGATGGTCAACCACCAGGGCGTCCAGGACCCGCGCGGCAACCAGTCCACGCTCGGCCGCTTCACCTTCGCCCCGCCCGCGCGGCCGGGCGGCCGCTGGGAGGTGACGAAGGCCGAGTTCGTCCCGCAGTGGTTCGACATCGACGCCGGCCGGGTGGTGAACCTCAACCGGGCGCTCGCCCAGGGCGCCGACGTGCGTGCCGTACGCGACCGCATCCGGGACGTGGTGCTGAGCCGGGGCGCGGGCAAGGACGGGCTGGTGATGGGGGAGTAGGCCGGGGGGAGGGGTGAGGAGCGGGGCGGGGGCGGAGGGGGAGGGAGGTCAGTTCACGTCGACGTGGTCGAAGAGCTTGAGCATCTCGCCGAGCACGCGTAGGCACGCCGTCACGTCGGCCTCCGTCAGATCGCCGCCGGTCTGCCGCAGCACCGAGTGCTCGCGGGCGAGGACGGCGGCGATCGCCTCGCGGCCGTCGGCCGTCAGCCGGATCAGCGAGGACCGCTGATGGGCGGGGTTGGGGATGCTCTCCACCAGGGCGCGGGCCGCCGCGTCGTTGACCATGCGCTGCACGAACTGCCGGCTGATCGCCTGCGCGCGCCCCATCTGCGGGACGGTCATGGGCCCGTGCTTGTGCAGCAGATCGAGTACGGCGCGCACGCCGACGGACAGTCCCTCGATGGCCTCCCCCTGCTCGACCGCGCGCTGGACGCGCCGGTAGAGCGGGCCCACCAGGTCGAAGACCTCGGTGAGGCGGCGGCCGAGTTCGTCAGGGGGGAGTGGCTTGTCGATGTCGTTCACCGGACCATCATGACACTCTGGTTGTCAAAGGCTCCAGAAGATGACACCTTGGTTGTCATGAATCCCGCTTCGGACGTTCGCTTCTTCCCGTCTGCCGACGGCGACCTCGCCTACCTCGACACCGGCTCCGGGGATCTTGTGGTCCTGCTCCACTCCGGGTTCGTCGACCACCGACTCTGGGACGCCCAGATCCCGGCCCTCGCCGCCCGGTACCGCGTCATCGCCCCGGACGTACGCGGCCACGGATCCTCCGCCACCGCCACCAGACCGTTCCGCTGGGCCGACGACCTGGCCGAGCTGCTGCGCCACCTCGACGCGGGGCCCGCGGTCCTCGTCGGCCTGTCGATGGGCGGGGCCATCGCCACCGACACGGTGCTGGAGTACCCGGAGCTCGTCCGTGCCGTGGTCGCCTGCGGCGCCGCGACCAGCGAGTTCCAGTACACGGACCCCTGGTACCGGGAGGTCCAGGCCGAGTACGCCCGGACCCTGGGCGCCGGTGACCTCGAAGGCTGGCTCAAGGCCTTCCTGAGCGTCGTACCCGGTCCGCACCGGAGCGCCGACGACATCGACCAGGACATCCTGCGCCGGCTGCGCGAGATGGCCCTGCACACGATGTCGAAGCACACGCCCGGCGAGACGAACTGGCACGTGCCCCTGACCGGCACCTGGGCCCGCGTGCCGAAGATCGACGTACCGGTGCTCACCGTCAACGGCACCCTCGAACCCGCCGACCTGCTCGGCGAGGCGGAGCGGCTCGCCCGGACCGTCCGCGACGGCCGCTCCATGACCATCGAGGGAGCCGGGCACTACACGGCCCTGGAGAAGCCGCAGGTCTTCAACGAGACCCTGCTCGACTTCCTCCGCACCCTCTAGCGGCGCGCCAGCACCGACCGCCGGTAGGAGTACCCGAAGTAGATCACCAGCCCGAGCGCGAACCACACGGCGAACCGCGCCCAGGTCTGCCACTGCAGGAACGTGGTCAGCCAGATCGAGAAGACGACACCCACGGCCGACACGAACGGCATCCACGGCGTCCGGAACGTCCGCGGCAGCTCCGGCTGCCGGTAGCGCAGCACGATCACCGCCGTGCACACCACGACGAACGCCAGCAGGATGCCGATGTTGGTCAGTTCGGCCGCCTCGCCGATCGGCAGGAATCCGGCGATGGCGGCCGACGCGACCCCGACGATCCAGGTGACGCGGGTCGGGACGTGCCGGGTCGGGTGCGTCTTGGCGAACCAGGCGGGCAGCAGCCCGTCCCGCGACATGGCGAACCACACGCGAGTGACGCCCAGCATGAACGTGAACATGACCGTGAGGATGCCGATGATGGCACCGACCGCGATCACGTCCGCGAGCCCGCTCAGCCCCACCGACTTGAACGCCGTGGAGAACCCGCTCTCCTTGTCGATGTCCTTGTAGTCCTGCATGCCCGTCAGCACCAGGCAGGCCGCCACGTACAGCACCATCGAGATCGCCAGGGAGTAGAGGATCGCCTTCGGCATGTGCCGCTGCGCGTCCTTCGACTCCTCGGCGGCCGTCACCACGGCGAGCAGCGCCCGCTGCCGCCGGGCCAGACCACTGGCGTAGGCCGCCGCCCGGAGGGAGGAGTCGGAGCCGTCCACTCCGACGACGATGACCTTCGGCCCGTCCGTGCCCCGCTCGAACTGCTGGGAGTGCTGTTCCGTCACGCTCGTGAGGCTATCGGAGGGCGGCGCGGCGCCCGCCGCACGGGCCGCTCGATCGTCGGCAGGGCCGACGCCTGGCGCGCCACCGAACACCGAACGCGGCTTCTCCATGGCCCTGGACCGCCTCGGCGACCCCGCCGACCGCGACTGCCTCCTCGTGGAGGCGCACAGCGACGACGGCCGGCTCCTCGCGCTGCTGTCCTTCGTGCCCTGGGGCAGGGACGGCATCTCCCTGGACCTGACGCGCCGTGACCCGCGGCGCCCACAACGGGGTCATGGAGTTCACGGCCGCCGTACCGTCCATGCGCAAACTCTGGCGAAAAGGGCACCCGAACGGCGGGCAGTGCCCCGCGACCACCGAGGGCCTGCCCTGACTGGCGGCGCTCGGCCTCGCCGGAGGGGACGAGGCCGAGGCCGCCGATCCACTCGCCGGCCTGCCCGAACAGGTCCGCAATCGGCGTCGACCGGCTGGTCATGTTCCTCACCGGCCTGACGATCCGCGAGACCCTGCCGTTCCCCCTGGTGCGCCGCCGCTGACCCGAACGAGTGGGCCGTTCGCGTGAATCCGTGCCGCCGCTCCGGTGTTGCTCAGGTGCGTCGGCCTTTCGCCGGGCGACTGATGAGTCATGCAGAAGGATCAGATGCTCACGCGTCGCCGGGTGTTGCTCGCCGGTGCCGCCGTCACCGGGGCGGCCGGCGCGGCCGGGCTGTTCACGGTGGGCGCCGGGAACGAACCGGCGCGACCGACCGGCCCCGCCGCGGGTGCGGCGGCGCGCCGCCCGCTCGGTGCCTCCGCGTACCGCCTCCAGCCGCTGACCGGATTCGGCCCGCCGCGTGCCGCGCCCGTCCGGACCCCGGTGCGGCGCGCACCGCTGCTGCGGGTGTCCGGACGCGGCCGCACCATGGTGCTGACCTTCGACGACGGCCCCGACCCCCGCTACACCCCGGACATCCTCGATACCCTGGCGGAGTACGACGTCCGCGCGATGTTCTTCGTGTGCGGGGGGATGGCCGCCGAGAACCGGGACCTGCTGGCCCGGATGGCCGACGAGGGCCACGTCGTCGGCAACCACACCTGGTCCCACCCCCTGCTCACCCGCCTCGGGCGCAGCCGGATCCGCACGGAGATGGAACGCACCTGCGACGTCATCGAGGAGGCGTACGGCGAACGCCCCGAGTGGTTCCGCGCGCCCTACGGGGCCTGGAACCGGGCCGCGTTCCAGCTCGGCGCCGAACTCGGCATGGAACCGCTCGCCTGGACGGTCGACACCCTCGACTGGACCACACCCGGCACCAGCACCATCGTCCACCGGGTGGAGAACGGCGCCGCCCCCGGCGTCGTGGTGCTCTCGCACGACGCCGGGGGCGACCGCTCCCAGAGCGTCCGGGCCCTGCGCCGCTATCTCCCGCGGCTGCTGGACTCCGGCTACCACATCACCGTCCCCAGGCGGCACTACGTGTGAGCGTCGGCCGCCCGCCCGGCCGGGGACCGCTCAGCGGACCTCGACCAGGCGGGCGAAGGTGACGACGTTTCCGGCGTAGCCACCCTGTTCGGAGTAGCCGCCTCCGCACGTGATGACGCGGAGTTCCGGCGCCCCCTTGGAGCCGTAGACCCGGTCCCCGGGGAAGTTGTTCTTCTCGAAGACCTCGATGCCGTAGATCTCGAACACGGCGGTCTGTCCGTCCTTGCGGGCGACCTCGACGCGGTTTCCCTTCTTCAGGGCCCCGAGACCGTAGAACACGGCGGGGCCCTGCTGGTTGTCGACATGGCCGACGACGACCGCGGTGCCCTTCTCGCCGGGGGAGACGGCGCCCGTGAACCACCCGGCCAGGTTCGGGTCCTCCGGGGGCGGCGCGCCGATCCAGCCCTCCGCGTCCAGACCCACGGGGATGATCGGCGCGTCGACCTGGATCGCGGGGATCCTCACTCGGTCCGGGACGGCGTACGGCAGCGGCTGCAGGCCGGCCGCAGCGAAGGTGCCGCCCGGCACCCGGCTGTCCGCGGCGGCGGCGGTCGCCGGCTGCGGAGGCCCCACGTCGAACTCCCCCGAACCATTCCGGATGAGCGCGAGACCGGTCAGCAGAACAAGCGCTATCACGCCCCACGGGGCGCGCTTCTTCGGCCGCGCCTCCTCTTCGGCTGCGGGCAGTCCGGCCAGCTCGGACACAGACATTCGCCATCCCCTCTCGACGCGGCCGTCGCCACGTCGTTACGCGCATACCAGAACGCTAAGTGCCGCGCGCGAAAGCGGCGACGGGGCAGGGGCGAACGGGTGGCTGGGGCGGCTTTTGGTGCGCCATCCGAGTTGCCGTCGGCAGGAAATTTCCGACCGTCCGTGACCTGCGGCGATATGTGATTGTGCGGTTTTCCTGCGGCGTGTTCTCTCACCAGGACGGACCATTCCCGAAATGCGGGCCGACGCAGGGGAACTGAGGGTCTTTCTGGGAGGCGCTTTCTCGCCGATCGACCGGGGACGGGTCCCGGGGCGTCTTCCGCGGAGGATCACATGCGCAACTCTCGTGCCCTGGCGGCCGCCGGCGCCGCGATCGCCGTCCTCGGGCTCGCCGCCCCCACGGCCGTCGCGTGGGACGGCGTTCCCGGTACCAGCACCACCAACGACGGCGGCCCCGGGAACGGCCAGAACAACGACGGCGGCTTCGGCGGAAACGGAAACGGCGGCGACGACGGCGGCTTCGGCGGCAATGGAAACGGAGGCAACGGCAACGGCGGCAACGACGGTGGCTTCGGCGGTAACGGAAACGGGGGCAACGACGGCGGCTTCGGCGGCAATGGAAACGGGGGCAAGGAAGGCGGCTTCGGCGGCAACGGCAACGGGCGTGATAACGGCGGTGTCGGCGGCAACGGCGGCGGCAACGGGGGCAGGGAAGGCGGCTTCGGCGGCAACGGCGACGGGCGTGATAACGGCGGTGTCGGCGGTAACGGCGACGGGCGTGATAACGGCGGTGTCGGCGGCAACGGCAACGGGCGTGATAACGGCGGCAACGGCAACCGCGGCGACAACGGCGGCTTCGGCGGCAACGGGAACGGCGGCCCCAACGGCAATGCCGGCGGGAACGGGAACCACGCCGTCGGTCCGAGCAACATCGTCGCTCTGCCCAGCGTCATCGCCCGCGGCGGCCAGCTGACCATCACGGTCGACGGCTGCCGGCAGGGAGGCACCGCTACCTCCAACGCCTTCCCGAGGACGACTCTGACGCCGATCCGCGGCGCCAACGACACCGCGAAGGGCACCGCCACCATCCACGCCGACGCCCGCCCCGGGACGTACGACATCACGGTCAACTGCTCGGGCCGGACCCTGACCCGCCCGGCCGCGTTCACCGTCATCGGTGGCGTTCGCGGCGGCCTCGGCGGCAGCAGCTCCAGCGGGGCGACCCCGACCGACATGGCCATCGGTGGCAGCCTGGTGGCCGTGGCGGTGATCGGCGGTGGCGTGTTCTGGATGCGACGCCGGGCCGAGAAGCGGATCTGACGAGTCCCGGCCCCCTCAGGTGCGGGGGTCGGGCCCATCGCCCCTTGGGACAGCCGTATCTATCGGAGGTGCACGGGCCCTCTCGCACGTGGCCAGGTCCTGGTCCCGGAATCCCTGCGGATCCGGGACCAGGACCTGCGCGCTTCTTGTTCCCACCGCCCGAACTGCGTGAGTTGCCCGAGCGTCAGCCCTTGACGTGCGGGAAGAGACGCAGGAACGGGTCCGCCGTCGCCGTGATGCCACGGCTGTAGGGCGCGTCGAAGTCCCAGATCAGGAAGAGCAGGAAGGCGATCAGCGCGGAGAAGATCCCCGCGAGGACCAGCTCGCGCGCCGTGCGCCGGATCTGCAGCGCGAAGAGCATGCCGATGGTGACGACGGCTCCGGTGATCAGCCCGAACCACACCACGCCCGGCATGGTCGGCGCGGTCGACTCCGCCCGGGCGGTGCGCGCCTGGTCCGCGGCGGTCACCTGGTCGACAAGCGGCTGGTAGGCCTGGGCCTCGAAGTCCGTCCTGGGCCGGTAGTCGGTGACGTCCTGGCGGACGCGGTCGAGCAGTTCGGTGCCGCGCCGGGTGACATGGCCCTCGTCGGCCATGGTCTGCCACTCGGTGGTGACGACGTGTCCGACATAGGCATTGACACCCTCACGAATGCGGTCACGGACATCGGCCGGGTAGACCCGTACCCGCTCCGAGATCTCGTGCAGCGCGGCGGCCTCCGCGCGTACGTGCTCCTGGGCCGCGCCGCGCGCCTCCCAGACACCGGCGATGGCCAGGCCCAGGACGATGGCGTACAGGACACCGATCCACATCGTGATGTACTCGATGACGTCCGGGGTCTCGCTGGGGTCCTCGTCGTCGGCCGCCGTGCGGTGCCGTACGAGGGTGATGACGACCACCACGGCACAGGCGGCCAGCATCGCGAGGGTGAGAACAAGCCATTCCGGCAAGAGGTGCCTCCAGAACGTCGGGGGTCAGCGCGGGCGCAGCGCGGCGGCGGCGACCACCGCGGGCATCGTGATGAGCAGGACGAAGACGAGCGGTGACGGAGCACTGTTCGCAGGCCGTGGGCGTGGTGCGGGCCGGTAGGGCGGATAGTGCACGGGTGTCACGGACGGACGCGGCTTCGGCTTGGCCGACGGCGTCGGTGTCGGCGTCGGCGTCGGCTTCGGTAGCGGTGGCGGGGGCGGTGCGAGTCTCGGCCGGGGAGGGGGCGCCGCCGGTCGCGGAGCCGGTGGCGGCGCAGGAGGCGGTGGTTCGGGCTGCGCCGTGGGTTCCGGCTTCGGCGGAGGCGGCGGAGGCGGCGGGGTCGGTTTGGGCGTCGGTGCCGGCGTCGGCTTCGGCGGGGGTGGTGGCGGTGGCGTAGGGCTCGGCGTCGGCGTGGGGGTCGGCGTGGGCTTCTGGCACGCCGGAGGGGCCGGCCAGGTGAGGCGGCCGGCGACCGCCACCGCCTCCGTGCCGCCCGGCCCGGTCGAGGTGTACGCGCAGGCGTCGGCCAACGCCGTGTCGGCCGGTGCACCCAGGAGCGCCCACGCCAGCGTCATCACGGCCAACGCCCGTACGGCACGGCCGGATTGGGTCGGTAGGGGTCCATGCACGACGACGATCATGTGCTCTGGCCGACCCGGGCACGCGGGAGTGGCGGGTGAATGCCCCGAAGGAGGGACAGCCGCAGGCCGGGGGTTTGGCCAGGGCCCGCCCGCGGGCCGCCGCGTGGGCACGCCTGTGCGGGCAGAGCTGGCTCCGCGGCACAGGGATCCGGAAAGAAATGTGCGCGGTGGTTGAACACAACCCGGGTCCGCGTGCGTACCCAGTGTCGTGCGGCGGCGCAGCAGGGCGCTGCAACACCCTTGCGATTATGGGGAGTTTACGATGAAGACCTCCTGGCGGAGCGCCTCACTCGTGGCGAGCGCTGCGGCGTTGCTGGCGCTGACGACGGCGTGCGGTCAGGAAAACACGCCCCCGGCGAGCAGCCAGAACGTGGGCGCCACGGCCGCGCCCGGGGACTACGGAAGTATCGGGTCGGGAGCCAACGGTGTGGCGGGCAGCGCGGGCGGCCAGCAGAGCTCCGCGAGCCCCTCCAGCCCGGCCGCTCCCGCGGGCAAGCTGGCCGTGTCCACCAACGCGGAGGTCGGCAAGGTGGTGACCGACAGCCTCGGTCTCACCCTGTACCGCTTCGACCAGGACACCGCGGAACCGCCCAAGTCGAACTGCGACGGCGACTGTGCCAAGACCTGGCCGCCGGTGCCCGCGGACGACGCCACGGCCGGCGAGGGCATCGACAAGGCGCTGCTCGGCTCGATCACCCGGGCCGACGGCACCAAGCAGCTGACCGTCGGCGGCTGGCCGGCGTACCGCTATGCCAAGGACGTCAACGCCGGTGACATCAAGGGCCAGGGCGTGGGCGGCAAGTGGTACGCGCTGGCACCCGACGGCAAGAAGGCGCAGGGCGGAGCGGAGGCGGCCGGAGAGCTGCCCGGCCTGTCCACCCGCAACGATCCCAAGCTCGGCGAGATCGTCATCGACAAGAACGGCCACACCGTCTACCGGTTCATGAAGGACTCGCAGTGGCCGATGAAGACCGCGTGCACCGGCGCCTGCCGGGACAAGTGGCCCGTCGTGGCGCCGGTCGACGCGAAGGACACCAAGGGCATCGATCTGCAGGGGTCCACCCCCAACCGGGGCTACGTCGTCTTCGACCGCCCCGACGGCATCAAGCAGCAGACCATCGACTGCATCCCGATCTACACCTTCGCCGGGGACAAGCAGCCCGGTGACACCAACGGTCAGGGCGTCGGCGGCACCTGGTTCGCCATCCGCCCCGACGGAAAGCCGGTCGGCGCGTCGGAGAAGTAGAGAAACCTCCCCAGGGTTGATCATCTCGTCCACCCGGCGCCGTCGGCCACGGTCCGCCCCTCCGCTCCCCCGCGGAGGGGCGGACCGCTGTCGCGTGCGGGGGCGGACGGGGCCGGCATGTCGCGGGAACTCCGCGCAGTGCGGCGGACACGTTTCGTAGTGCGTTCGAGGGGGGTGCGAAGGGGTATCAATTCGGCACGTGCCGCAGGCAGTGACCGGGAACGGATGGTCAATTTCCGTTTCGGGTCGCTCCATTGGCGGGCGATCAGTAGCCTCTGCTCGAACACCGGATCGCCTACGCCTTGGAGAGATAGATGGAGCGTCCCGCCTGGGCCCCACGAAGCATCGACATCTCGGTGCCGAGCGTTTCCCGGATGTACGACTACTACCTGGGCGGTTCGCACAACTTCGAGGTCGACCGGGAAGCGGCTTGCAAGGCCATGGAGTTCATGCCGGGACTCCCCAAGATCATGCAGGCGAACCGGGCGTTCATGCGCCGCGCGGTGCGCTTCGCGGTCGACCAGGGCATCACCCAGTTCCTGGACATCGGCTCCGGCATCCCGACGTTCGGCAACGTCCACGAGGTCGCCCAGGCCGCCAGCCCCGGCGCGCACGTCGTCTACGTCGACCACGACCCGGTGGCCGTGGCGCACAGCCAGGCGGTCCTGGCCGGCAACGACACCGCGGACATCGCCGCAGCCGACCTCCGCAAGCCCCACGAGATCCTGAAGAGCCCTCAGGTGGAGCGGCTGATCGACCTGAATCGGCCAGTGGCGCTGCTTCTCGTTGCCATACTGCACTTCGTGGAAGACGCGGACGACCCGTACGGGGCGGTGGCCGAGCTGCGCGACGCGCTCGCGCCCGGCAGCCTGCTCGTCCTCACGCATGCCTCGTACGAGGGAATCCCGCTGCCGCCGGAGCGGGCCGAGGGTGTGGTGGACGTGTACAAGGACATTCGCAACCCGCTGATCATGCGCTCGCGCGAGGAGATCGCGCGGTTCTTCGAGGGGTACGACATGGTGGAACCCGGACTGGTGCCGATGCCGCACTGGCGGCCCGACACCACACCGGAGGACGAGGATCCGTATGCGTTCTCCGGTTTCGCGGGCGTGGGGCGTACGGCGTGATCGCGGTGCCGGACGGGCCGGAGGACAGACTGCGCCGGTTCGCGACGATCTGGAGCCGGAACGTGTATCCCGTCACCTCGACGTCGTCGACCCGGCCGGAGTTCGAAGAGCAACTGCTGCCGCTGGCCCGGCGGTTGAGACGGGCGCTGCGGGCCAGGAGCTTCGACGCCGCCGAGGGGAACGCGGTGGGCGCCGGGCTCGTGGCCGCGCACTGCACCGCCCCGGAGGCACTCAGCCGCACGCTGGACTGCGTCGACGCCTACCTCGTGCTCTACTGCGGCGGCGACGGCGACCACGAGGACCTGCGGGCGCGCTGCGCCCGGCTGCAGCACGCCATGGCCGCCGGGTTCGCCCAGGCGCTGCGGGAGAGGACGCTGGCCGAGCAGGAGTCCATCGCCCAGGCCGCGCTGCTGGCGCAGGGCGTGGTGGCCCAGGCGCTGCACGCCAGCGAGGCCCGGTTCCGCGCGGTCTTCGAAGGCGCGGCCATAGGCATCGGCATCGCCGACCTGGACGGCAACGTCCTGCAGGTCAACGGCGCGCTGCGGCGCATGTTCGGCCTGTCCGAGCAGCACCTGCTGGGCCGCAACGTGCGGGACTGGACCCACCCCGACGACGCGCCCCAGACCTGGCGGCTCTACGACGAACTCGTGCGCGGCGAGCGCGAGCACTACCACCTGGAGAAGGCGTTCTACCGCCCCGACGGAACGGTCCTGTGGACCAATCTGACGGTCTCCCTGCTGCGCGACGCCGACGGCGTGCCGCAGTACCAGCTCGCCCTCATGGAGGACACCACCGAGCGGCGGCTGCTCAACCTGCGGCTGCGCTACGAGGCCACGCACGACGCGCTCACCGGTCTGCCGAACCGTACCTTCTTCTTCGAGCGCCTGGAGAAGGCCCTCAGCGCCGGCGAGGGACAGCGCTTCGGCCTGTGCTACCTCGACCTGGACGGTTTCAAGACCGTCAACGACAGCCTCGGTCACGCGGCCGGCGACCGGCTGCTCGTCGAGGTCGCCGACCGCCTGCAGTCCTGCGCCACCGCGCCCGGCGAGATGGTCGCGCGGCTCGGCGGCGACGAGTTCGTGGCGCTGACCACCGGCCCCGACACCCAGCGCACGGTCGACGAGCTGGCCACCCGCATCATGAACGCGCTGCTCGCCCCGATCAGCATCGACGGCCGGGAGCTGACCGTGCGCGGCAGCATCGGCATCGTCGAGGGCCCGGCCGGGGAACGCAGCCCGGCGGAGGTGCTGCGCAGCGCCGACATCACCATGTACCGGGCCAAGTCGGCGGGCGGCAACCGCTTCGAGCTCGCCGACCCGGAGGCCGACGCCCGCGCCATCACCCGCCACGGGCTGACCACCGCGCTGCCGACGGCCCTGGAACGCGGCGAGTTCTTCATCGAGTACCAGCCGCTGGTCCACCTCGGCGACGGCAGTGTGCGCGGCGCGGAGGCGCTGGTCCGCTGGCTGCACCCACAGCACGGCGTACTCAGCCCCGACCGCTTCATCCCGCTCGCCGAGCACACGGGGCTGATCGTTCCGCTGGGCCGCTGGGTCCTCGAACAGTCCGTGCGGCAGGCCCGCGAGTGGCGCGAACTGCACGGCGGTGCGCAGACCGTGGGCCCGCTGCGCATCAACGTCAACCTCTCGCCCTGCCAGCTCACCCACCCCGGCCTGGTCCAGGACACCGTCGACATCCTGGAACGCGCGGGCGTCGAACCCGACGCGCTGTGCCTGGAGGTGACGGAGTCGGCCCTGATCGGCGCGGACGACGACCTGCTCAAGCCGCTGCGCCGGCTCGCCGAGATGGGTGTCGACATCGCCCTGGACGACTTCGGCACCGGCTACTCGAACCTGGCGAACCTCCGCCGCCTCCCGGTGAGCATCCTCAAGCTGGACCGTTCCTTCACCCAGAGCATGCAGCAGTTCCCGGCCGACCCCGTGGACCTGAAGATCGTCGAGGGGATCGTTTCCCTGGCCCACAGCCTCGACCTCGCGGTCACGGTGGAGGGCGTGGAGACGGGCGCGCAGGCCGCGCAGCTCCGCATACTCGGCTGCGACACCGCCCAGGGCTGGTACTACGCCCGCCCGGGCCCGCCGGAGCGGCTGCACGAACTGGCGCTGGTGGACGCGACGCGCTGAGCCCCGGGCGGCGGCGCGTGCCCCGGTGGTCGGCGCGTCGCCCGCTTCCTACGATCGAGAGAGAATCCGCGACCGATCCGACCGACCCTGCCGACCCTGCCGGGCCCCGGAAGAGGGAGCACGGGTATGGACACCACCGAGATGCGCCGCCTCTTCGAGGCCCACCGCGAGGCGGAGGCGGCGCGGGACATCGACGGCATCCTCAGGACGTTCGTCCCCGACTGCCTCCTGGAGACGAAGGCGCTCGGGCTGCGCAGCCGGGGCAGGGACGCGGTGCGCGCCGCCTACCAGCAGCAGTACTTCACCGCGTTCCCGGACCTCGCCCCCGTCGACGAGGGCATCGCCTTCGGGGACGACGTCATCGCCGTATGGGGAACGCTCCGCGGCACCAGCCGAGGGGAGTGGCTCGGGGTCCCGCCCGGAGGGGGCGCCTTCGAGGTGCCCTTCGCCAACGTCGTCCCCTTCGAGGACGGTCTGATGGCGGGCGAGGCGATCTACTTCGACCTGGCCACCCTGTGCGAGCAGGCCGGCATCCCCCTGGACCGGATACGGGCCGCCGCGGCCGCGCGCCGCGCGGGCACGGCGGCGCCAGGGGGTGACGCGGTCGGCCCGTGAGCGTGGCCGGCGTGCTGTGCGACTGCCTGCCACTGCGTGGGGCGATGGGCTTCCGCGGTGCCCGGCACGCTACCGCGCACCCCGCCCCACCCCACCGTCCTCTGCGCCGGCCCCATCCTCCAAGGCCCGTACGGCCGCCCCCGCGAGGCGATCTCCAGGTCCACGGCGACCTCCTCGCCGGTCCAGCGGCCGCGTTCCCTGATCGCGAGACCGATCAGTGCCAGCTCGGCGGCACCGTCGCGCAGCGCGGCCTGCCCGGGCGTCTCCTCGCCCGGCGCGTCGTGCTCGTCGCGGTCCCACGCGGCCACGGCGGCCTCGGCCAGAGCTCTGGCCAGCCGCACCGTGATCCGGCCGGTCTGCGCCGCGACGCAGTCCCCGATCGCCGCCAGCACCCGCGTGTCGTCCCGGTACCGGACGTACTGCTCATCCCGCTCGTCACTCACAGCTTGAGGGTACGCACGGCGCATGCCGGGGACGCAGCGAATATCCGGCCGCGCCTGGCGCCATACGCCACCCGCTTCCGTGGAGTGGGCGGGCTCACCGCTCCAGCAGCATCCGCTGCAACTCCCTGGCGGCCCGCGGCGGCGCCACATCGCTGCGGTGGGCGAGGGCGATGGTCCGGTGCAGCCCGGGCCGGGCCAGTGGGGTGACCCGCAGGCCGCGTCCGGAGCGCGCGGCCACCATCCGGGGCACGACGGCGACGCCCAGCCCGGCCCGGACGAATCCCAGCACCGCGTCCATCTCGCCGCCCTCCACCGCGAAGTCCGGCTCGAACCCCTCGGCGCGGCACGCGGCCACGGTCAGTTCCCGCAGGTCGTAGCCGTGCCGGAACATCACAAGACGCTCGCCCTCCAGGTCGGCGATCCGCACGGTCCGCCGGCCCCGGCCGGGCCGCGGGGCGTCCGGGGAGGAGACCACGACCAGGTCCTCGCGCAGCAGCTCCACCGTGGTCAGCGCGGGGGAGGGGGACGGCAGTGGGAGCACGACGAGCGCCAGGTCGAGGGCGCCGCGCGCCAGCTCCCGCACCAGGTCGTGGGAGCCGCCCTCCTCGATGAGCAGCTGGATGCCGGGATAGCGGTCGTGGAAGGCGCGCAGCACGTCCGGCAGCAGGCCCGTGCACAGACTCGGCGTCGCGCCCAGCCGTACCCGGCCCCTGCGCAGTTGCACCAGCTCCTGCACCTCGTGCCGGGCCGTGTCCGCGTCGGCCAGGATGCGCCGGGCCAGGGGGAGCAGGGCCTCTCCGGCGTCCGTCAGCGTGATGTTGCCGCGCGCCCGCAGGAACAGGTCCGCGCCGAGCTCCCGCTCCAGCGCCTTGATCTGCTGGGACAGCGACGGCTGGGCGACATGCACCAGGTCGGCTGCCCGGGTGAAGTGCCGGGTCTCGGCGACCGCCACGAAGTACTGGAGCTGCTGGAACTGCACACCCCTACGATAGTCGCCGCCTATGGAATCAAACCGGACCATGTCTTGGACCGATGCGGTGTCTCACGCCTAGCGTGCTGTTACATGGCTCTGGCAACGCGGACGGACCGGCGGCCGTCCATGGCACGCACCGTGTGGGACTCGACCGTCGGCAAGAAGACAGTGATGGCGGTCAGCGGTCTGATCATGCTGCTGTACCTGGTCGCCCACATGATCGGAAACCTGAAGATCTACTTCGGGGCGGGCGAGTTCAACGCGTACGGCCACTGGCTGCGCACCGTCGGCGAGCCGTTCATGCACTACGAGTGGACGCTCTGGCTGATCCGGATCGTCCTCGTCGTCTCCGTCGTCGCCCACGGCGTCTCCGCGTACCAGCTCAGCCGCCGCGACATCAGGGCGCGGCCCAGCAAGTACGTGCACAAGAAGCCGCGCGCCAGCTACGCGACGCGCACCATGCGCTGGGGCGGGATCATCCTCGGCCTGTTCATCGTCTGGCACATCCTGGACCTGACCACCGGCACCGTGCACCCCGGCTTCCAGCCCGGCCACCCGTACCAGAACGTCGTGGACACCTTCTCCACCTGGTACGGCAACGCCATCTACATCGTCGCGATGCTCGCGCTCGGCCTGCACATCCGGCACGGCTTCTGGAGCGCCGCCCAGACCCTCGGCGTCGGCAGCCGCACCCGCGACCGTGCCCTGAAGACCGTCGCCAACGTCCTCGCGCTGCTGCTCACGGCCGGTTTCATCGCCGTGCCCGTGGGCGTCATGACCGGAGTGGTGAGCTGAACATGACCGCTGAATACGTCAACTACACGGTCGGCGAACCGGTTGTCGACACGAAGGCACCGTCCGGGCCGATCCACGAGCGCTGGGACAAGCGCCGCTTCGAGGCGAAGCTGGTCAACCCCGCCAACCGGCGCAAGCACACCGTCATCGTCGTCGGCACGGGCCTGGCCGGCGGCTCCGCGGGCGCCACCCTCGCCGAACAGGGCTACAAGGTCATCCAGTTCTGCTACCAGGACTCCCCGCGCCGCGCCCACTCGATCGCCGCGCAGGGCGGCATCAACGCGGCGAAGAACTACCGCAACGACGGCGACTCCATCCACCGGCTGTTCTACGACACCGTCAAGGGCGGCGACTTCCGGGCGCGGGAGTCGAACGTCCACCGGCTCGCGCAGATCTCCGTGGAGATCATCGACCAGTGCGTGGCGCAGGGCGTGCCGTTCGCGCGTGAGTACGGCGGCCTGCTCGACACGCGCTCCTTCGGCGGCGTCCAGGTGTCGCGGACGTTCTACGCCCGCGGCCAGACGGGCCAGCAGCTCCTCCTCGGCGCCTACCAGGCGCTGTCGAGGCAGATCGCGGCCGGGAACGTCGAGATGCATCCGCGCACCGAGATGCTCGACCTGATCGTCGTGGACGGGCGGGCACGTGGCATCGTGGCCCGGGACCTGATCACCGGGAAGATCTCCACGCACTTCGCGGACGCCGTCGTCCTGGCCTCCGGCGGCTACGGCAACGTCTTCTACCTGTCGACGAACGCCATGAACTCCAACGCCACCGCCATCTGGCGGGCACACCGGCGCGGCGCCTACTTCGCCAACCCCTGCTTCACGCAGATCCACCCGACGTGCATCCCGCGCACCGGCGACCACCAGTCGAAGCTGACGCTGATGAGTGAGTCGCTGCGCAACGACGGCCGGATCTGGGTGCCGAAGGCCAAGGGCGAGACCCGGCCGCCGAACGAGATCCCCGAGGACGAGCGCGACTACTACCTGGAGCGCATCTATCCCTCCTTCGGCAACCTGGTGCCCCGTGACATCGCCTCCCGTGCCGCGAAGAACGTGTGCGACGAAGGCAGGGGCGTCGGGCCCGGCGGGCAGGGCGTGTACCTCGACTTCGCCGACGCCATCAAGCGGATGGGCAGGGGGGCCGTCGAGGCCAAGTACGGCAACCTCTTCGACATGTACCAGCGGATCACCGACGAGGATCCGTACCGGGTGCCGATGCGGATCTACCCCGCCGTGCACTACACGATGGGCGGCCTGTGGGTCGACTACGACCTCCAGACCACCATCCCCGGCCTGTTCGCGATCGGCGAGGCCAACTTCTCCGACCACGGCGCCAACCGCCTCGGCGCCTCCGCGCTGATGCAGGGCCTGGCCGACGGCTACTTCGTCCTCCCGGCCACCATCAACGACTACCTCGCCCGCAACCCGCACAAGGACCAGGTCACCCCCGACCATCCGGTCGTCGAGGCGGTGCTGGCCGAGACCGAGGACCGCATCAACCTCCTGCTGGCCGTCGACGGCGACCGCACCCCGGACTCCTTCCACCGCGAACTCGGCGAGCTGATGTGGGAGTTCTGCGGCATGGCCCGCACCGACAGCGGGCTGCACAAGGCCCTGGAGCGCATCCCGCAGATCCGCGAGGAGTTCTGGCGGCGCATCAAGGTCCCGGGCAACGGCGAGGAGTTCAACCAGTCGCTGGAGAAGGCCAACCGCATCGTCGACTACCTGGAGCTCGCCGAGCTGATGTGCCTCGACGCACTGCACCGCACCGAGTCCTGCGGCGGCCACTTCCGCGAGGAGTCCCAGACACCGGACGGTGAAGCGGCCCGTAAGGACGACGAGTTCTCCTACGCCGCCGCCTGGGAGTTCACCGGCACCGGCGAGGCGCCCGTCCTGCACAAGGAAGACCTGGTCTTCGAGTACGTCCACCCCACCCAGCGGAGCTACGCATGAAGCTCACCCTGCGCGTCTGGCGGCAGAAGAACGCCGACGCCGAAGGCACCATGTCCACGTACGAGGTGGACGGCATCTCGCCCGACATGTCGTTCCTGGAGATGCTCGACACCCTCAACGAGGAGCTCATCCTCAAGGGCGAGGACCCGGTCGCCTTCGACCACGACTGCCGCGAGGGCATCTGCGGTGCGTGTTCGCTCGTCATCAACGGTGACGCGCACGGCCCGGAGCGCACCACGACCTGCCAACTGCACATGCGGTCCTTCAAGGACGGCGACACGATCGACATCGAGCCGTGGCGGGCGTCCGCCTTCCCGGTGATCAAGGACCTGGTGGTGGACCGGTCGGCCTTCGACCGGATCATCCAGGCCGGCGGCTACATCACCGCGCCGACCGGTTCCGCGCCGGAGGCCCATGCCACGCCGGTGCCGAAGCCGGACGCGGACTTCGCCTTCGAGCACGCCGAGTGCATCGGCTGCGGCGCGTGCGTGGCGGCCTGCCCCAACGGCGCCGCGATGCTGTTCACCTCGGCCAAGGTCAACCACCTCAACGTCCTGCCGCAGGGCGCGCCCGAGCGGGAGACCCGCGTGCTGGACATGGTGGCGCAGATGGACGAGGAGGGCTTCGGCGGCTGCACCCTGACCGGGGAGTGCGCGACCGCCTGCCCCAAGGGCATTCCGCTGACGTCCATCACGAGCATGAACAAGGAGTGGCTGCGGGCCACGCGGAAGGTGGCCAGGCGCTAGGCCCTGGCGTCAAACTCCCCCCTCCGGGCGGACGGCGGGAGTTTGATGACAGGGCCTAGAAGCCGCAGCTCGAGGAACGTTCGCCGACAGGGTGCGGACGGGCGGGACCGGACGTGGTGCTCAGCTCCGGTCCCGCCAGGACCCTTCCATTCAACAACCCCACACCCGGCCTCTCTCCTCCGGTCACGCGAAGGTCAGCCGGCATCGGAAGAACAGGGGCGGCAGATCGCACCGCTCAGCTCTGCCGTCGCCCCGCCGACCCGGCCCGTGACCAGGAGAAGCCATGACCGGCGTACTGACCGTCGACCGTCCCCCGCAGCCCTCGGCACCCACCCGCTACACCGTCGGTCTCGCCCGTGACGAGGAGGACGTACGTGCCGCGCAGCGGCTGCGGCACGACGTCTTCGCCGGGGAGATGGGCGCCCTGCTGTCCACCCCGCAGCCGGGACACGACGTCGACGCCTTCGACGCGTACTGCGACCATCTGCTGGTGCGCGAGGAGATGACCGGCCAGGTCGTCGGCACCTACCGGCTGCTGCCGCCGGACCGCGCCGCGGTCGCCGGACGCCTGTACTCGGAGGGCGAGTTCGACCTGAGCCCCCTCGACGCCATCCGGCCGGGCCTCGTCGAGGTCGGCCGGTCCTGCGTGCACCCCGACCACCGCGACGGCGCCGTCATCGGCCTCATCTGGGCCGGCATCGCCCGCTACATGGCCGACCGCGGCCACGAGTGGCTCGCCGGCTGCTGCTCCCTTCCGCTCGCCGACGGCGGCACCCTCGCCTCCGCCACCTGGAACCGGGTACGGGAGGGACACCTGGCGCCCGAGGAGTACCGCGTACGGCCCCTGCTGCCCTGGGTCCCGGGCGGCGCGGCCCCCGCCACCCCCGCCGAACTGCCCGCCCTCCTGCGCGGCTACCTCCGCCTGGGCGCCTGGGTGTGCGGGGAGCCCGCGCACGACGCGGACTTCGGGGTCGCCGACCTGTACGTGCTGCTGTCGATGCGCCGGGTCAACCCGCGCTACCTGCGGCACTTCCTCTCCCTCGTCCCGGCCTGATGAGCACCGTCGGCATCGGCGCGGTCCACCGCGCCGCGCGGACCGTGCCGCAGGCCCGCCCGACGGCGCCCGCCAGTGCCTGGCTGCCCACCGCGCCCTGCACCCCGCAGGCGTGCGTGGCGGCGACGGGCGCGGCGCTCACCGCCGTACCGCGCGCCGTGCTGCGGCTCGCGGCGGTCGTCGTGCTCCTCCTCGCCGGGATCGCGCTGTCACCGCTCGGCGGCCGCATCCCCGCGGCCCTGATACGGCGGTGGTGCCGGTGGATCGTGCGGGCCGCAGGGGTCCGGGTCCGCGTCACCGGCGCCGCCGCTCCCACCGGCGGGCTCCTGCTGGTCGCCAACCACATCTCCTGGCTGGACATCCCGCTGCTGGCCGCCGTACGGCCGGCCCGGACGCTCGCCAAGACCGAGATCCGCCGGTGGCCGGTCGCCGGCCCGCTGGCCGCCCGCGGCGCCCTGTTCATCGACCGCGACCGGCTGCGCGCCCTCCCCGACACGGTCGCCCGCATCGCCCGGGCGCTGCGCGACGGGCAGGCGGTCTCGGTCTTCCCCGAGGGCAGCACCTGGTGCGGCCGCGCCCAGGGCCCCTTCCGCCGGGCCGTCTTCCAGGCCGCGCTCGACGCGGGCGTGCCCGTCCAGCCCGTCCGCATCCGCTACCGCCGCGCCGACGGAACGCCCAGCACCGCCCCCGCGTTCGTCGGCGACGACACCCTGCTCGCCTCCCTGTGGCGGGTGGCGTCGGCACGCGGGCTGGTGGCCGAGGTCGAGGTGCGCGGCCCGATCCCGGCGGGCCGCCACCGGGACCGCCGCTCCCTGGCCCGGGCCGCCGAACGAGCCGCCGTCCTACCGCACCCGCACCAGCTCCAGGTCCGTACCCCAGGCGTCCAGCACCGCCCCGTGCCCAGGAGGTGGCCCACGCTGTCGGCGGCGTCGAGCCGGGCGGCGAGCGGCTCGCCGTCGCGGTCGTTCTTCACCGAGCGGTAGAGGGAGTCGGCGTACGCGTCGAGCCATCCGGCCGCCGCCCGGAACGCCGCTGCGCCTATGGGGCCAGGGCCCGGGCCGGGTACGGCGCCGTCGCGCTGTCCTCCCCGCCCGCGCCGCCTCCACCGCGGCCCGTGTCGCCGCCGCCCGGCTACGCGCCGCCCCGGGCCGAGACGATCCGGGCCAGCCGCCGGTAGGAGTCCAGCAGCGCCCCACGGTCGTACGTGCTGGTGGTGATCAGGACCTCGTGCGCGCCCGTCTCCTTCAGCACCGTCTCCAGCTCGTGCGCGACCTGCTCCTCGGTGCCGGCGAGGTGTCCGGTGAGTCCGGACTGGTAGAAGCCGCGTTCCTTCGCGGTCATCGTGCGGGCCTCGACCCGCTCGGCCGGCGGCAGGGGCGGGAAGGTGCCGTGCGTGCGGGAGTACGCCATCGACCAGGCCTCCGGGACCAGCAGCCGCCGGGCCTCCTCGGGGGTGGCGGCCACCGCGACCGTCCCGGAGATCACGACGTACGGCTCGCTCGCCCAGTCCGAGGGCCGGAACTCCGCCCGGTACCGGTCGATGCCGCGCAGCATCCGCTCCCGATCGCGCAGGTCGCCGATGACCATCGGCAGGCCCGCCCGGGCCGCGATCGCGGCGCCCTCGCCCATGGCCAGGACGAACGGCGGAACGGTCAGGCCCTCGGCGGGGCGCGCGTGGACCCCGGTGGGCGAGGTGCCCCGGAACCAGCCGAGCAGCTCCTGAAGCTGTGCCGCGAAGTCCTCCGCGTCGTCCTTGTCCCGCCCGAGCGCCTTGCGCACCCCGTCGGTGAAGCCGACCGACCGGCCCAGCCCCATGTCGATCCGCCCGGGGAAGAGGGACTCCAGCACGCCGAACTGCTCGGCCACCACCAGCGGCCGGTGGTTGGGCAGCATCACCCCGCCGGTGCCGACCCGGATCGTGCGGGTCGCGGCGGCCACGGCGGCGGCCAGCACGGTCGGCGCCGAGCCCGCCACCCCGGGCACCCCGTGGTGCTCCGAGACCCAGAACCGGTGGTAGCCGAGCTCCTCCAGCTCCTGTGCCAGCCGTACGGTGTCGCGCAGTGCCTCGGCGTGGGTGTGGCCCTCGCGGGTGCGGGAGCGGTCGAGGACGGAGAACCTGGTCGTCGCGATCACGGAGCTCATACAGGGTTCAACACCTGGGAGCCCGAAGGATTCCTTGCCCCCCGGTCAGTGAGCGGACACCGGCAGCGGAGTGGCGTGCTCGTGTTCGCAGGCGTCGTCGATGCCGTAGGTGTCCCAGGCGGGGAACGGGTCCTCGGGCGGCAGACTCTCGCCGGGCCGTACGAGGCAGGCGCCGAGCGCCGCGTGCAGGGCCTCGGTGTCCAGCTGCGTTCCGATGAACACCAGCTCCTGTGCGTAGGACGCCTCATGGTCACGCGCGGCGGACGGCTCGAACCGGGCGACGGACCCGGCCTGTGACCACAGCCCGGTCACGTGCGGGCGGCTCGCCAGGGTGAAGAACCCCTTCGAGCGAAGGACCCGCCCGTACGCCCCGGCGTCGAGTCCCTCCGTCACGAAGGTCCACAACCGGCCGGGATGGAAGGGGAGTTCGGAACGGAAGACGGTGGAGGAGATGCCGTACTCCTCGGTCTCCGGGACGTGGTCGCCGTTGAGCTCCCGCACCCAGCCCGGGGCCTGCTGCGCGCGCTCGAGGTCGAACAGGCGGGTGCCGAGCACCTGGTGCAGATCCACCCGGCCGTGCACGGCCGGCACGATCCGGGCGACGGGGTTGAGACGGGTCAGCGTCGCCCGCAGCCGGGCCGCCGACTCCTCGTCGACGAGGTCGAGTTTGTTCAGGACGAGGACGTCGGCGAACTCGATCTGGTCGATCAGCAGATCGCTGACGGTGCGTTCGTCGTCCTCGTACGGGGCGAGGCCCCGCTCGGCGAGGTCGTCGCCGCTGTCCAGCTCGGTCAGGACGTTGGCGGCGTCGACGACCGTGACCATGGTGTCCAGGAGGGCGACGTCCCCGAGGGTGGCGCCGTCGTCGCGGGCGAAGGCGAAGGTGGCCGCGACGGGCATGGGCTCGGAGATGCCCGAGCTCTCGATGAGCAGGTGGTCGAAGCGGCCCTCGCGGGCCAGCCGGTCCACCTCCTCCAGCAGGTCGTCGCGCAGTGTGCAGCAGATGCAGCCGTTGGTCATCTCGACCAGGCGTTCCTCGGTCCGCGACAGGGCGGCCTCGCCGCCGCGCACCAGCGTCGCGTCGATGTTGACCTCGCTCATGTCGTTGACGATGACCGCGACCCGCAGCCCCTCGCGGTTCGACAGCACGTGGTTGAGCAGCGTGGTCTTGCCCGCCCCGAGGAACCCGGAGAGCACGGTGACGGGCAGTCGCTCGTACGGCATCGGGCTCAGCCCTCGGGGCGCAGCAGCCCGCGCTCGTACGCCTTGACCAGGTTCTGCGGTACGAGGTGACGCACGCCGTCGATGGTGACCGGCACCAGCGTCGGCGTGGCGGCCTTCCACTGGGCGCGACGGTGACGGGTGTTGCTGCGGGACATCTTCCGCTTCGGGACAGCCATGGTCTTCCTCCTCGGTCGGACGGCACCGAGGACGCTATATGAAAATGGTTCCCATGAGCAATTCGATCGGCTCGGGGCGTCAGCGCCGGGAGCGGGCGCGTGTCCCGCGCGGCGGGCGGATGAACTGAAGTTCCAGCGTGAGAGGCGGTGCGGCGAGGCCCGGACCGCCCGCGGCCGCCCAGCGCACGAGCTCCTCCGTGCAGTCCTCGTCCATGGCGAAGCCGATCCAGGTGGCCCGCCCACCGGCCCGGCGCCCCGCGGTCGAGGGCGTGACGACGATGACGTTGGCCTGGTCGCAGGGGCCGAGACAGTCCGTCGTACGGACCCGGAAGCCGTGCTCGGCCGCTGCGGCGTGCAGCCTCGCCACCTGGCCGGCGTGGTCCGTGCCGGGGTGCTTGCGGGAGTCGCCGCAGCAGCAGCCCCGGCAGACGACGAGCGTGCAGGGGTGTTCTCGGGCGGAGCCGACCGTGATCGTACGAGGAGACATGACAGAAGCATGAGGCGTACGGGATCACGGCCGGGCGGCGGGGTGCGGCGTACGGAGCTCGCCCCCTCGTCTACTCCTCGGCGCCCACCAGCATCCGCACCTCGAACTCCTCGAGGCCCGGCTCCTCCTGACGATCGCTCAGCACCGTGCCGAGCCAGCCGAGGAGGAAGCCCGCCGGGATGGAGACGATGCCCGGGTTCTGCAGCGGGAACCAGGCGAAGTCGGCGTCCGGGTAGAACGAGGCCGGGGTGGAGGAGACGACGGGGGAGAACACCACGAGCAGGACGGAGGTGAGCAGGCCGCCGCACAGGCTGAGCAGCGCGCCCTGCGCGGTGAAGCGACGCCAGAACAGGGTGTACACGAGCGTCGGCAGGATCGCGGAGGCCGCGATGGCGAAGGCGAGGAAGGCCAGCGTCGCGGTGTTGGCGCCCCAGGAGACCAGGGCGAGCAGGATGCCGAGGACGCCGATGACGACCGCGGCCAGCCGGGCGACGGTCAGCTCCTCCGTCTCGCTGGCCCGGCCCCTGCGGATCACCTCGCCGTACAGGTCGTGGGCCAGGGACGAGGCCGCCGCGAGGGTGAGGCCGGCCGCGACGGCGAGCAGGGTGAGGTAGGCCAGGCAGGTCACGAACGCGGTGAGGACGCTGCCGCCGAGTTCATGGGCGAGGAGCAGGATGGCGGCATTGCCGCTGTGGTCCGTGCTCTCGATGGTGTCCCGGCCGACGATGGCGGTGGCGCCGAGGCCGACGATGCCGGCCGCGAAGCAGACCAGGCCGACCAGGCCCACGGCCCACACCACGGAGGAGCGCAGCACGGCGACACTGCGCGGGGCGAGCAGCCGCATCAGTACGTGGGGGAGCGCGGCGAGACCCAGGACGATGGCCAGCTCCAGGCTGAAGAAGTCCAGCTTGCTGGTGGTGCTGCCGCCGTAGCGCAGCCCGGGTTCGAGGAACCGCGGGCCGGTTCCGCTGCGGTCGGCGGCGGCGTCGAGCAGGGCGTTGGGGTTCCAGCCGTAGTGGTGGAGCACCCAGCCCGCGACGAACGTGACACCCAGCACCAGCATCACGGCCTTGATGATCTGGATGACCGTGGCCCCGGGCATGCCGCCGAGAGACGCGTACAGGATGACGAAGGTGCCGATCACGACGACGCACAAGGTCCGTGTGGAGGAGCTGGGTTCGCCGGTGAACTGGGTCAGCAGGGCGACACCGCCGACGAGTTGGGCCACCAGGTAGAGGGTCGCGATGGCCAGGGTGCACACGGCCAGCGCGATCCGCACCGGTCGCTGCTGCCGGGGCAGTCGCAGGGCCACCGTGTCGCCCAGCGTGAACCTGCCCGCCCGGCGCAGGGGTTCGGCGATCAGCAGCAGCACCATCATCCAGGCGACGGTGGTGCCGCCGAGGTACATCAGCCCGTCGTACCCGGTCAGGGCGACCAGTCCCGTACTGCCCAGCAGGGTCGCGGCGGACAGGTAGTCCCCGCACATGGCCAGGCCGTTGCGCAGCGGGGACATGGTGCGGTTGCCGAGGTAGAACTCGCTGATCTCGTCGCGCTGAGGGGCCGTCAGCAGCGCCATGAACAGAGTGACGACGACGACCGACAGGAACAGCACGAACGTCAGTTGCAGGCTGAACCGGTCGACGATGCCGGCGGACACGGTCACCACGTGCGGAACTCCCTGGGGGTCTGCTGGACGGTCTGCCCGGCCGCGCGGCGCGGGTGGGTCACGCGTGCGTGGGTGTCGCGCTGGTGCAGACGCGACCTGAGGCCGCGGGCGAGCGGGTCCACCCGGGTGCGCATGTGCCGGACGTAGCACCAGGCGGTCACGCCCATCACGGCGAACTGCCCGAGGCCCAGGGCCAGTCCGAGCGTGAGGCGGCCGAGCAGGGGCTGGTTCATCAGGGCGGGGGCGAAACTCGACAGCAGGACGTACAGCAGGAATCCGCCGACGGAGAGGGCTGTCGCGCGCGTTCCGAACCGGCGCTGGGCATGGCGCAGCGACTGGAATTCGGGATCGTCGGACAGGCGTGGTGCTGGTGCCGGTTGGGCATGTGGGGCGTGGTGCGTGAATGAGTTGTCGGACCACGGTGAGAATTCGGGCAAGAGCGCACCTTCTTCGCTGCGTCATGCCGCGCACTCGACTCTTTGCCGAGTCGACGGTCGTCCGGCTGCCGGGCGGGTGCGGGCGCGCCGGATACACGGGGGATGCGGGCTGTGTGGGGGATTCGTGAAGGCGAAATCCTCGGTTTTCGCATTCACGTGGAGCGGCCTCGGGGTTCTGTGTGGTGACCCCGCACCTTCGTCCCGTGGGTGATGACGAAGGCCGGAAGCCGGAGTATGGCAGCGCTCTCTTTGAACTATCAACCGGACAGCTGAATTGCCGTGTGCCGCTGGCCTATTCACGCCCCTGGTGAGCTGCGCGCGCTGTCGCGGCCTGCGGAAAAAGGCACGCCGAAGAATAGTCCGGACCATTTCTTTCGGCCAGACAGTCTCGATCCTGTCGCTTCGGACGCGGCTGGGCCGAGCCTCTAGGGTGGGGGTGTGACCGACAGCAGCAAGGCTCCCCTCGCCGTCTTCGATCTGGACAACACCCTCGCCGACACCGCGCACCGGCAGCGGTTCCTGGAGCGCCGGCCGCGGGACTGGGACGCCTTCTTCGCGGCCGCCCCGCAGGACCCGCCGATCCCGGAGGGCGTCGCGCTGGTGCGCGAGAGCGCACGGGACTGCGAGGTCGTCTATCTGACCGGCCGGCCCGAGCGCTGCCGGCGCGACACGCTGGAGTGGCTCGCCGCCCAGGGGCTGCCCGGGGGGCGTGTGTACATGCGCAGGGACGCCGACCGCAGGCCCGCCCGGTTCACCAAGCTGGAGATCCTGCGCCGCCTCGCCCGGACGCGCGAGATCCGTGTCCTGGTGGACGACGACGAGCTGGTGTGCGCGGACGCCGAACGGGCGGGCTTCACCGTCGTACGGGCACGCTGGGCGACACCCTCGGCCGAGCTGAAGGTGGCGCAGGAGCGGGAAGGGCGGACCTGAGCGCGGTGACGTCTACGGCGCCGTCATTCCGCGGACTCGAGCCGGAAGCCGACCTTCAGGCCCACCTGCCAGTGTGCGATCCGTCCGTTGTCGAGCTGGCCCCGCACCTGGGTGACCTCGAACCAGTCGAGGTTCCGCAGCGTCTGCGACGCGCGCTCGATCCCGTTGCGGATGGCCTGGTCGACGCCCTCGGGCGAGGTGCCGACGATCTCCGTGACCCGGTAGATGTGGTTCGACATACGGGTGCTCCTCCCTGCGACGACGCCTGTGACGGGTGTGTCACGCGTCACTCCACCGTGCCCCAAGCTGCGGCGGAGCGCGAGACGTCGTGCCACGGGTGAGGGAACCTCGGCGACCCGGTGACCTTCGTATTGGTCCATACCAATTACCCGATCAAGGAGCACATGGCGAGGGTGCTCACCGGGGCCGATCCGGCGACCGAGGCCCGCCGCGCCTCCCGCCGCAGTGCCGAGGCCCTCGACACCGACCCTGGGTGAGCACCCGCCCCGTCAGCGCGCCAGGCTCAGGGACAGTGCGAAACGGCCCTCAGTGTCCGTCCACCAGTGCGCCAACTCCAGGCCGGCCGCGAGCAGTTCGGCCCGCACGCCCTCCTTCCGGAACTTCGCCGACACCTCCGTGCGCAGCTCCTCGCCCGCCGCGAAGTCGACGGCCAGGTCCAGCGCGGGGACCTTCACCGTCTGCGCCGTGCGGGAGCGCAGCCGCATCTCGATCCACTCGTGTTCGGCGTCCCACAGCGCCACGTGGTCGAACGCGGCCGGCTCGAAGTCGGCGCCCAGTTCGCGGTTGATCACGGCAAGGACGTTCTTGTTGAACGCGGCCGTCACCCCGGCCGCGTCGTCGTACGCCCGGACCAGCACCTGCTCGTCCTTGACGAGGTCCGTGCCCAGCAGCAGGGCGTCACCCGGGGCGAGCAGGGCGCGGACGGAGGCCAGGAACGCGGCTCGCTCGGCGGGCAGCAGGTTGCCGATCGTGCCGCCGAGGAACGCCACCAGCCGGGGCCCCGGCGTGTCCGGCAGCGTCAAGCGGGCGGTGAAGTCGGCGATCAGCGCGTGCACGTCGAGCCCGGGCCGCTCGGCGGCGAGCGCCTGCCCGGCCTGGCTGAGCGCGCTCTCGCTGACGTCGACGGGGACGTAGGTGTGCAGGCGGGTCAGGGCATCGAGCAGGTGCCGCGTCTTCTCGGACGAGCCGGAGCCCAGTTCGACCAGGGTGCGGGCGCGGGTTGCCGCGGCGATCTCGCCGGACCGGGCGACGAGGATCTCCCGCTCGGCGCGCGTCGGGTAGTACTCGGGCAGGTCGGTGATCCGCTCGAAGAGCTCGCTGCCGTGCGCGTCGTAGAACCACTTCGGCGGCAGCGTCTTGGGGGTGCCGGTCAGGCCGCGGCGGACGTCGGCGCGCAGGGCGGCGCCGGTGGCGTCCTCGGGCAGCGTGCGGGTCAGATGGAACGGGCTCACGTACGGGGCTCCTTCGCAGGTGCGGGTGCGAGGGTGTCGCTGGGGTCGCCGAGCGGGGGTTCCTTCAAGGGGGTCAGCAGCACGTCCGTGCGGCTCGCCGCCAGCAGGGTGCGGTCGGGCACCTCCTGCCAGTGCGGATCGTCGTCGTAGGGCTCGGAGGCCACGACGGTGCCGCCGCCGGGCCGGGTCAGGTACCAGAGGGTGTCGCCCCAGGCGGTCGCGGTGACGGTCTCGCCATTGGTGAGGAGCAGGTTGAGCCGGGCTCCGGGGGCCGCCGCGGCGACCTCCAGGACCGTGTCGGCCAGTGCCTGCCCCTCCGCGTCGCCGCTCCGCAACCGGGCGAGCACCAGGGCCCACACGAACGCGGAGTCGTTGCGGGCCTCCAGCGACAGCAGGTCCTCCGGCGGCAGGGTCCGCGCCACCGCCGCCAGCGAGTCCGGCCAGCCCGGAACGGCGCCGTTGTGGCTGAACAGCCAACGGCCCGTGGCGAACGGCGCCGCGGCGGCCTCCGCGTCGGCGCCCGACAGCGTCGCGTCCCGCACCGCGGCGAGCAGCGCTGAGGTACGTACGACCCGGGCGAGATCCGCGAACGACAGGTCCGCCCAGATCGGCCCGGCCCGGCGGTACCGGGCCGGCACCGGATCGCCTTCGGCGTACCAACCCACCCCGAAACCATCGGCGTTGACCGTCCCGTACCGCTGCCGCCTCGGCGCCCACGACTGCCGGTACAGGCCGTGCGGCGGCTCCACGAGCAGCCGCCCCAGCGACTCCTCGGGCCCCACGTACGCCATGTGACGGCACATCAGATATCCCCCGAGCGAGCCGTGCGGAACCCGGAGAAGATCTGCCGCCGGATCGGGTAGTCCCAGTTGCGGAACGTGCCCCGGCAGGCCACGGCGTCCACGGCGAACGAACCGCCGCGCAGCACCTTGTACTCCGGCCCGAAGAACACCTCCGAGTACTCCTTGTACGGGAACGCCCGGAACCCGGGGTACGGCAGGAAGTCGCTCGCCGTCCACTCCCACACGTCACCGATCAACTGGCGTACCCCGAGCGGTGATTCACCGGCCGGATAGCTACCGGCGGGCGCGGGGCGCAGGTGCCGCTGGCCGAGGTTGGCGTGCTCGGGTGCCGGATCGGCGTCGCCCCACGGGTAGCGCATCGAGCGGTCGCCGGCCGGGTCGTACCGGGCCGCCTTCTCCCACTCGGCCTCGGTGGGCAGCCGCCGCCCGGCCCAGCGCGCGTAGGCGTCGGCCTCGTACCAGCACACGTGCAGCACCGGCTCGTCGGGCGGTACGACCTCGGTGACGCCGAAACGGCGGCGGAGCCACTGCCGGCCTTCGCGGCGCCAGAACAGCGGGGCGTGGATCGAGTTCCTGCGGATGTGCGCCCAGCCCTCCGGCGTCCACCAGCGCGGATCGTCGTAGCCGCCGTCCTCGATGAACGCCTGGTACGCGCCGTTCGTCACCGGGGTGGTGTCGATGGAGAACGGCGGCACCTCGCGCCGGTGCGCGGGGCGTTCGTTGTCCAGGGCCCACGGCTCGGCGGAGGTGCCCATCGTGAACGGGCCGCCGGGCACGAGGACTTCGGACGGGCCGGTGAACAGCGGCACCGGGTCCGGGTCCGGGGCGGTCAGCGCCTGCGGGCCCCTGCGGAGCTGATGGGTGATGAGCATGGTCTCGTCGTGCTGCTGCTCGTGCTGCGCGATCATCCCGAAGGCGAAGCCGGCCTCCGTCAGCCGGGTGCCGTGGAAGGCGGTGCTCTCCAGCACGTCCAGCGCCCGGCCGCGCACGTCGGCCGCGTACCGGCGGGCCTCGTCCGGCGGCAGCAGCGGCAGCTTGGGGCGCTCGGCACGCGGGTGTTCGAAGGCGTCGTACAGGCCGTCGATCTCGGGCCGTATCGCCTCCTGCCCGGCGACCGTCCGCAGCAGCCACTGCTCCTCCTGGTTGCCGATGTGGGCGAGGTCCCACACCAGCGGGGACATCAGTGGCGAGTGCTGCGCGGTCAGGTCCGGGTCGTCGACACAGCTGGTCAGCAGCGTGGTGCGGTCGCGGGCGGTGGTCAGCGAGGCGACCGCGCGCTCGCGGAGCGCTTCGGTGTCGGGGAGGGCATCGGTCTCGCGTACGGCTTCGGTGTCGAGGGCGGGATCGGTCATGGGCGGATGTCCTTCCCGTGCGTGAGGTTCCCGGGGCGGTCCGAGCCGCGCAGCGGGTCGAGCAGGTCGTCGGCGGGGCAGCGGCCGCAGGCGACGTAGCGTTCCTGGTACGCCGTGACGGCGTCCGTGACCTCGGGGGTGGCGCCGAGCCGCGGCAGGGCCCGCAGCGCGGCCGCGAAACAGGCCACGGCGACCTCGTGCAGCTCGGGGTCGGCCAGGCCGTTGCGGGCGGCGTCCAGCCACAGCGGATTGTGCGGCGCGGGCAGCCCCAGCGCCCGCTCGGCCAGGGGCTTCACGGCCCGGTAGGCGGTCTCCGCGGCCTCCGGGTCGTCGAACAGCGCCGTCGTCACGGCCAGCGGCACGATCCAGCCGTCGTCGCCGGGCTGCGCGTCGATCATGCGCATCTCCAGGTGGCCGCGCGGCCGGACCGGCGGGAACAGCGTCGTGAGGTGGTAGTCGAGGTCCTCCCGGGTGGGCGGCCGTGGCGCCCGCGACCTGGTCCACTCCCTGAAGGTCAGCCCTTCGGGGACGCCCCAGGGCCCGCCGTCGCGCCGTACGCACATCACCGGGGCGTCGAGCACGTGCCGGGCCCAGGCGCCGCGCGGGTCGGCGTCCAGCGGGGGGCCGCCCGCCCGGCCGGCGCCGATCTGCGCCCACCGCAGCTGGCGGGTGGACAACCAGCCGGTCGGCCGGTGACCGGCCAGCGGGGAGTTGGCGAACGCGGCGACCAGGACCGCGCCCAGCTGGTGGGCCAGCCACCAGCGCCGTACGTGACCGAGGGTGCCGGGCTCCTCGTACCCGGCGTCCAGGCACACCTGCACCGAGGCCGAGGCGCACATCATGGCGCGGCCGGCCGGGCCGGTGCGGTCGAGGCAGGCCTCCATGGCGTCGTAGCGCGGTTCGCGCAGGAACCGGCGGGGTGGGTGCCAGGGATCGTGGCCGATGCCGACGAGCGCCAGATCGTCCTCGCGCAGGACCGCGCGGACGGCGTCGAGGTCGGCGGAGACGGTACCGATGCACTCCATCAGGGAGGCGGCGGGCGGCGAGCTCAGTTCCAGCTGGCCGCCGGGTTCGACGGTGAGCGCCGACCTCAGGGGCACGGTCCGCAGTGCGGCGTAGGCCGCTTCGAGTCGTTCGGGTGTCACGGGGAGCTGCGGGGTGCGCAGCTCGTGGACGAGCCATTCCACCTCGACCCCGAGGCGGCGGGGCGGGCCGGTCTTGAAGCAGATGCCCCGGACCAGGGCTTCCACCTCGGCTTCCGATAGGGCGGTGCGTGGCTCAGTACAGCCACTGACCGATTCGGACATGTCGGGATCCTCCTGAGATTCCACCATGTCGCCGACCCGGGTCTGATGGTCCGGGCCGGCATCACACCCGTCCCACCCAAGACCCTCGTGTCGCTCGGCACAAGGGCGCGTACCTGGGCGTTCCGGGGCGGTCATCTCCGCGACCCGGACGTTTCCCGGGGCGTACCCGGCCGTTTCCGGGCCTGGTGGCCGGGTGTCTTCGGACGGCGAAATTCCGTTGCACCGCACGACCAGCATCGCTCAGGATGCCTGCATGAGCACGACGGGGGAGGCCGCACGCCGCGCGGTCGTGGCGCGTACGGGGGTCGCGCCGTGAGCGCGCGGCTGCGCGGCATCGCGCGGAACACCGAGCTCATCGTGGCGGCGGGGCGCTATCGCGCGCCGGACGGGCGCGAGGTGTCGATCGCGGCGGCGGTGGAGGCGGCGCGGAACGGCACGCGGATGTACGGGCCCGGGCCGGTCGACGTGCCACCGGTCACCGCCGTGGACACGCTGATCGAGGTCACCGGGGAGAGCAGCCTGGAGGCCGCCCGCCGGCTCGGCGCGGACGTGGCCGTACTGAACTTCGCCTCGGCCAGGAACCCCGGCGGCGGTTACCTCAACGGCGCCCAGGCCCAGGAGGAGGCCCTGTGCCGGGCCTCCGCGCTGTACACGTGCCTGGTGCGGGTCCCGGAGTTCTACGACCACCACCGCACCCATCGCGACCCGTTCTACACGGACCGTGTCATCCACGCATCGGCCGTCCCCGTCTTCCGCGACGACCGCGGCCGCCTGCTGGACGAGCCGTACGCCGCCGGCTTCCTGACCGCGGCCGCGCCGAACGCGGGCGTGGTCCTGCGCACGGCACCGCAGCGCGCGGCCGACCTGCCGCACGCCCTGTCCGCACGGGCCGAACGGGTCCTGGAGACGGCCGCCGCCCACGGCTACCGCCGGCTGGTGCTGGGCGCCTGGGGCTGCGGGGTCTTCCAGAACGACCCGGCCCAGGTGGCGGGCGCGTTCCGGGCCCTGCTGGAGCCCGGTGGGCGCTTCGCCTCGGCCTTCGAGCACGTGGTGTTCGGGATCCTGGACCGCACGGCCGGGAGCGTGGTCCGCGAGGCGTTCGTACGGGCGTTTCCGGAGCGTCGGCCGCAGCGGTAGTGCGCGTCGCTCCCGGCGGCATCACGTGCTCAGCCCCGGCAGGCGTCAGCTCCAGCCGTACCGCTCCCGCAGCCGGTGCCGGACGAGATTGAACCGCATCCGGTCCAGGGCGCACGCCTCCCGGCGCATGCCGTCCTCGTGCAGGCGCAGCACGCGGTCCACGTCGACCCAGGACTCCCGGCCCGACCGGTCCCACGGTCCGCTGCCGATCGGCACCCACTCCCGGTGGCCGTCGTGCCGCTTGCTGGACAGCTGTACGGCGAGGAAGGTGCCGGCCGCCTCGCGGGCGACGACGAGCACCGGGCGGTCCTTGCCCCGGCCGTCGTTCTCCTCGAAGGGCACCCACGTCCAGACGATCTCCCCGGGATCGGGGTCGCCGTCGTGCGCGGGCGAGTACTCGGTGCGCACCCGGCCCACCTGGCGGGGGTCGGCCTGCGTGGTGGCGGAAGGGCCGTGGCGGCCGGGGGAGTTCTCATCGGCGATCGCGGTCACAGCCGTACCGTACGGGACGGGCCGGCGGCTACGCGGCCGGGGCGTCGGAAACGGTGACCGACTGCGGCGGCCACGCCTCGTGCCAGCGCAGCTCCGCCTCCAGTTGCGCTGCCAGCCGCACGAGCAGCGGCTCGCTGTCGGCCGGGCCCAGCAACTGGGCGCCCACGGGAAGCCCCCCGTCCACGAACCCGGCGGGGACGTTGACGCCGGGCCAGCCCAGCACGTTCCACGGCCAGGCGTAGGGGCAGGCGGCGATCATCGCGCGGTCGGTGGCCCAGCCGTTCAGGTTCAGCAGGGAGCCGATGCGGGGCGGGGGAGCGGCGGTCGTCGGCGCGAGGACGACGTCGTACGAGGTGAAGAACGCGCCGATCCGGCGGTGCAGGACCGCCTCGGCCCGCCGGGCCGCCCGCAGCGGAGCCCCGCCGAGCAGCCGGCCCAGTCGGGCCGACCCCCGCGTGCGCCGGTCCAGGAGCGCGGGGAACGGCGCCTCGCCCACCCGTTCGGCGATCCCGGCCGTCGCGCGCGGCACGAACGTCAGCCCGATCTGCCCGTACGGCGGGTCGGCCGCCTCGACCGTGTGCCCCAACGCGGCCAGCCGGTCGGCGAGTTCGACGACCCGGGTCCGCACCTCCGGCCGGAGCCGGGCGGGTACGGCGGTGAACGGCGGCTTCAGGGACAGCGCGATGCGCAGCCGCCCGGGGTCACGGCCGACGGCGTCGCAGGCGCGGACGG
The DNA here is from genome assembly GCF_054782695.1 of Streptomyces deserti. Taxonomy (NCBI): domain Bacteria; kingdom Bacillati; phylum Actinomycetota; class Actinomycetes; order Kitasatosporales; family Streptomycetaceae; genus Streptomyces; species Streptomyces deserti. Next base: position 399,813 of record NZ_BAAGRZ010000003.1, read on the forward strand.
CCGGGGGCTGATGAGGGTCGTCGGGGTGGTTGCCGCTCGCCGCGTCCAGCAGCAGGGCCGCGTCGGCGACCGTACGGGCGAGCGTGCCGTTGACCGTGATGCCCTGGAAGGACTCGCCGCGCGGCCAGGTGGAGATGCGGCCGCGCTGCGGTTTGATGCCGACCAGGTGCGTCCAGGCGGCCGGGATCCGCACCGATCCAGCGCCGTCGGAGCCGAGCGCGGCGGGCACGAGTCCGGCCGCGACCGCGGCGGCCGAGCCGCCGGACGAGCCGCCCGGAGTGTGGTCCGTACTCCACGGATTGCGGGTCGCGCCGAAGGCGGGCCCCTCGGTGAAGGGCCACTGCCCGAACTCGCATGTGTTCGTCTTGCCCACGATCACCGCCCCGGCCGCGCGCAGGCGCCGTACGGCCTCGCCGTCCTCGGCGACCGGCGGGAACTCCCCGCAGCAGCCGAAGGCGGTCGGCTCGCCCGCGACGTCCATGTCGTCCTTCACCGCCACGGGCACGCCGAGCAGCGGCTTGCGCGTGCCGGCGGCCAGCTCCCGGTCCGCGGCCTCGGCCTCGGCGAGCGCCGCCTCGGCCCGGACGATCCGGAAGGCGTTGAGCGTGCCCTGCGTCGCCTCGATCCGCGCGAGTGCCCGCTCGACGAGCGACCGGGACGTCACCTCCCCCGCGGCCAGCGCACGGGCGGTTTCCGTCAGACCTGCGGCACGGTCGAGCGTCATACGGACACCTCCGGTAGCGGCTTGTCTACTGAACGGTAACGTCCGGGGGGTCAGGAACGGAACGCCTGGCGGCGGGGCGGGACTTCACAGCAGACCACAGGCTTCCCACAGGTGCGCGCCGAGTCCTGCGCAAACCATTGACGCGCCCCGGCCCCGCCCCTACCTTCTGATCGACTTTCCGAACCCTGTTCGGTATTTCGACGCTCGGTGTCCGAGGGAGAGCCGCCCGTGACCCCACCCCCCGCCACTTTGCCCCGCCGTACCCTGCTGCGCGCCATGGCCGCCCTGCCCGCCTCCGCCGTGCTGCTGGGCCAGGCGCCCGGCCTGCTCGGCAGCGCCCTGGCCGCCGCACCGCCGAGCGGCTCCGCCACCCGCTACACGATCGTGCCGTTCCTCAACAGCGACGACGGCACGGTGAACGTCTACCAGGCGGACGACGCCACCGACTTCCGACTGGTCAAGGCCTCCGCCTACACGCCGCCGAGCAACCGCATCCGCGACGCGAGCATCTTCCAGCACACGAACGGCTACTACTACATCACCTACACGACCCACACCTGGCAGGACCGCAGCACCACCATCGGCTTCGCCCGCAGCTCGGACCGCGTCAACTGGACGTTCCTGTACGACTACACGGTCCCGATCGCGAACCTCTCCCGCGCCTGGGCCCCCGAGTGGTTCGTCGACAGCGACGGCAGTGTGAACATCATCGTGTCCTGCTCCACCGCGAACGACGAGTGGATCTTCACCCCTTATCTGCTGAGGGCCACCAACTCCTCGCTCACGGCGTGGAGTTCACCGGTCGCCCTGTCCGGCATCGGCGCCAACCACATCGACACGTTCCTCGTGAAGCTCGGCTCGACGTACCACGCCTTCACGAAGAACGAGACGACGAAGTACATCGAGTACGCCACCGCCTCCAACGTCACCGGCCCGTACACGATCCGCCGGACCGGAGACTGGGCGGGCTGGGGCAGCTACCGCGAGGGACCGGCGCTGGTCCAGCTCGACCACGGCGGCTGGCGGCTGTTCTTCGACGGCTACGGTGACGGCAGCTACTACTACAGCGACAGCCACGACACCTTCGCCACCTGGTCCGCCCCGGCCAGGCTGCCCGCCATCTCCGGCACCGCCCGCCACTTCACGGTCATCAAGGAGACGGTCCCGGGCGGCCCGGCCCTGGCGAAGAACATCACCCGTTCCTTCCGGTCGGCCAACTACTCGACCCGTTACTGGCAGCAGCAGTCCGGCCTGCTCAACCTCCCCGTGGTGAGCGCCTCCAGCACCACCGCCGAGAAGCGGGCGGCCACCTTCACCGTCGTCGCCGGCCTGGCCGACGCGAACGGCTACTCCTTCCGCGACGCGGCCGGCAACTACCTGCGCCACTGGGACTTCCGCGCCCGCTTCGACGCCAACGACGGAACGTCCACCTTCGCCAAGGACGCCACCTTCATCCTCCGCGCGGGCGCGACGTCGGGCTCCGTGCGCTTCGAGTCGTACAACTACCCCGGCCGCTATCTGCGGCACTACAGCTACCAGCTGCGGGTGGACCCGTCGGACGGCACGGACCTTTTCCGGCAGGACAGTTCGTTCGCGCCGGTGGCCGCCTGGGCGTGAGGTGGGCCTTCGCCGACGAGACCAGTGCGATCGGCCGTGGGCCCAGTGCCTTGCTCGTCTGCGTCAGGGCATGGCCCACGCCGCCGCGGCCCAGAGCGGCCTGTCCGCTCTGCACCTGCGATGCGCTGACGAGGGGGGTGAGGTCGGCGCGCAGCCACGCGGCAGTTCGGTGAACTGTCAACCATGTTTACACTTTCTTCATGGAGGAGACGGTGCGGTGGTTGACGCCAGAGGAGCAGCACGCGTGGCGGGGCTTTGTCCGCCTGCATGAAAGGCTGGGCGGCCGTTTGTCGCGCTTGCTGCAGTCCGAGTCGAATCTGTCGGCCGCGGACTTCGCGGTGCTGGTCAATCTGACGGATGCGCCGGAGGGGCGGCAGCGCTATCAGGATCTGGCCCGCTCGCTCGAGTGGGAGAAGAGCAGGATGTCCCATCACATCGCGAGGATGGCCGGACGGGGGCTGGTGGTGCGCGAGGAGTGCCCTGAAGACGGGCGCGGCGCGTTCGTGGTGATCACGGACGCGGGACGTGCGGCGATCGAGGCCGCTGCCCCGCGTCACGTGGAGGCGGTGCGCGAACTGTTCCTCGACCACGTCACGCCGGCGGAGCTGCGGGTACTGGCCGAGGTCTCCGAACGCGTCGTGGCCAAGATGGACGAGGACCGGCCCTGAGGACGCGCCGGGCCGCTGCGTAGACGCACGCCTGGGCGTCGGCGTTCGTCGGGTCGGTCGTCGCCTCCGCCCGTGCGAGTGCCGCGCGCTCCGAGCTGGTGACCATGTCGGTGTCCCGCCAGGCCGCCAGCACTCCCAGTCTCTGTGCCGACTCGCCCCCGCGACGGGCTGAGGCCCTGCGGCTCTGTTTGTCGAGGAAGATCCTCCGCGGTGCGGATCCGGGGGCGGGTTGCTCACTGTGGGTCTCCTTCGCGGCCGCTGAGGCCGGCCCGCGCGCCGGATGCGTGCTCTGGCCCTCGGCCGACTCTCGTGACATGCTAGTTGATGTGACAACTAGAGTGGGTGGAGGGTGGTCCCGGTGAGCAATGTGGAAGCCGAACCCGCGGAGCTGAGGTGCGCAGCCCTGGTCGACGACGGGCGGAAGGCCGAAGCGCCCCTGGTCGATGTGCTGTCGGCACGGGAGGTGCCCCTGGGCGGTCCGCGTGCGATGCACGTGCGGCGGACGCTGCCGCAGCGAGCCCGGACGCTGATCGGAGCCTGGTGCTTCGCAGATCACTACGGCCCCGACGACATCACCACGACGGGCGGCATGGACATCGCCCCGCATCCGCACACCGGGCTGCAGACGGTGAGCTGGCTGTTCAGCGGGGAGATCGAGCACCGCGACAGTCTCGGCACCCGCGCCCTGATCCGGCCCGGCGAGATGAACCTCATGACCGGCGGATACGGCATCTGTCACTCGGAGGTCTCCACCCCGCGCACCACCGTCATCCACGGCGTCCAGCTGTGGGTGGCGCTTCCCGAGGAGCACCGGAACGCCGACCGGGACTTCCAGCACCACGTGCCCGAACCCGTGCGGATCGACGGGGCCGAGATCAGGGTCTTCCTGGGCTCGCTCGCCGGAAGCACCTCCCCGGTGCGGACCTTCACGCCCCTGGTCGGTGCCGAGATCACCCTCCCACCGCGCGCGGCGATCACCCTCCCCGTGAACACCGCCTTCGAGCACGGTCTTCTCGTGGACAAGGGGGACGTCCGCCTGATCGACACCGTGCTGCGCCCGGCCGAACTGGGCTATGTGCCCTGCGGCGCCGACGCCCTGACCGTGGTGAACGAGTCGGACGGCCCGGCGCGGGTGATCCTGCTCGGCGGTCCTCCTTTCGAGGAGGAGATCGTCATGTGGTGGAACTTCATCGGACGCAGCCACGAGGACATCGTCCGGGCCCGAGAGGAGTGGCAGGCGTCGTCCGACCGCTTCGGCGCCGTCGAGGGCTTTCCGGGTGATCGCCTTCCCGCGCCGGCCCTGCCGAACGCCGTCATCACCCCGCGCCGCAACCCCCCGCGCCGCTGACCTCCTGCGACAGACATCTCATGAGCCAGTCTCCCGCCGCTGCGATCGCCGAACAAGCGGCATGCCGAGTTCGCCGACATCACCGATCCCGTGACGCCCGACGTTCTGCGGTGTCTGGAGGTGGAACTGGGCTGATCGGGAGGGTCGGTGCGCACGCTGGTGTCATCCACCCCGCCCTGCCGCCGCCCGGCGTGACGCGCCTGCGCGGCCGCCTTCAAGACGCCAACACCCCTGTCAGGGGCCGATCCGCAAGACGTCGAGTGCCGTCAGCGCCACGTGGAGTTCCGTGCGCTCCTCGCCGGACTCGAGGTCGCAGGCGAGCAGGCGCTCGATGGTGCGCAGGCGTTGGTAGACGGTTTCCCGGGACAGTCCGCCGCGGCGTGCGGCGGTGGTCTTGTTGCCGGCCGCGTCGAGGTAGTGGCGCAGGGTCGTCAGCAGGTCGGTGCCGTGCCGCGTGTCGTGGTCGATGAGCGGGCTGAGCCGGCGTTCGGCGTACTCCTGGATGCGGGTGTCCCCACGGAACGCGTACAGCAGGCGGCGCAGTCCGATGTCGGGCAGTGCGTGAAAGGAGCGGTCCGGGGGGAGGGGCTGGCCGGGCGGCGTGGCCTCGGCGACTCGGGCCGCCGAGCGGAAGGAACGGGCGGTGTCGCGGAGGTCCGTGACCTCCGAGCCGACACTCACGACCGCCGACGGGGCGGCGTCCAGCGCGGCGCGGCTCAGCTGCTCGGCGACCGGTCGCCAGGGCTGGGACGGGCGCAGGGCCAGGAGGATGCCGAGACGGCCGGGGGTCAGCTCACCGACGAGCGACGGGATCCCAGTCGTGCGCGCCTCCTGGGCGAGGCGGGCCTCGAGTGCCGTGCCCTCGTCCGCTGTACGGAGGTCCACCAGGATCGCGAGGAACCGGCTGTCCTTGGTGGGCAGGCCCAGTGCGGCGAAGCGGGTGAGGGCGTCCTCGGGGGAGTGGTGGCGCTGTTCGGCCAGATCGCGCAGGGCGCTGCGATGTGCTGTGCGCTCCCAGGGCGTGGGGTGGATCAGGCGGGCGACGGCCAGGGCCATCGCCGTACGCTCCAGCACGGTGATGTGCTCCGGGCCGAAAGCGGACTCGCCGCCCCGGACCGGGAGCATGGCCACGCGACCCCAGCGTTCGCCCTGGTACTCGACGGGTGCGGTGAGCCAGCCCTCCGGGCCGCCCACGCCCGGGTGGTCACCGGTCGGCGTCGCCCGGGAGCGCCGTTCCCAGTCGGTGAGCGCCTCCTCCACCGTGCCGCCGGAGACCTCGTAGGTCAGCGCCTGGTGCACCAGGTTCTCCAGAACGACCGTGTGGCCGCTCATCTGCGCCGCCACGCGCACCACGTCTTCCGGTCCCGCACCGCGCAGCGTCAGGGCGGTGAACGCCTCGTGGATGCGCTGGGTCCGGCGCATCGCCTCCGCCTGGCTGCCGAGGATGAGGGCGTGGACGACCTGGGTGACCTCAAGGAAGTTGACGTCCTCGGCGAGGGTGATCAACGGGAGCCCGCGGGCCCGGCAGGCCTGGACGAGTGCGTCGGGCGGGCGATGGTAGCGCCGTACGAGCTCGATGACCAGGGCCGCGGCCTCGACGCTGGCGAGTTCGTCGACGTACCGGCGCACGCCCGCCGCGTCCTCGGGCAGCGGCATGCCGGTGGTCAGGACGAGTTCGCCGCCCTTGAGGAAGGAGGCCGGATCCGTGAGCTCGGTGATGTGCACCCAGCGCACCGGCCGGTCGAGGTGAGTGACGCCGGTCACCACCTCGGGCCGTCCGGCGGCCAGGACGGGGAGGGCCAGGACGTCGGCGACGGTGGGCGCGCGGCCGGTCGCGGCCGTGTCCCGGTCGTCGGTGGCCGGCGGACGAGCCGTCGGAGCCGTCGGGTGCTTGTCGTTCACGGTGTCTCCCTGGGGTCCCCTGCTCGTAAGGGTGCCCCCGCTCGAGCGAAGCCGAGGGCGGGGGAGGGGCCGAGCGCTCGGGGAGTGCCCGGTCACTGTGACAAGCGGCGCTGACCTGCGCAAGAGCTGTCCGCCGACCCACGCCCCCGACGCCTGGTGGCTTCGCGGTTGACACAACGTCCGAACACCACGCTCCAACCGGGCAGATCGCGCGTTGTCGCCCCCGAAGCGGTGGGGATGCTCGGGATGCCGGCGCGGACCACGCAGGTCGCGCGAAACGCCATCGACGTCGCCCAGCGAACCGTCGTCGTGGCCGACGGCTTCAGCTGCGCCACCCAGATCGACCACCTCGCCGGAGACCGGGGCGTCCGCGCCCCGCACCTCGCGGAACTGCTCGATCCCGCCGCCGACCGACAGGAGAGACCTCATGACCGACACACCGACGCAGTTGTTCATCGGCGGTGCCTGGGTGGACGCCGCGGACGGTGCCACCCTGCCCGTGGACGACCCCGCGACCGGCGAGATCCTCTGCCACGTCGCCGACGCGGGCCCCAAGGACGCCCGGCTCGCGGAGGACGCGGCCGTCCAGGCGCAGGAGGAGTGGGGGCGTGCGGCCCCGCGCGCACGCAGTGAGATCCTGCGCCGCGCGTACGAGATCATCCTCGAGCGCACGACGAACTGGCCCACCTGATGACGTCCGAGATGGGCAAGCCGCTGGCCGAGGCCAGGGGAGAGGTGGCGTACGCCGCCGAGTTCTTCCGCTGGTTCTCCGAGGAGGCCGTCCGCATCGACGGCGGCGCCGGCATCCTGCCCGACGGCCGCAACCGCATGCTGCTCTCCCCGCCCGGTCGGCCCCTGCCTGCTGATCACCCCGTGGAACTTCCCGCTGGCCATGGGCACCCGCAAGATCGGCCCGGCGGTCGCGGCGGGCTGCACCATGATCCTCAAGCCGGCCCCACAGACCCCGCTCTCCAGCCTGGCTCTCGCCGCGATCCTCAAGGAGGCCGGGCTGCCGGACGGCGTGATCAACGTCGTCACCACCTCCCGTGCGGGGGAGGTGTGCGAACCGCTCCTGCGCGGCGGGCGCATGCGCAAGCTGTCCTTCACCGGCTCCACGGCCGTCGGGCGTCTGCTGCTGGCCCAGTGCGCGGACACGGTCGTACGGACGTCGATGGAGCTGGGCGGCAACGCGCCGTTCATCGTCTTCGAGGACGCCGACCTGGACAAGGCCGTGGACGGCGCGATGCTCGCCAAGATGCGCAACATGGGCGAGGCGTGCACCGCCGCCAACCGCTTCTTCGTCCACCGGTCGGTGGCTCAGGAGTTCGGGCGGCGGCTCGCCGAGCACATGGGCGCGCTCGTCGTGGGCCCCGGCACCCGGGACGGGGTCGACGTCGGCCCGCTGATCGACACCGCCGGACGCACCAAGGTCGAGGAGCTGGTGGCCGACGCGGTCGAGCGCGGCGCCCGGGTGCTGGTCGGCGGCCGTACCCCGGAAGGCCCGGGCTGCTTCTACCCGCCGACCGTGCTCACGGACGTGTCCCCTGACAGCCGCCTGATGGACACGGAGATCTTCGGCCCGGTCGCGGCGGTCCTCACCTTCGACGACGAGGACGAGGTCGTTCGCCGCGCCAACGACACCCCCTGGGGGCTCGTCGGCTACGTCTTCACCGAGGGACTGGACCGCGCCCTGCGCGTCAGCGAACGCCTGGAGGTGAGCATGGTCGGCCTCAACACCGGCCTCGTCTCCAACCCGGCCGCACCCTTCGGCGGCGTCAAGCAGTCCGGGCTGGGCCGGGAGGGCGGCCGGGTCGGGATCGACGAGTTCCTGGAGTACCAGTACGTGGCTGTGCCGGTGCGATGAGGGCGACCACGCCCTGACACCCGCCCCGCCCAGCACCACAGGCTGCCCCTCACCCGGCCGACACCTCCCGGCCGGGCGCGGGGCGTTCGCCGGCGGCGGCGTGCCGCTGAACTCCTGGCGGGCCGGAGTGGCCGTCGTGCTGACATCGCAAACGATCACGGCCCAATCACACCGATACTGTTGATACATCAACCATGCCCGGGTTACAGTCGTTGACGTGTCAACCAAAAGCCCTCTGCTGACAGGGACAGCTGCCATGAACGACAAGAAGGTCATCGCGGTCGCCGGAGCGACGGGCGCGCAGGGCGGCGGCGCCGCACGAGCGATCCTCGCCGATCCCGAGGCGGGCTTCACGGTCCGCGCGATCACTCGCAACCCCGACTCGTCCGCCGCCAGGGAACTCGCCGCGCTCGGAGCCGAGGTCGTCCAGGCGGACTTCGGTGACGAGCCGAGCGTGCACAAGGCGTTCGAGGGTGCCTACGGCGCCTTCCTCGTCACCAACTTCTGGGCGCACGGCTCGGCGGCCAAGGAGACGGAGGAAATCAATGTCCTGGCCCGGTCCGCCAAGGCCGCGCGCCTGCGGCACGTGGTCTGGTCGACGCTGGAGGACACTCGCGAACTGCTGCCGCTGGACGACGACCGGATGCCCGTCCTCCAGGACAAGTACAACGTGCCGCACTTCGACGCCAAGGGCGAGGGCAACGAGCTGTTCAGGAAGGCCGGGGTGCCGACCACCTTCCTGAACGCCACCTTCTACTTCCAGGGCTTCCTGCAGGGCCTCGGCCCCAAGCGCGCAGAGGACGGCGTGCTGACGCTGACCCTGCCGCTGGAGGACGGCAAGCTCCTCGCCGGAGTGGACGTGGCGGACATCGGCCGGACGGCTTTCGCCATCCTCAAGGGCGGCGAGCGGTTCGTCGGCCGCACCGTCAGCCTGGCCGGCGACCATCTGACCGGTGCGCAGTACGCGGAGAAGCTGGGAGTCGCGCTGGGCGAGCCGGTGCGCTTCCAGTCCGTGCCCTACGACGTGTTCCGATCGCTCGATATCCCGGCGGCTGACGAGATCGGCAACATGTTCCAGTACTACGGTGACTTCGACCGGGAGTTCACCGGAGCCCGCGACCTGAACGAGCTGCGGGAGCTGAACCCGGAGCTCAGGAACTTCGATGCCTGGCTGGCCGAGAACGTCTCGAAGTTCGAGGTGAACTGAATGAGGCCGTTGGCCGCGCCCGCCTCCGAAGGGCGGCGAGTGGAGGGCGACCACAGGACTACGTCTTTGGTGCCGGTCCACCCGGGCCCGCGGTCCGATTCGCCGAGCCCCACCCCCGGTTAGCGTCCCACCATGCGTATAGGACTACTTGGCACCGGAAACGTCGCCCGAGCACTGGCCCACGGCTGGAGTGCCGCAGGACACGAGGTGCTCCTCGGTTCGCGCCGGCCCGAGGAGCGCACCGGTCTCGGTCTTCCCGTGGCGGGCCTGAACGAGACAGCCGCCCACGCAGAGGTACTGGTCAACGCCACCCCGGGGACCGTCTCCCTGGAACTGCTGCGCTCCATCGGGGCAACGGCGCTGGCCGGCACCCTGCTGATCGATGTCGGGGTCGGCCTCTCCGACGACTTCACCGAGCTCGCGCATCCCAACAGCAGCCTGGGTGAACAGATCCAGGAAGCCTTCCCCCTGACCCCCGTCGTCAAGACGCTGTGCACCATGGACTCCACCGCGATGACCGCCCCGGGCGATCTGGACGGCCCGAGCACCGTCTTCCTCTCCGGCGACGACGCCGAAGCCAAACGGACCACCGGCCGACTGCTCACCGACCTCGGCTGGCTCCCGTCGTCCCAGCTGGACATCGGCGGCATCACCACCGCACGCGGACAGGAGCACTTCGCCCTGCTCTTCATGGGCATCGCGGGCGGTCTGGGATCCCACACGTTCAACATCAACGTGGTCACCCGCCCCGCCGCCTAGGACCCGCCCGTCGTCAGTCCTCGCCCGCTTCCCCCGCTTCCCCTTCGTCACCGTCGTCCTGGCCACGCTGCTCGTACACCCGCTCCCGCTTCTTCCCCCCCTTGTCTCCCTTGCCCTCCTTCTCGGCCTCCTGCCGATCGGGGCCGGCGCTCTGCGATGCCGGCAGGTCGGTGGCACTGGCCGGGGAAGAGGCGGCCGGGGAGGAGACGGGGGCGCCGGACGGGGAGACGGCGGCCGGGGCCGGGGGTGTGGCGGAGCTCGTGGGGCCGAGCACGTCGGTCTGTGGGGTCTCCGCGGAGGTACGGCCGGGCGAGAGCCACAGCATGCCGACGAGCATCGCGGTCAGGAAGACCAGCGCCCCGGCGGCCGCGGCCACTGCCCTGGGCCGCCGGGTGACGAAGTGGCGGATGCCCGGCCGGGACGCGTGCCCGGCGACGGACGGCAGCGCGTACGTGGTCGCGGGGGTCGACTGGGGGACGTACGGGGTCCGCCCGGAGAGCCCGCCCTCCGGGAGTGCGGTCTCGGCTGCGGTCGCGGCCGGTGCGGGGGCGGGGGCGGGCAGCGGCTCGGGCCGGCCCTGCCATGCGCCGGCGCTGAACCAGTCGGCGACCTCCCGGGCGGTGGGCCGGTCCTCGGGGCGCTTGGCGAGGAGACCGAGCAGGTAGTTCTCGAAGGCGGGCGGCAGTTCGGCGCCGAGGTGCCGGGGTGGCACGGGGGAGGCGTCGAGGTGCTGGTGGAGGATCGCCACAGCGCTGTCGGCCTGGAACGGCGGGCGGCCGGTGAGGAGTTGGTAGAGCACGCAGCCCAGCGCGTACACGTCGCTCGCCGGGCCGGCGGGTTGCCCCAGGGCACGTTCCGGAGCGAGGTAGAGGCTCGTGCCGACGATCTGCCCCGTCGTGGTGAGGGCGGCGCCCGGGTCGTCGACGAAACGGGCGATGCCGAAGTCGCCGATCTTGACGGAACCGTCGGCGTCCAGCAGGAGGTTGGCGGGTTTGATGTCGCGGTGCACAATGCCCTGCTGGTGCGCACCGGCGAGCCCGGACGCGGCCTGGGCGGCGATCCGGGCCACCTGCTGCGCGGGCAGCGGGCCGGTGCGGGTCAGCACGCGGGCGAGGCTGTCGCCCTCGACCAACTCCATCACCAGGAAGAGACGGCCCTCGTGCTCGCCGAAGTCGAAGACACCCACCACATGAGGGTGGTTGAGGCTCCCCGCGGTCTGCGCCTCCAGTCGGAAGCGCGAGGCGGCGGTGGGGTCCGAGTCCTGTGGCAGCAGAAGCTTGACGGCCACCGGTCTGGCCAGGGTCTCGTCGTAGGCCCGCCAGACCTCACCCATCGCGCCGCGTCCGATGGCGTCGTGCAGCCGGTACCGGCCCGCTACTAGCACCTGTGCTTCATCCCTCATGCCGTGGAGACATCTCGACCGCCGCTGGCCATAACTCACCGCCGTAGCCGGGGTGATGGTGGGGGGTGCCGCAGCAGCCCCAGCTTAATGGCCTGGTGGGGGTGCCCGAGCACGGTCGGAGCCGGTTCGCCGGTCCTGCGGTCAGAGGGGAGCGCCACCGAATTCGATCTCGTTGCCGTCCGGGTCGCGATAGCCGGCCTTGCGCACGCCGTTGGGGTACGTCTCGCGCTTCGCGGGCTGAAGTCCCCGCTCGGCGATCTGGGCGACGAGGGTTTCCAGGTCGTCGACGAAGATGATGTGGAGGGCGTGGCCGGCGCGCCCGGGCCGCTCCTCGATGAACACCGACCGATGCTCCGCGAGTTCCCATACGGCCTCGGTGCCGCTCGCGACGTACGTCGGCGGCGAGCCGAACAGCCGCTCGTACCAGGCGAGTGCCGTCGCGTAGTCGTTGACGGGGATGCCTGCGAAGAGGTCGACGGCCATGGCGTCATGGTAGGTGCCGCGTCGGCGGCCCGCGTGGTGACGTAAGGGTTTCGTCATCTGCCACGGGGGTCGCGATCGCCGCTCGTTCCGGTGGAATGGGTGCCGACGGAGATCTCTTGTGAGGAGGGGCGCGATGGGTTGGACGCGGCGCGGGTGGGCCAGGCCGTTGGTCGTGCGGGCGCTGGTGGCGGTCGTCGTCGGGGCCGGTGCGGGGCTGTACTGGTTCCAGCCGTGGAAGCTGTGGCAGGACGAGACGGTGCAGGAGACCCTGCCCGGGGCGGTGGAAGCCACCGGGACGCCTGCGGCGGGGCCGTCCGAGGCGTCCTCCCCGGCGGCTCCGGCCGGGCCGGTGACACTGGCGAGCGGCCGGCTGATCAGCCATGAGCACGCGACGTCGGGCACGGTGAAGCTCGTACGGCTCGCCGACGGCTCCCACGTCGTCCGGCTGGAGAAGCTCGACACCAGCAACGGGCCGGACCTGCGCGTCTGGCTGACCGACGCGCCGGTGAAGGAGGGCCGCGCCGGCTGGCACGTCTTCGACGACGGCGCGTACGTCAGCCTCGGCGAACTCAAGGGCAACAAGGGCAGCCAGAACTACCGGCTGCCCGATGACGTCGATCCGGCCCAGTACAGCAGCGTCAGCATCTGGTGCGACCGGTTCGACGTCTCCTTCGGCGCCGCCGAACTCACCGGCCTCTGAAGGAGGATCGGTTCCCGAGCCGGGAGGCATCCCACGTCGGCTCGCCAGGCGTGGCCCGTGGTGCGGGTACGGCATCAAAAACACATGAAGATTGCCGGCGTCCGGCAGTGAAACGATCCCCTGCCGCATGTGAGGATCCCATCAAGCCGGAGATCAGCGCCGGGCGAGAGGGGGATGGCGCGGATGGCCTGGTTTCTCGGACTCGGCATGACGGGGGTCGTGCTGATCGCCCTGTCGCTGGTCTTCGACGGAATGCTGGACGGCGCGTTCGACGGCGCGCTGGACGGCGTTCTCGACGGGTGGCTGTCCGGGAGGCGGTGATCACGCCGAGGAGTCCCGCGCCGGCCTCGTCACGGTCCACGACCGCCACCAGGGGCTGCGAACCCGGGCCATCAGGGCCGCCACCTCCAGCGCCGTGTCGTCCAGCACCAGCAGGGCGGGCAGCCGGTGCCGGGCCATCAGCCGCGCCGCGTTCATGGCGTCGGTGTCGACGCCGACCGTTTCGTTCTCCACCGCCAGGTCACGTGCCCGCACGCTCGGCTCCCGTTGCGTTCTTCCGTCCCCAGGTCACGTCTCCATCGAGCGTCACGCTCCCGCGGTACGCCGACCAGCCGCCGCACCGCGGTTGTCCCGGCCGGTGACGCGGCGGTGTGCCCCGATCGCGTGCACGATCCGCGCGACGAGTGTGCCGACGAGCGCGGCGCCCAGCAGGAGGATGATCCGGGCGACGTCGGGGCGGCCCTGCCAGGAGAGTTCGCCGCGGGGCGCGACCGTGAAGGCGTTGAGGAACAGCCAGCACACGACGGCGATGCCGGGGGCGGCCCGGAACCGGGCGGGCAGTCCCAGCAGGGCCGCCAGCCCGCACAGCGCGCCCAGGGCGACCGCGGAGCCCGCCAGTGGGCCGGCCGCTCCGAGCGCCACCACCATCAGTGCGGAGCCGGCGAAGGCCGCGGCCCAGACGAAGGGCGTGGCCACCGGCTCGGGCACGGGCCGCACACCGCTGCCGCGCAGGTGATGCCACTCCACCACGACCGACCCCTCTCCCTGAGCCGCATGCCACTGTCGGGTCTCTCTTCTTCCATCACAACGCATGTCAGGGCCGATTGGAGGACAGAAGACGCGGATTCCTCACGGGATCCGTACGGCCTCATGGGTCGGCCTCGGCGTGGTGGACGCCGAGGCGCTGGAGAGGGTCTGGCCGTGTCGGCGGCCGACGGCCTCGGCCCGGATGTGGGGCCGGGACCTCCCGGACGCCGCGCCGGGTGACGTCCGGGCGGGGCGCCCGACGAAGGCTCACCTCAGGGCGTCGAGCGCGGTGAGGACGTCGGCCGGTTCCGCGCGCCGGGTGTAGTCGGTGTCGACGAAGGCCCAGCGGATGACGCCCGCGCGGTCGATGACGTACGTCGCGGGCAGCGGCAGGGTGCGGGCGTGGCCGCCGTTGACGCGCTGGAGGTCGAAGCCGAACCGGTCGTAGAGCGCGGCCAGGTCCTCCGGCAGGTCGAAGGCGAGACCGTACTGCTTGGCGGTGTCGCAGCCGACGTCGCTGAGGACGTCGAAGGCGAGTTCCTGCCGCTCGGTCAGCGTGAGGGACTCGTCCGGGACCTGCGGGGAGACGGCCACCAGGCGGGCGCCGCGCGCGGTGATGGCGTCGTGGTGCCGCTGGAGGGCGCGCAGCGCGAGGTTGCAGTACGGGCACCAGGCGCCGCGGTAGAAGGTGAGCACGACCGGCCCCTCGGCCAGCAGGGCCTCCAGGGCGACGGTCCGGCCGGTGGGGGAGGGCAGGGCGAAGCGGGGTGCCCGGTCGCCGACGGCCAGTGCGCGACCGGCCTGGCCGGAGGCCGCGAGGTCGTGGGCGGCGCGTTCCATCAGGGCTCGGTCCTCGGCGGCGATGCGGTGGACGGCCCCCTCGCGCAGGGCGCGGAGCCCGGCTTCGAGGGTGGGGTGGGTCTCGCGGGTCATCCGGTCTGCCTCCAGAGCGCGACGAGGGGAAACGCGTCTCGGGCAGGTCCCGGACGCATCTCGGAACGATCGTTCCGAGATGGCCCAACCGTAGCGCGCGCGGAGCTATCTTGGAACCCTCGTTTCAGGATGGTGAGGCATGCCCGACATCAAGCACTTCGACCCGGACGAGGCCCTGGAGACGGTCGTACGGCTGTTCTGGCGTCAGGGCGTCGCCTCGACCGGCATCCAGGACGTCGTGACGGCCACCGGGCTCAGCCGCTCCAGCCTGTACGACACGTTCGGCGGCAAGCAGGAGCTGTACCTGGCCGCGCTGCGCCGCTACGTCGACAGCCGCGCCGAGCCGGCGTTCCGTCGCCTGGCCGGGGACACCCGGGGCCTGGCGGCCGTCGCCGACTTCTTCGCCGGTCTCATCGAGGCGCGCTGCTCGGGGCCGTACGCGCGCTGGGGCTGCATGGTCGTCAACGCGCACGCCGGCACCGAGCATTCCGATGACGAGGTGCGGGCGCTCCTCGAACAGCACCACCGGCGCCTGCGTGCCGCGTTGCGGGCGGCGCTGGCCGGGGCCGAGGCACGCGGACAGCTCGCTCCCGGCTGCGACGTCGAGGCGGCCGCCGATCTGCTGTCCCTCCTCGCCTACGGCGTGAACCTCCGCTCGCGCGCGGGAGCGGACGCGGAGGGCCTGCGCCGCACGGTGGCCACAGCCCTGGCTTCGCTCGGCCGGGAAGTGCCGTGACGCCTCCGGCGGCCGGGCCGGCACGTATCACGGGCGCCGCGAGGAGCCGGCCCCGCGGGCCGGCATCCGTACGGCCCGGGCGTCCGGCCGCCACGTGACGCCATGCGGTCCACCCCGCCTGCGTGCTCGGCCGCGCCGGCGGCCTGGCGGCCCGCAACCCGGGCGGACTCGGCCTGCTCGCCCGCATCGACGAGCGGCCGGCCAGGCAGCGCACCATCTCCCGTCAGGTCTTCCTCTCCGCCGCCCGCGACGGCCTGTGGCCCGCATGGCGGCCGCCCGGAGACGACCTGGCTGGAGGAGGTCACCGGAGCGGTACGACGGCCCGGCCGCCGCGACGCGCACACGGGGCCGGCCCGCGCGGCGAGCGGCTGGTCACGGCTGACCGGGCAGCGCGGGATGGCCTCTCGCCCCCTGGCTGAAGGCCCGCTCGTACGCCTCGGGGGTCAGGCCGGCGCGGACGGTCTCGGTGATGCGGTCGACGTCGCCGCGTTCGGCCGGGGGCAGCGGCGCACCGACCGTGTCGCGGGCCGCGGCCGCCGCGCCGAGCAGCCGGGCGGCCTGGGCGTGGGCGCCCGCGAGGGCCTCGGCTCCGGCCAGGCCCTCCAACGCGAGGGCGAGCGCGCGCGGGTCGCCGGTGCGGGCGGCGTGGTCGAGTCCTTCCCGGTGCAGTTTTCGGGCGGTGCCGGAGTCCCCGCGCTGTTCGGCGACGAAGCCGAGTTCGGCCAGGATGAACGCCACCCCGTGGTCGCTCTCCCACCGGCGACACCAGTCTAGCCAGGCGCGCAGGTGGGTCTCGGCGTCGTCCAGTCGGCCCTGGCGCCGGGCCACGAGCCCCAGACCGGTTTCGGCGAACTCCTCACCACGCTGGTAGGCGTGGGCCACGGCCAGCTGCCTGGCGCGTTCGTGGAGGTCCCGGGCACGGTCCAGGTCGCCGGTGAGGACGGCGGTGCGGCCGAGGCGCGCCAGCATCTTGCAGGCGTCGTTCCACAGTTCGAGGTCGTGGGCGAGCCGGTGACCTTCTTGGCGCAGGTGTTCGGCCGTACCGTAGTCGCCGGTCACCTCGGCCAGGTCCGCGAGGACGTAGGCGGTCTGCAACCGGCCCCATCCGTCGCCGAGTTCACCGAACAGCGCCTCCGCCTGCCGGGCGTCGGCGCGCGCGCGGTCCAGTCGGCCCTGGTGGAGGAGCACCTCGGCCCGGACCGCCAGCGCCGCGGCGGCGCCCCAGCGGTCCCCCAGGGCGGCGAAGCCGGCGTGCGCCCGGTCGGCGAGGTCGAGGGTGACCGCCGGATCGCCGAACCCGGCCCTGCCCAACGCGATGAACCACTGTGCGCGGGCCCGTCCGGCCGGGTCCTCGACGGTGTCGTACAGCTTCAGCACGGCCTGGCTGCCGGCGTCGTCCACGGCGTACGGGTCGATCGGGTCGTACGTGTCGAGCAGGAGCAGTGACATGCCCGCCCGCCAGGCCCGGGCGGCGGCCTGCCGCGCCGGGGCGCCGCCGAGCGACAGCGCGAGGTCGAGCGAGCGGCGCGCCTCGGCGAACCGGCCGCGCAGGAACCAGAACCAGGCGAGGGCGTCGACCAGCCGCAGCGCCGCGTCGGCGAGGCCGTGGCGTACGGCGTGGGCGAGGGCGGCGCGGACACCCGCGGCCTCGGCCGACAGGCGTTCCAGCCACTGCCGCTGCTCGGGTCCGCGCAGCCGGGCGGCGGCGTGCTCGGCGAAGTCGGTGTAGTGGGCGAGGTGGCGGTCGCGGGTGCGCCGGTCGTCCTCGTCGGCGGCCTCGGCCAGCCGCTGGGCACCGTAGGCCGCGACCGACTCCAGCAGCTGGTACCGGCCGTCCCGCCGCACGACCAGGGACCGGTCGACCAGCCGCCCGAGCAGGTCGAGGACGTCCGCGCGAGCCACCAGCCCGTCGGCGCACACCGCTTCGGCCGCCTCCAGGGTGCAGCCTCCGGCGCACACCGCCAGGCGGCGCAGGACGATCCGCTCCGGCTCACCGAGCAGGCCCCAGCTCCAGTCGATCGTCGCGCGCAGGGTGCGCTGCCGGGCCGGGGCGGCGCGCAGGGGCGCGGTGAGCAGCCGGAAACGGTCGTCGAGCCGGGCGGCGAGGTCGGTCACGGGCATCACGCGCACCCGGGCCGCGGCCATCTCCAGCGCGAGCGGGATACCGTCCAGGCGACGGCAGATCGTGGCGACGGCCCGCGCGGTGTCCGGTCCGAGACGGAAGGCGGGGTCGGCGGCGACGGCCCGGGCGACGAAGAGCCGTACCGCGCTCGACTGCTCCAGCCGGTCCCCGTCCGGTCCGGGCAGGTCCAGTGGCGCGACGGGCCACAGGTGTTCGCCGGCCACCGCGAGCGGCTCCTGGCTGGTGGCCAGGATCCGCAGGGCGGGCGCGGCACGCAGCAGCCGTGCGGTCAGCTCGGCGACCGGTTCCACGACGTGCTCGCAGTTGTCCAGCACGAGCAGCAGGTCCCGTCCCGCGAGGGAGTCGGCGAGCTGTCCGGGCAGGGAGCGTACGGGGGCCCGCAGGTCGTCCCGCAGGCCGAGCACCGCCGCGACGGCCTCGTGCACCTCGGCCGCGGTGCGTGCGGTGGCGAGCTCCACCAGCCATACGCCGTCCGGGAGTTCCCCGGACCGGCGTCCGGCCGCCTCCAGCGCCAGCCGGGTCTTGCCGACCCCGCCCGCCCCGGTCAGCGTCACCAGGCGCTCGGAGGCCAGCAGCGAATCGAGCCGCCGCACCTCATCGGTGCGGCCGATCAGCTCCGTCAGCGGGGCGGGCAGGTTGCCGCGCGGCCGGGCCGCGGGCGCGACGGCGGGGGAGAGGGTGGGGTCCTGCCGCAGGATCGCCTCCTGCAACTCGGCCAGCTCGGCGCCCGGATCGAGGCCGAGGTCGTCGCGCAGCCGGTCGCGCACCTCGCCGAGGCTCGCCAGCGCCTCGTCCTGCCGGCCCGCCAGGTACAGGGCGCGGACCTGGGCGGCGCGCAGCCGCTCACGCAACGGATGCGCGGCGACCAGCTCACCCAACTCGGCTGCCAGCACCGTGTGTTCGCCGAGGGCGAGCCGCGCCTCGGCGAGCTCCTCCAGCGCGACGAGCCGCTGTTCCTCCAGCCGCCGGGCTTCGGCGCGTACGAACTCCTCGTCGGCGTGATCGGCGAACGCCTCGGTGCCGCGCCACAACTCCAGGGCCTCGCCGAGCAGCCGGGCCGTGGCACGCGGGTCGCCGGTGACCGCCCGCGCGCGGCGCAGCAGCGTCTCGAAGCACCCGGCGTCGACCGCGTCGTCGCCCACCCGCAGCACATACCCCGGCGGCCTGGACTCGATCACGTCGCGGCCGCCCGGCTCGGCGTCCTCCAGGGTGCGCCGCAGCAGCGAGACCTTGGACCGCAGCGTACGGACGTCGTGGGCCGGCGGCGCGTCTGCCCACAGGGCGTCGATGAGACGGTCCACCGGGACGACCCGGCCCCGGTGCACCAGCAACGCGGTCAGCAGGGTGCGGATCCTTCTCTCGGGAACCCGGACGGGCCTCCCGTCCGACGTCCACACCTCCAGGGGACCCAGCACTCCGAAACGCACCCGCCCACGTTACCCACAACCCCGCCGCAGCTTTTCCGGAGACGGACCGGAACCCCTCTCGCGCACAGTCGTGCCATGACCAGCACACCGAACACCGCATCACCCACCGGCTCCGGCACCGCACCCGTCACCGTCATCGGCCTCGGCCTGATGGGACAGGCCTTGGCCGCCGCCTTCCGCAACGCCGGCCACCCGACGACCGTGTGGAACCGCACCCCCGGCAAGGCCGACGCCCTGGTCGCCCAAGGCGCCGTCCTCGCCCCGTCCGTGGCCGACGCCCTCCGCGCCAGTCCCCTGGTCGTGGTCTGCCTCAGCGACGCGGCCGCCGTACGCGACACGCTCGGCCCGCACCGGGACCTCCTCGCCGGCCGGACCCTCGTCAACCTGACCTCCGGTACCTCCGACGAAGCCCGCGAACTGTCCACCTGGACCGCCGACTACGTCGACGGCGCCATCATGGCGATTCCCGAAGTGATCGGCCGCCCCGAGGCGTTCCTGCTGTTCAGCGGAGCACCGGAGGCGTTCGAGAAGCACCGTGACAGCCTGGGCGCGCTCGGCAACGCGACCTTCTTCGGCACGGACCCCGGCCTGGCGGCGCTGTACGACGTGGCCCTGCTCGGCCTCATGTGGGGCACGCTCAACGCGTTCCTGCACGGGGCCGCGCTGCTCGGCGCGGCGAAGGTGGACGCGACCGCCTTCGCGCCGTTCGCCAACCAGTGGGCCGCCAGCGTCACCGGATTCGTCAGCGCCTACGCCGAGCAGATCGACCGGGGCGCCTACCCGGCCGAGGACGCCACCCTGGAGACCCATCTGGCCACCATGAAGCACCTGGTGCGGGAGAGCGCCGCCGCCGGCGTCGACACCGACTGGCCCGCCCGTATCCAGTCCCTGGCCGAGCGCGCCATCGCCGCGGGCCATGCCGGGACCAGCTACGCCAGCCTCATCGAGGTCTTCCGGGGCCGGGCCTAGGGCGGAAACACCGGAACGCCTCGATGAAAACGATTATCATGTATCTTCGAGGCGTTCCGGGACCCCGACAAGAAACCGAGGCCATCGATGCTGCGCCCACCGTCGAGACCCGTCCGAAGCTGGATCACCGCCGCGATCGTCGGTTCGGTCCTCGTCGGATGCGGCGCCTCCGCCGAACCCGCGAGGGAGAAGGCCGCGGCGGCCGGTGCGAAGACCGACGTCACGGTGAAACCCATCGAGGCGACCCGGGAGTTGG